>JAADGQ010000131.1 GCA_013152295.1 Gammaproteobacteria bacterium | reverse complement strand
TCTGTTCACAAAGGGCTCACGAACCCGTCACCAGTCAAATGTCAGAGAGCACTGCCACAACCCCGGACGCCCCGCTTCGTCACGCCAACGCTCAAGCAGTCGGCTAAAATTGTCGCGGCTGACCTCCTCTGCGCCGAGACTGATGAGATGAGGTGAGTTGACCTGGCAATCGATCACCGGATAACCCCAACGCATCAGCTGTCGCACTAAATGGGCAAAGGCGACCTTGGATGCATCGCGCTGGCGGTGAAACATTGACTCGCCAAAAAACAGACGGCCCAGCGCTACGCCGTACAGACCACCGACCAGTTCGTCGTCGTACCAAGCCTCAACCGAGTGCGCAAAACCCAGCGCGTGCAGTTGGCAGTAGGCGTCGATCATGTCCACCGTGATCCACGTGCCCTCCTGGTCTTTGCGCGCGGCAGCGCAGTAGCTCATCACCTGACGAAAGGCGTGGTCCATGGTGACGCGGTAGCGATTGCGGCGCAGTGTTTTACGCAGGCTGCGTGATATTTTTAATTTTTCGGGAAACAGTACCGCACGTGGGGCGGGCGACCACCACAGCACCGGCTCGCCTTCGCTGTACCACGGAAAAATACCGCGTCGATACGCTGCAACCAGCCGTGCGGGGTTCAGGTCACCGCCCACCGCAAGTAGGCCGTTGGGATCTTCCAACGCAGACCCGGCATCGGGAAAGGCGTAGCGGGATGCTGCGTCATCAATATTTGAGGTGACGTTCATTCAAAACGCATTCGGTTATTATTATCGGTTGTTACCAGCAGCCAAAATCGGTGCCAGGCTCATGTCTGCTCACTGAATAATCTGTTTGATGGACGCCGCCACTTCGTACTGTTCGCAGTCGTCATCGTAGCGGCTACGCACCACTTCGATCATGGCGTGTAGCGGTGGCGTCACATTATTGAAGGGTACAACGTTAACCTCTAGCTGTGCGCCTACATTGAGTGACTGCACGGCGTTAAACAGGATGCCGTTGGCGCTCAGGTTTATGGTTCTGTTAACGTCGTCGGTGGTGCCATTTTCATCGCGGTAGGCCACTTTGCAATCGACAACCATCCGTGGAAATTTTCTTCGTTCATCAGCGCTAATCATTGGTGACTCCTCCTCAACTGCGAACTGTTTGACTCTTGGTTTTACCCATGCTCTTTAACCAATGGTCTCAACTAGTCGTATCAACGGGTATTAACCTACGTTGACGCCGAGCGCGCATCCCTGCCCATTGCGTGCACCATTTCAATCGTGGGGCAGATTATCGAGGTAACGCTCTGCATCCAGCGCTGCCATACAGCCCGAGCCGGCGGAGGTGATAGCCTGGCGGTAGATGGAGTCAGCAACGTCACCCGCCGCGAACACGCCGGGAATGCTGGCAGCTGTCGCATTGCCAACATTGCCACCCTTGACGCGGATATAGCCGTGGCTCATCTCAAGCTGATCGGTGAACAGATCGGTATTGGGTGAGTGACCAATGGCGATAAACACACCCTGTACGTCTATATCGCGAGTTGTGCCATCATCAATACTTTCGAGCCGCATGCCGGTCACGCCCATGTCACTGCCCAGAACCTCTTTCAAAGTGCTGTTCCATTCAACACAGATGTTGCCGTTTTCCGCTTTTTCCAGCAGCTGATTGACGAGGATTTTCTCTGCTTTAAGACTGTCCCTGCGATGCACCACAACCACTTCAGAAGCGATGTTAGAGAGATAGAGCGCCTCCTCAACGGCAGTATTGCCACCACCGATCACCGCAACTTTCTGGTTTTTATAGAAAAAGCCATCGCATGTTGCACAGGCAGAGACGCCGCGTCCCATAAAGGCCTCTTCGGAAGGCAGCCCCAGATATCTCGCCGATGCGCCTGTGGCGATAATTAGAGCGTCACAGGTGTAGATGCCGTTGTCACCGGTCAGCGTAAAGGGCGGCTCTGCCAAGTCGGCTTTGTTAATGTGATCAAAGATAATTTCGGTGTTAAAACGCTCGGCGTGTTTGTGCATGCGCTCCATCAGTTCGGGTCCCTGCACGCCTGCACTGTCACCGGGCCAATTATCTACATCGGTGGTGGTGGTCAATTGACCACCCTGCTGCATGCCAGTGACAAGAACAGGGTCGAGGTTGGCTCTGGCGGCATAAACAGCGGCGGTATAACCCGCTGGTCCCGAACCGAGGATAAGCAGACGGCAATGTTTTGTTGCGCTCATAGATATCGGTACTCTTGAGTGGAAAATTGTCAGGTGGGCAGTAAAAGCGCAAATGTTACGCAAACCCGCCCGACCGGTAAAGGAGAAAAATCGCCTACGTGGCCGATTCTTTTTTTCCATCGCTACCGGCACCCGATACAATAGGCGCGGGCAGAGCGGCGGACAGTATCCGTCCCGTCGTTATGTGAGCCCTCGCTGACAGATACTAAAGGCTACATCGTTGGGACAAGCTACAAAGAAGAAGCAGAATACGCCGTCCACCACAGCTTATATGGGCAAGGGCGTTCGCGAAATTGCGCTGTGGCTGTTTGGTGCGATTGCCATCTATCTGTTCATATCGCTGACCAGCTACGATCCCGCTGATCCGGGCTGGTCTCATCATGGTGGTAACACAGTACCGACTAACACCGGCGGCGTCGTCGGCGCCTGGTTTGCCGATCTCTTTTTTTATCTGTTTGGTTATATGGCTTACCTCTTTCCGTTGATGGTGATCCATGCTGCGCTCACCCTCTATCGCGGTCGCAGCAGCAAGCCTGGCGTAGAGATCCACCGCTATCCGCTGGTACTCGCCGCAACGGGGTTTGTGTTGACCCTCAGCACTGGCGCCGCCATCGCTGCGCTGCACTTCGGCGAGTTTGGCCAGCATCTGCCGCTGCAGTCGGGCGGTATCCTCGGTGATCTGTTCGGCGCACTGCTGGTTAAACTGTTCAGCTTTCTTGGTGCGACGCTGTTTTTACTGGCGCTGTTCCTGACCGGTATCACACTGTTTACCGGCCTCTCCTGGGTCTGGCTGATCGACAGTACGGGCCGCATTACGCTTCAGTTCGGCGACTATCTGCGCATTCAATTGGGTCGTTTGAGTGAGTATGCGCGTTTCAGAATGGTGCAGCAGCAGCGTGCGGAGTCGATCCGTGAAGAGGTCAAAAAAGTGGAGCAGCGCCCACCACCGCGCATTGAACCGACGTTGAATGTCATCGAGATCAGTGAGCGGGTCGATCAGGAGCGGCAACTGCCGCTGTTTACCGACACCAACCCAAACACCACCCTGCCACCTCTGTCACTGCTCGATAACAAAGAGCCGCACGTCGGCGGGCCATCGAAGGAGTCGCTGGAGGTGCTGTCGCGCCAGGTAGAGCTAAAGCTGCGTGACTTCGGTGTTGAGGCGCGGGTTGTTGCGGTACACCCCGGCCCCATCATCACCAGTTTTGAGCTGGAGCTTGCTGCGGGCCTCAAGGTCAATCAGGTCACCAACCTCAGCAAAGATCTGGCGCGCGCGCTCTCCGTCAATAGCGTGCGCGTGGTGGAGGTCATCCCCGGCAAGCCGGTGATCGGGCTGGAGATCCCTAATGAGCTGCGCGAAACTGTGTGCCTCAGCGAAATCATCAAATCCAAAGCCTATGATTGTGCCGGATCACCACTCAGTCTGGCTCTGGGCAAAGATATCGTCGGCCTGCCGGTTGTGGTTGACCTGATCAAGATGCCCCACTTGCTGGTCGCAGGCACGACCGGGTCGGGCAAATCGGTGGCGGTTAACGCAATGCTGCTGAGTTTGCTCTACAACGCCACCGCACGGGATGTGCGGCTGATCATGATCGATCCGAAAATGCTTGAACTGTCGATCTACGAAGGCATACCACACCTGTTGACGCCGGTGGTCACCGATATGAAAGATGCCGCCACAGCGCTGCGCTGGTGCGTGGCCGAGATGGAGAAGCGTTACCGCTGGATGGCTTCAGTTGGCGTGCGTAACATCGGTGGTTACAACAAAAAAATCAGCGAGGCCGAAAAAAACGGTACGCCGATTCCTGACCCTACGTTTACGCCACAGCCCGGCGATAGCCTGGCCGACCAGCCGATGCTGGAGCATATTCCGTTTATCGTGGTTGTTGTCGATGAGCTTGCCGACATGATGATGGTAGTGGGCAAAAAGGTTGAACAGCTGATCGCGCGGCTGGCGCAGAAAGCACGTGCTTCGGGCATTCACCTGATTCTTGCTACACAACGCCCCTCTGTGGATGTGTTGACCGGGCTGATCAAAGCCAATATCCCTACACGCATGGCCTTTCAGGTTTCGTCAAAAATCGATTCGCGCACCATTCTTGATCAGATGGGCGCCGAGCAGCTGCTCGGCCATGGCGACATGCTCTATCTGCCGCCGGGCACCAGCGTGCCCACGCGCGTGCACGGTGCTTTTGTCTCGGATGAAGAGGTACACCGCGTCGTCGCCCATCTGCGTGGGAGTGGTGAGCCGGACTACATCGAAGAGGTGTTGCACGCCGAGGTGGTCGATATCGGGCTGCCTGGTGAAAAGAGCGGCAACTCGGATGCCGAAAGCGATCCACTCTACGATGAGGCGTTGCAGATTGTGACCGAAACACGCCGTGCCTCCGTCTCGGGTGTGCAGCGGCGGCTCAAAATCGGTTATAACCGGGCTGCGCGGCTGGTCGAGGCGATGGAGGCGGCTGGTGTTGTCGGCCCGGTGCAGTCCAATGGTTCTCGCGAAGTGCTGGCACCAGCGCCGCCCGCACGGGATTAACCTGCGTTAAACATCGCCGTAGGCCTGATCAAGCCTCAGCGGATCAGGCGTTGATACGCAGAAAAGCCTCGCCCGTTCCGCCAAAGCTTGAACGGACCTACAGGTGATCTGCATGAATAGCGGCATAAATATTCGCAGTTAATTTTCCCCATCAGGGTGAAAAAAGTACTTTTTTATATGCGAGAACATACGCAACGACTAATACTAAGGCCTCATTATCTATGCCAATAACCCCACTGATTCGTCGCCTGCTCGGCACGTTACTCATCACCGCATCACTGACCAGTCACGCAGGTGGTGGCGCAGCGCAGTTGCAGAACTTCTACAAAGAGACGCAGACTCTGCGCGCGCAATTCACACAGATCATTCTGAATGACGATGGCCAGGTCACGCAGCGCGCAGAGGGCACGTTTTATCTGTCACAGCCGGGCCGTTTTCGCTGGGAATATATCGAACCATTCATTCAGCTGATCATCGCTGATGGACGCAATATTTGGCTCTATGACGAAGATTTGGAGCAGGTCACGGTGAAGCCCCAGTCCAGCGAACTCGGCGATACACCGGCGCTGCTGCTCACTCAATCTGTTGCTCTGGACGAGCGCTTCAACATTCGCGAACTGGGCAACATCAAAGGGGTGGAGTGGGTCGAGCTGAGCCCAAAGGCCACTGACAGCAACTTCAAGCGGGTGCGGCTTGGCTTTAGCGAGCAGACCCTGCAGGCGATGGAGCTACGCGACGCGTTCGATCAGACCACCTATCTGGAGTTCAGCAATAGTCAGCGCAACATCCGGTTAAAAGATGAGCTGTTCCGCTTTGTCGTGCCAGCAGGCGTCGATGTGGTGGGAGAGCAGCAATAGCCACGCATAGACAAGCGAAACAGCACCCAGCGGACGAGTTTCGCCCGCTGGCAGATCGCATGCGGCCACGCATACTGGCTGATTTCTGCGGTCAGCAGCACCTGCTCGGACCGGGAAAGCCGCTGCGTCGCGCGGTCGAATCGGACCGCCTGCACTCTATGATCTTGTGGGGGCCACCCGGCACCGGCAAAACCACGTTGGCACGTATGATGGCCGCACAGGCCGATGCGCAGATGATTACCCTGTCGGCGGTGCTCGCGGGTGTCAAAGATGTGCGCGCTGCTGTCGAGCAGGCGCAGCACGCGCGTCAGCACAGCGGTCGCGGTACGGTACTGTTCATCGATGAGGTCCACCGCTTTAACAAATCGCAACAGGATGCATTTCTGCCCGCTGTTGAAAACGGTACTTTTACCTTCATTGGTGCAACCACTGAGAATCCGTCATTTGAGTTGAATAACGCGCTGCTCTCGCGTGCCCGCGTCTACGTGCTCAAAGCGTTGCAGCCCGATGAAATTCGCCAACTTATCGATCGTGCGCTGCTCGATAAAGAGAACGGTCTCGGTGGTGACACGATCGATATTGCTACCGAGCTGCGTGATCGCATCGCCAGCGCCGCAGATGGCGACGGCCGCCGCGCCCTCAATTTTCTTGAGATCGCCTGTAGCCTTGCCGAGCAGCAACACGACGCTTTGGTTGTTAGCGCAACATTGCTGGACGAGGTGCTGGCGGGCGGCACGCGCCGTTTTGATCACCACGGCGAAGCGTTTTATGATCAGATCTCAGCACTGCACAAAGCGGTGCGCGGCTCGGCCCCGGACGCCGCCCTCTACTGGTTGGCGCGCATGTTGGACGGTGGCTGCGACCCGCTGTATATTGCCCGGCGCGTGGTGCGCATGGCCAGCGAAGATATTGGCAATGCCGATCCGCGCGCGTTGACGCTGGCGCTCAATAGCTGGGAAATATTGCAGCGACTGGGCAGCCCCGAGGGCGAGCTGGCATTGTCGCAAGCGGTCACTTATCTTGCCTGCGCCGCGAAGAGCAATGCTGTTTACATGGCTCATAAAGCCGCTGCGGCGGATGCCAAAAAATTCGGCTCGCTGGAGGTGCCACTGCATTTGCGCAACGCACCGACACGCCTGATGAAAGAACTCGATTACGGAAAAGATTACCGCTACGCACACGACGAACCCGAGGCTTATGCGGCGGCAGAGGACTATTTTCCCGAGCAGCTGAGCGGCAGGCGCTACTACAGTCCAGCGCCACGTGGCCTTGAGATCAAAATCGGCGAAAAGTTAAATCATCTGAAAGCGTTGGATAGAGAGGCGCAAAACAGAGAGCAACGGGATGGACAGGCGCACGATGATCAATAATCCACATCGTTTGATTCGGTTTAATAGCTTGATTCAGCTCAACAACAGGACAGGCGCATGACGCAACTGTTCGCCATCGCGGCCGGTGGCGCCGCCGGTGCGGTGATGCGCTTTACCATGTCTAACTGGGTCTACGCGGTAGTTGGTCGCTCATTCCCTTATGGCACGCTGGCCGTGAATGTGCTCGGCTCGTTGTTGATGGGGGTGCTCTACGTGCTGTTGACGGATCGCGTCACCATCAGTGCAGAGTGGCGGGGCGCGTTGCTGGTGGGATTGTTGGGCGCATTCACTACGTTCTCCACCTTCTCTATCGAGACGCTGAATCTGATCGAGCAGGGTGAGCGTATTAAGGCGGTGCTGAACATGGTGCTCAGCGTGGGCCTCTGCGTCGGCGGCACTTGGCTCGGCGTTATCATGGGACGGCAGCTATGACAAAAACAGCTACGACAGCAGTAACCGTGGTGAGAATTTACCTCACCGAAGGGGAGGGCACGTTGAACGCACTGCTCAAACAGCTCCACGATGTGGAGCAGGTCAGAGGCGTCAGCGTGTTTCGTGCAATATCGGGCTTCGGTAGCTCCGGCGCACTGCACACATCCACCCTGCTTGATCTCTCGCTGGATCTGCCGTTGGTGGTGGAATTTTTCGATACGCCGGACAAAGTGCAGACTGCCCTCAGCCATTTACAAGCTACAGTTGATGCGCAACACATCATCAGCTGGTCGGCGCAATTAGGAGCATAGACAGAACGATGTTGGACCCACGACTGATTCGTAACGAACTCGCACAGACGGCGCGCCTGTTAAAGCGGCGCGGTTTTGAGCTGGATTGCAAACAGCTGGAGCAGCTGGAGAGCGAGCGCAAGTCATTGCAGGTGACGACTGAGCAGCTGCAAAATGAGCGTAACACCACTTCGAAAGCGATCGGTCAGGCCAAAGCTAAAGGCGAAGATGTGGCACCGCTGCTCGCTGCCGTCGCCGATTTTGGCGCGCAACTCAAGCAGAATGAAACCCGTCTGGCGGCGGTTCAACAACAGCTGAATGATCTCTTGATGGCGATCCCTAACACGCTTCACGACAGCGTTCCCGATGGGCGTGACGAGAGCGACAATGAGGAGGTGCGCCGCTGGGGCACGCCGCGCGCATTCGATTTTGAGCCGCTGGACCACGTCGATCTTGGTGATCGACTGAGCATGATGGATTTTGAGACCGCCACCAAGTTGACCGGATCACGCTTTGTGGTGATGAGCGGGGCGTTGGCAAAGCTGCATCGGGCGCTGACTCAGTTTATGCTCAATGTGCACACCAAAGAGCATGGTTATCGTGAAGTTTATGTGCCCTACATCGTCAACAGCGAAAGCCTGAAGGGTACGGGGCAACTGCCAAAGTTTGCTGAAGATCAGTTCGCCATCGGTGGCGAGCAGGAGTACTACCTGATCCCCACCGCTGAAGTGCCAGTGACCAATATGATGCGCGGCAACATCATTGATGCGCAGCGGCTGCCCACCAAGTTTGTTGCGCACACACCGTGCTTTCGCAGTGAAGCAGGCTCATATGGCAAAGATACGCGCGGCATGATTCGCCAGCATCAGTTCGAAAAGGTGGAGATGGTGCAGTTCGTTAAGCCAGAATCATCTTATGAGGCGTTGGAACAGCTGACGCGTAACGCGGAGACCATTTTGCAGAAGCTCGAACTGCCCTATCGGGTGCTTAATTTATGCGCCGGTGATGTCGGGTTTTCTGCCGCCAAAACCTACGATATTGAAGTCTGGCTACCCGCACAGAACTGTTATCGGGAGATCTCCTCATGCAGCAACTATGAAGATTTTCAGGCGCGACGCATGAAGATTCGCTGGCGCAACCCAGACAGCAAAAAGCCGGAGTTGGTGCACACGCTGAATGGTTCAGGGTTGGCTGTGGGGCGTACGCTGGTGGCGATTATGGAAAACTATCAGAATGAGGATGGCAGCGTTCGTGTGCCCAAAGCGCTGCAACACACCATGGGTGGCGTCAAGGTGCTTGCGGCGGATATGCCGTAACGACTGAAGCCGGGAGGGAGGAACAGACGGGAAAAAGCTGCCGCTCTATTTAGCCCAAGAGCGGCAGTTTTTTACAACACCTTATTTGCTGATCGCCTTTTGAAACATGCGACCCGCTTTTTCGTTGGCTTTGCGTGCTTCAGCCAGCGCGTTCTCAGCAGCACGCTGGGCGCTACCTGCATTTGAATCAGCCGTGTTTGCTTTGTCCATCGCTTGTTGCGCCATGCTCTTCGCATCAGCAGCCATCGCTTTTGCTTCGTCGGCGGTTGTCTGAGCAGAAGCTACGGACTCTTTTAGTTTGCTCAGTTCGGCGGTTGATGCACAACCAACGGCCAAAATCGGCAACAAGCATATGAACAACGCCTTACCTAGTCGTCTCTTTTTCATGGTTAAAAGCCTTTTAGTCTGTCTGTCTTGTCGTTAAAGTTCTGTCGTTTCTCGGAATAGTCAGAAGCTTGAACCTGCACTCCTCCACCCCGTTTATTATTGATAACGCCCTTGGTCAATCATCCAATTTCAGGGCTCACCCGGCTGCAAAATGCCAAGTCACGCAAAAAAACAGATGTTCTCCTCACGATCCCCAGCCGCCAGCCCTGCGGGCGGCGTAGATTCTACATTTTCCGCCGCCTTATGAATAGCGACAAAGGCACATTTAAAATAGGTTTTTGTCAAAAATCAAGACTCAAGTCGCGCAGTAATTGCCATAATGCTTTTTTGCGCCCCTGTTTAGTGCTTTGGTGTATCGCTGAGGTGTGGAGAAATATTAATTAATTCATGGTGATAAAGTGTTTGCGCAGGCTATATTAGGGTGCAAATATTTCTCCGCACTATAATTTCTTAGCTTGGCGCTAATATTGTATACTCGCCCGTTTCGTCTGCCAGCGGATACGCTATAAATGCTGAGTGTTGTTGATCTGGAGTGCGTGCGCGGTGATCGTCGCCTGTTTTCCGCTCTGAATTTTTCATTGGGCGAGGGTGAAGTGTTGCACTTGCGTGGTCGCAATGGCAGCGGCAAAACCACGTTGCTGCGTACACTGTGCGGTCTCAGTGAGCCGGAGCAGGGAGAGATCCGTTGGCGCGATGAAAAGATCGGCGCACTGGCTGAAGGGTTTTGTCGAGAGGTTCTGTATCTGGGGCACCTCAACGCAGTTAAAGGTGACTTAACGGCGGTAGAGAATTTATCCGTCGCTGCCCAGCTTGATGGCGACGATTTGGCAGAGACGCAGATTTGGGATGCTCTGCAAGAGGTTGGTCTGCGCGGTTATGAAGATCTGCCGGTCAGAGTGCTGTCGCAGGGCCAGAAGCGCCGCGTCGCTTTGGCGCGTCTGCTGCTGACAACGGCGCGCCTGTGGATACTGGACGAACCATTTGTTGCGCTGGACAGCGCTGCGGTTGAGCAGCTGCGTGAGGTCATTGAGCGGCATGTGGCGCAAGGCGGTTTGGTGGTGCTGACAACTCATCAAGAGATTGAGTGGACGTCGGGTCGCGTGCAAGAGATAGAGTTAGACGCATAGTAACCATGGGTATGTGGGCAACATTTCGCTGTATAGTGAGGCGCGATCTCACCCTGGCCATACGACGCAAATCGGATGTGTTTACGACGCTGTTCTTTTTCGTCATTGTGGTCAGCCTGTTCCCTTTGGGTATCGGGCCTGAGAGTGACACGCTGCGCACTATCGCCCCTGGAGTGGTCTGGGTTGCTGCGCTGTTGGCATCGATGCTGTCAATGGAGCGACTGTTTGCCAACGACTATGATGATGGCAGTCTGGAGCAGATGCTGCTGACACCGCAGCCGCCATCGGTGCTGGTGTTCGGAAAAATATGCGCTCACTGGCTGGTTTCAGGTCTGCCGATTGTATTGATGGCGCCGCTGTTGGGCTTGCAGTACGACATGGCGCTGGATGCATTGGGAGTGCTGGTCGTAACGCTGCTGCTTGGCACTCCGGTGCTGAGCTTGGTCGGCGCTATTGGCGCAGCGTTGACGCTGGGCCTTCGTGGTGGCGGGGTGCTGCTGTCACTGATCGTGCTGCCGTTGTGCATTCCTGTACTGATTTTTGGGGCTGGTGCCGTTGAGGCGAGCACATCCGGGTTGGGTGCACAGAGCCATGTTGCCATGCTCGGCGCTATTTTTGTGTTGGCGCTCTGTTTCTCGCCCATCTCTGCTGTCGCAGCACTACGCATTTCCATTGAATAAAAAGATTACGATAACGGGTTGTATCGCCAATTATGAGTTCTATTAACTGGTTCAAGTACGCTTCGCCGCCCACCTTTTATCCGCTGGCAGGCCGATTAGCACCGCTGTTTGGTGTGCTCGCTGTAGTGCTAATGGTCGTCGGGCTCTACCTCAGCTTCTTCGTGGCACCCACCGACTACAAGCAGGGTGAGGGCTATCGCATTATGTTTATTCACGTCCCGGCGGCGTGGATGTCGATGTTCATCTATCTGGTCATGGCGATGTGGGCCGCGATCGGGCTGGCTTTCAAGACGCGCGTTTCCGCGATGATGAGTCAGGCGTTGGCACCAACCGGCGCGATGTTTACCTTTCTCGCGCTGTGGACCGGCGCACTGTGGGGCAAGCCGATGTGGGGTGCATGGTGGGTGTGGGATGCACGCCTCACCTCTGAACTGATTCTACTGTTCCTCTATTTTGGTTTCATGGCCCTGCACGCCTCCATCGACGATCCACGTCGCGCCGATAAAGCCAGCGCTCTGTTGGCGCTCGTCGGCGCGGTCAATATCCCGATCATCTACTACTCGGTGCAGTGGTGGAACACCCTTCACCAAGGTGCATCCATCAGCCCTGGCGCTGCTCCTTCGATGACCAGCATCATGCTGACCACGCTGCTGATTATGACTGCTGCCTGCTGGAGTTACGCGATCGCTGTGGTGTTAAGCCGGGTGCGCTCCATTATTTTGGAGCGTGAGCGAAACACAGACTGGGTCGCTTCGGTAGTCGGTCCCGACAACCGTGGCGGGAGAGGTTAACCATGGCGGATTTTTTTGCGATGGGTGGGCACGCCTTCTACGTCTGGGGCTCATTCGGTGTCAGTGCGCTGTTCATCATTGTTGAAATTGTGATGGTAAAACAGCGTCGCCGAACTATTCTGCAGCGGCTGAGTCGTATTATGCGGATTAAAGCTGAGGAAGCTAAACGTCATGAAACCTAGACACAAACGCCTGGCCTTTATTGTCGGTGGATTAGTGGCTATCGCCATTGCGGCCACACTGGTACTCAAAGCACTTGAGGGCAACCTTGCCTACTTTTTCTCCCCTAGCGACATCGTTGCCAATAAGGCACCAGTTGATCACACCATGCGTTTGGGTGGATTGGTTAAAAAGGGGACTGTTAAACGCGAGGGTCTGACGGTGCGCTTTGATGTCACCGACAACGCCGAAACGGTCTCGGTCAGCTACACCGGCATTCTCCCGGACCTGTTTCAGGAAGGGCAGGGGGTGGTCGCGCAGGGGCGCATGCGCAGTGATGGCGTGTTCCACGCCGAAGAGGTGCTGGCCAAGCATGATGAGACTTACATGCCTCCCGAGGTTGCGGCAGCGCTCGAGAAAGCTGAGCAGGCAAACTCATCAGTGGCGCAACCCGCCCTGTAAATAAGCGACAAGTTAAGCGCGACAATATAAAAGGACACGCTGACCATGATTCCAGAGATTGGGCATTTTGCCCTCATCACCGCGCTCAGCGTTGCACTGTTGCTCGGCATACTGCCTATTGCTGGCACGGTTCTGCGCATTCCCGCGTGGGTTGCTGTAGCTCGCCCGGCGGCGTATGCGCTGTTTCTGTTTGTCGCCACCGCCTTCGGCTGTCTCGTCTACGCCTTTGTGCAGAATGACTTCTCGGTGCTCTACGTGGCGTTACACTCCAACTCGGCACTGCCAATCCAGTACCGCGTTGCCGCCGTGTGGGGTGGTCATGAGGGCTCTCTGCTGTTGTGGATTTTGATGCTCTCAGGCTGGGCTACAGCAGTTGCGCTCTTCAGTCGCCACCTCTCCCCGGCAATGGCTGCCCGGGTGCTGGGTGTTATGGGTTTGATCTGTGTTGGGTTTTTGCTGTTTATCCTGTTTACCTCCAACCCGTTTGAGCGGCTGTTTCCGGCTGCTGTCGATGGTCGCGACCTGAATCCGCTGCTGCAAGATTTCGGGCTGGTCATCCATCCACCGATGCTCTATATGGGCTACGTCGGTTTTTCCGTTGCATTTGCCTTTGCCATCGCGGCCTTGATCGGCGGCAAACTTGATGCCGCCTGGGCGCGCTGGTCACGACCGTGGACAACTGTGGCCTGGGTGTTCCTCACCATTGGCATTGGTCTGGGGAGCTGGTGGGCCTATTACGAACTTGGTTGGGGCGGCTGGTGGTTTTGGGACCCCGTTGAAAACGCATCATTCATGCCGTGGTTGGCTGGCACTGCACTGATCCACTCGCTTGCTGTCACCGAAAAACGGGGCGGCTTCCGCAGTTGGACGGTACTACTCGCCATCCTCGCCTTTTCACTGAGCTTGCTGGGCACCTTTCTGGTTCGTTCCGGTGTTTTAACATCGGTACATGCCTTTGCCACCGATCCCGAGCGTGGCCTGTTCATTCTGATCTTTCTTGGCGTGGTCATCGGTGGCGCGCTGTTGCTCTATGCATGGCGTGCGCCGCGCGTTGGGCTCGGCGGTGGTTTCAACGCCTTCTCACGAGAAACCATGCTGCTCATCAATAACGTGTTGTTGGTGGTCGCACTCGGTGTGGTGCTGCTCGGCACACTGTTCCCGCTGGTCGTCGATGCATTCGTAGCACTGAACATTATCGAGCCTGCGAAAATATCTGTCGGTGAGCCCTACTTCAACAGCATGTTTCTGCTGCCGATGATTCCGTTGCTGCTGTTGATGTCGATTGGCCCCTATGTACGCTGGAAGCAGGGTAATGCAGGCGAGCTGATCAAACAGCTGCGCACGTCGTTCATTATCAGCATCGTATTAGCTGTTGCGCTGCCATTCTTGATGGGTGAAATATCACTCATGGTGAGTGTCGGATTGTTTTTGGCTGCTTGGCTGATGCTGTCGATTTTGCAGGGGGTCGGGAGCAGGATTGCTCAGGAGATAAAGCGCGGCAAAAGCGCTATCACTGCGTTACTGGGCTTGCCCAACGGCTACCTGGGTATGCAGGTAGCTCATTTCGGACTCGCAGTCATCGTCGCAGGCATCACTTTGGTTAAAGGCTATGAGGTTGAGCAGGATGTGCGTATGGAGGTGGGCGACACCTTGACGATGTCTGGTTACACCTTTCGCTTTGATGGCGTTATGTCGACCACTGGTCCAAATTACCGCGCCAACCGCGGCATGATTCAAGTCATCAAAGACGGCAAAGATCTAATGGTGCTGGAGCCGGAAAAACGTATTTACAACGTACAGTCAATGCCTATGACCGAGGCCGCTATCGATTATGGCTTTACCCGCGATCTCTACATATCGCTCGGTGATCCACTTAGCGGCGGCGCTTGGAGCGTTCGTGTCTACTACAAACCATTCATCGGTTGGTTGTGGGGCGGCTGTGGGTTTCTCGCTATTGGCGGTTTTCTGGCCATGAGTGACCGCCGTTACCGCATCGCCGCACGCAAACAACAGGCGCGTATGGCATCCATTGCCGATGGTAGAGCGGTTGTTGACAATAACATCGCCACAGAGGCTAGTAGTTGATGATTCGTTTTATTGCCCCGCTCGCCGTTTTTATCGGTATCGCCGTGTTTTTGCTGATTGGGCTGGATCTCAATCCACGCAACGTTCCTTCACCGTTGATTGACAAAGCTGCGCCTGCGTTTCAACTCAGCCAGTTGCACCAGCCAGAAAAAACATTCTCGCGTAGCGATATGGCTGGCAAAGTGTGGCTGCTCAATGTGTGGGCATCGTGGTGCGTCTCGTGCCGTGCCGAGCACCCGCTGCTGATCGCGCTTGCCAAACAGAACATTGTTCCGATCTATGGTCTCAACTACAAAGATAAACGGACGGATGCCATCCGCTGGCTACGTCAGCTTGGCAACCCCTACGTGTTGAGTGCTCAGGATGTGGAAGGCAAAGTTGGTTTCGATTACGGCGTATACGGCGTTCCAGAGACCTACCTCATCGACCAGAATGGCACAATCCGCTACAAGCAGATTGGTCCGGTAACGCGAAAAGCACTGGACGAAACCATCATCCCCCTGATTAAAAAGCTGAAGCTAGAGAGCTAACACCAATAGAGTTAATGGAATGAAAATACTGATACCTCTCATATTGATTGCAGGGTTGCTGTCTGGCGCGGTCGTGGCAAATGAAGCGACCCCCATGGCCGAAGATCCGGTGCTGGAGAAACGGGTGATGGCACTCAGCAAAGAGCTGCGCTGTCTCGTTTGTCAGAATCAGTCTGTGGCAGCTTCCCACGCTGAGCTTGCTATTGATATGCGCAATGAAGTGCGCGACAAAATGAAATCTGGATGGAGTGACCAGCAGATTGTCGACTATTTGGTCGAACGTTACGGTGATTTTGTTCGCTACCGTCCTCCCTTCAATAGCACCACGATGCTGTTGTGGCTGGGGCCGCTGGGCATGTTGTTGATCGGCGCGACGGTTCTGTTTGTGGTGCTCAAACGGCGCCGGGCACGCGGCACCGAAACCGTGCTCACCAAGGAGGAGCGTGAACGCGTTGATCAGCTGCTAAATGAGGATATCGGGAGAGATAAGGCATGATGGTTTTTTGGATGGTGGCTGCTGGATTTATTGCAGTTGCCCTGTTTTTTCTGCTCCCCCCCATGCTGCGGCGTGGCTCTGCAAAGGCTGAAGTCGATCGCACTGCGGTTAACGTATCCATCTACAAAGAGCAGTTTGCCGACCTCGATAGAGACCTGGAGCAGGGCACGCTCAGTGATATTCGTCTCAATCAGGCGCGTGCGGACCTGCAAAAACGGATGCTTGAGGATATCGGTGACAGTAGCGCCGCTGTCGAAACAAAGACCGAGAGAAAGCCCTCTTTGATCACCGCTGTGCTGGTCGCGGTGGCGGTTCCTGCACTTGCCATTACGCTTTATCAGACGTTGGGCAATCCGCAGGCGTTTGCGGAGCAGCCTGCCGAGATAGCTGCGCCGAACACAGCGGACCATAATTTGCCGGGTCAGATCGAGGCGATGGTGGCGGCTCTGGAGCAGCGCATGCACGAGAATCCCGATGACGTGGATGGTTGGAACATGCTCGGCCGCTCCTATTTTGCCCTGCGCCGCTTTGCGGAGGCAGCCAACGCGTATGGCAACGTCGTTAAACTGGTCGGTCCCAATGATCCCAATTTGCTCCTCGATTATGCCGATGCACTGGCTATGAGCAGCAACAACGAAAGCCTCGAAGGCAGGCCGATCACGTTGATACGTCGTGCTCTGGAGCTCGACCCCAACAACGGCAAGGGGTTGTGGTTATCCGCCACCTACGAATTTGACCGGGGTAACTTTCTCGCGTCCATTCCTTACTGGGAGAAGTTGCTGACGCTACTGACGCCGGGCTCGGAAGACGCGGGGATTATCGAAGGTAACATTGCCCAGGCACGTCACCTGGCTACGGGTAATGCTGCGCCGCCAACGTTTGGTGATGCCTCTCAGTCCGGCGATGTCACTCAAGACACACTAGGCGAAGCAGATCGCACGACTCAGATCTCGGGCCGTGTTGAGCTGAATCCCGATTTGCTGGGCAAAGCAGAGCCCGATGACACTGTGTTCATCTTTGCTCGCACCGATGAAAATGCACGCATGCCGGTCGCTATTGTGCGCAAACAGCTCAAAGAGCTGCCCGTAACTTTTACGCTGGATGACACGACTGCGTTGATGCCGTCACTGAAGTTGTCAGACCACCAAAACGTTATTCTTGTCGCTCGCGTCTCGCGTAGCGGCGATGCATCATCGGCCAGTGGTGATCTGCAAGGCATCGCGGCAAATGTGCCGGTTGGTAGCGACGACGTGACCATCGTTATCGATCAGATAGTGCCGTAAATCAACGGGAAAAACTGGCCGCTAACATTGGTCGCTAATAGATGAGACGCTGCAGGCTTCTGCTGTTGTTAATCACGTTATTGGCTGCCTCAGCATGCAGCGAGCCGCCGCCCCCTGAAAAGGGACTCATTGAGGGGAAGCGTTTTCCCGCGATCATGTTGACGGGACTAGATGGAAGCCAGACCCCGCTTGAGCAGTATCGTGGCAAAGTCGTCATGCTCAACGTCTGGGCGACTTGGTGCGCGCCATGTCGCAGTGAGTTACCCAGCCTTGAAAAACTGATGGGTGCGTTGGACAGAGAGCGTTTTGCGGTGCTGCTCATGTCGGTAGACGATGATGAGCTGCCGGTGCGTGAATACCTGATCGATAGAGGGGTCAGGCTGATGAGCTTTATCGATAAGACAATGGCGATTGCTCAGCAGCAGTTGGCTATCAGCGCATACCCAAGCACGTTTTTGATCTCCCGAGACGGGGTTTTGCTGCGCCAGATTATCGGTGCGCGACAGTGGCACGACCCAGCAACGATTGAGATGCTCGAAGCTGCTTATGATGGAACATTGCCGATCAGTGCGCAGTAGCTTTGCTCTGGCCCACAAAAATGATAAAAGCAATAAGATGCAGCGCAAAATTAAGGAGGGATGGGAGATGAAAAACCACACAGCCAAAATAAATTTGATGGTCGTCTTGCTCGCTTTTCTGCTGAGCGGTGTCGCACATGCTGGCAACCCTGGTGAGGGAGCCAAAAAATACAATCGCTACTGCACAGGCTGTCATGGCAGCGGTGGCCGTGGTGCCATTCCCGGAGTGCCCGATTTCACGCGTGGTGAAGGGTTGCTGCAGTCCGATATTGGGCTGCTCTCTGTGCTGAAAGCGGGAAAGGGGATGATGCCTGCGTTCATGGGGCGTATGAATGAGACGGAGATGCTTGACGTGATTGCTTATCTGAGGACGTTGCGCTGATGCGTGCAGCTGTTCTTTCTGTTGCGTTGCTGTGTATCTCTTTGATGTTGGCATCCTGCTCGGAACAGAATAGCGAACCTCCTGCCACGGCGCAGCAGCAAGCAACCACCACGCAACCAACAAGCGTTGCTCAAGTTAAAAATCCGGCGGAGAGCAGCGCTAACAAACAGATCAAAGCGCACAATTTTCGCGTTCTCGACGCTTTTGATGTGGGCAAAGAGGTCTATGTGCGCGCACTCAACGTGGATGAAAAGCGCAAGCGGTTGTGGGTTGGTTCATCCGTCGGCGTCATCGAGGTCGACTTAAAAGATCAAAACGTCCTCAACACCTTCACCCGAGAACACGGCCTGGCCAACGAATACGTGTTCAGTATTCTCACCGATAATAGCGGCGCAACTTGGTTTGGCACCAACGGCGGCGGCATGTCGCGCTATCGCGATGACAAGTGGAAAACTTACTTTCCCATGCACGGACTGGCCGACTACTGGGTTTATGCTTTCGCACAGCAATCTGATAATACGCTGTGGGTTGGCACCTGGGCAGGCGCCAGCCGCCTGGATGGCAGCAGCGGCGAATTAACCAACTACGTTGAAGAACTCGTTAACGAGTGGGTCTACGGTATCGCTGTGGATGCACAAGAGCGCGTCTGGTTTGCCACAGAGGGTGGCGTCTCAATGTTTGACGGCATGCAGTGGCAAGCGTGGACCCACGCCGATGGCCTTGGTGCCGATAACCGGGGCAGTCTGCCGCTCAGCATCAACACCGGGCTCGGCACTCGCTCACGACACAACCTGAGCGTGCTCACTGAAGGGCGCCCTACTTACAACCCCTCTTATGTCTTTTCGATACACCACAAGGCTGATGATGGCTCAATCTGGGCGGGTACCTGGGGTGGTGGCGTCAGCCGTTTCGACGGTAAACAGTGGCAAAGTTTCTCCTCTGAGGATGGCCTTGCTGGCGATATTGTCTTCAGCATCGCGGAAGATCGTCAGGGTGCGCTTTGGTTTGGCACTAACAAAGGATTGTCGCGCTTCGATGGAACATCTTGGATTACCCTTGACCGAAGCAACGGGCTGCTTGGTGAGAGCGTCTACTCAGTAGCTACAACCGCAGACGGTGAGATTTGGGCTGGAACACGTAGCGGCGTTGTGCGCATTGGCAATACACCTCAACAAGCGGATAACAAGCAATGAGTCAGGGTTGGATCAATAAACGCGTCATCATCGCGACGGGGCTGCTAGCAATGGCTACTGCCCTCATCGCCTGTTCACCGAGCGAAACCAATACAACGACCAGCAGCGGTACAGCCAACGCTTCGACGGCACAACACAAACAGCAGATGCCGAGCAACAACCACTTTGCTCAATTTGAGGTGGGCAACAGCAACGTTAAATCGATACATGCCGAGGGTCACTACGTCTGGATCGGTACTTCCGGAGGCGTCATTCGCTACGATACCCGAGATGACAGCTACAAGGTTTTCGACAACAAAGTCAGCGGTATTCTCTCTAACGGTATTTTTCACGTTAGCAGAATTGATGAGCGGATCTACCTTGGCACCTACGGTGGCGGCCTGTCGGTTTACGACATCAGTGCCGATAAATGGAAGAACTATAATATTCCCGAAGGACTTGCCGATCAGTTTGTCTATGATGTCAAGAAAGTTTCCAACGGCGATATCTGGATTGCAACCTGGTCGGGGGTTAATCGTATTAAAGGCGGCGTGCTCGAAGACCCAGATAGCTGGCAATCATTTACCGTTGAAAACACCGATGGCGGGCTGCCGAACCCATGGGTTTACGGCCTTGAAGAGGGTTTGAACGGTGATATCTGGTTCGCTACCGAAGATGGGCTGGCGCGGTATAGGGATGGTAGCTGGGTTAACTGGAAACATGATGACGGGTTGGGAGCACCCTACGACGTGGTAAAAGAGACCATTCAATTTACCAACGATCCGGCGCAAGCCTCCTCACATCACGCCCGACAGAAAGCTGAGCAGGGTCTGTCTGATGTCAAAGTCGCCTATAATCCCAACTACATCATCTCGCTTGCAGTAGATAGCCAAGGCGTTGTCTGGTGCGGCACTTGGGGTGGCGGTTTGGCACGTTTCGATGGTAAAAGCTGGCGCAACTACACCACCGTAGATGGCCTCCCTGCGAACCACATTTTTATGTTGCACCGTGCGCCCAATGGTCGGATCTGGATCGGCACCAGTAACGGCTTGGCCTATTTTAATAAACAGGGTAGCGGCTTCTCTGTGCTGACTCGTGCCGATGGTCTCTATGCCGATAACGTCTTCTCAATGAGCGATGCTGCAGACGGCAGCGTCTGGATCGGTAGCTTCGGAGGTGTCGCTCACATCAGCAACATCCAGTGAGCGCCTTAATGGTAAACAGTTTGCTTAACTCTAACTCTTTGTGCAATGTGCTGTTCCATCACAAGATGAACAGATAATAAATGAACAGCCTGAGCACCCGCCTCGCTTTAATTATCTCCCTGGTGCTCGCAGTACCGCTGATCTTCAGCGGCTTGTGGATTCAGAAACAGCTCGCTGACACCGTTTATAAAGAGGAGGTCAGGCGCGCTGAATCTCACGCTAAAACCCTGCTAGCCAGCCTGAAAACATTGATGCTCAACGGTCAGGGGACGTTGGCGCGAGAGTGGTTGGATCGCATGAAAGATGCCGAAGGCATTGTGCGTATCGAGATTCTGCGCCGTAACGGCCAGCCCGCGTTCACCGACCTTGAGACGGTCAACGCCGTCAACTCATATCTGCACACCCCACGTTTTCAGAGAACAGCAGTACTGTCAAGTACGCCACCTTCAGTGCCAATGACGGCCTTCAACGCCGCTCTCAGCGGCGATACAATTATCGAAACAGGCACTAGCGAGCAGATTACCGTGCTGATGCCGATCAGAGCGGATGCAGAGTGTTTGGCATGTCACGGCTATGACTCCGCACCATTGCGTGGTGTGTTGATGCTGACATCCTCTATAAAAGAGGTCTCCAAGCATATTGCCTATATGCAATCACGTATGTGGATGATTCTTGTGTTGCTGTCACTGTTTCTCGGTATCGCCATGTGGCTGGCACTACGCGTCAATGTGTTGCGCCCGATCGGTATCCTGCGCGATGCTATTACAAGGGTTGGTCAGGGTGATCGCACCGCGCTGTTGGCTGAGGAGAGAAAGGATGAGCTGGGTCAGGTGGCCACAGTTTTTAACTCTATGCAACGCGATCTTATCGCCTCCGAAGCACGTATCAGGGCGATTGTTGACAACCTCGCCGATGCTGTGATTACGACCAATGAAGAGGGCGAGATGGTGACGGTCAATCCGGCCACTGAAGAGATGTTCGGTTACCCTTCCCAAGCATTGGTTGGCCAGAACGTTACCATGTTGATGCCCACCCATCTTAGTGATCTGCATGGTGCTTATATGAGCCGCTGCATCTCATCAAAAGTGCCAAGAATGATGGGTATTGGCCGCGAACTGCTGGGCCTGCGCAAAGATGGCTCATTGTTCCCGGTGGAGGTGACGTTAAGCAAAATGACGCTGGACAGGCGCCACTACTTTGTCGGCATTCTTCACAACATCACCACACGAAGAGCGCAGACTGCTGCACTGGAGTATCAATCCACTCACGATGCTCAAACCGGGCTGCCCAACCACGCCTACATCGATCACGCACTTCAACAAGCCATCGCCGACGGGGCTGAGCAACAGCTGCAGTTTGCCCTGCTGTTGTTGGACCTTGATCGCTTCAAAGAGATCAACAATACGCTGGGTCATCAGTGCGGTGACAACGTATTGCTGCAAGTTGCCCGCCGTTTAAAACAGCGCGTGGATAGCCCACCCGGTGTCATCGCCCGTCTCGGTGGCGACAAGTACGCCGTCTATCTGCCGGGCAGTAGCGGCGAACATGCCTCGCAAGTCGCACATGAACTGCTCACCGCTATAGAGGCCCCCTTCGTTATCGACAAAATGGATGGCCAGTCATTGCACTTGTCCGCCAGCGTCGGCATTGCACTCTACCCCGACCACGGCAACGACAGCATTACGCTGACCCGCCACGCAGATGTGGCGATGTATGCCGCCAAGCGTGGCCACCGCGATGTCGTCGTCTACAACCCGGATCAGGATAGACACAGTGCGCGCAATTTCGCTCTGGCGGGCGAGCTGCGCACAGCAATTCATGCAGAGCAACTGATTTTGTATTACCAGCCTAAAATCGATCTGATTCAGCACAAAGTGATTGGTGTTGAGGCGTTGGTGCGCTGGCAGCACCCCAAGCACGGTTTGCTACCACCGGATGAGTTTATTCCCCTCGCGGAGCAGACCGGGCTGATTCGTCCGCTCACCCTGTGGGTTGTAGAGGCTGCCGTCAGGCAGTGCAGAATGTGTCAGCAGGCAGGTATCGAACTGAATGTGGCGGTGAATCTCTCCCCACAAAATTTACTGGAGGAGCAGTTCCCGTCACGGATCAAAGGGATATTGAAAAGGGCCGATGCCATTCCTGAGTTGCTGCGTATGGAGATCACTGAAACCGCCATCATGGAGGAGCCAGTACGTGCGCTGGAGGTGATCAATGAACTGAATGCCATGGGCATACAGTTTTCGATCGATGACTTTGGTACGGGTTACTCCTCACTTGCTTACCTGAAACAGCTGCCAGTGGACGAGCTTAAAATCGATAAGTCGTTTGTGTTGCGTGTCAACGAAGATGAAGCTGATGCCACGATCGTCCGCTCAACGATCGAGCTGGCCCATAACATGGGTATTAAAGTCATCGCCGAAGGTGTTGAAAACGCGGCTATTTGCGAGCTATTGATAAAACTGGGTTGTGACTATGGGCAGGGTCACTTTTTCAGCCCGCCAATACCCGCCGACCACTTTAAGCAGTGGCTACAAGAGTCCTCGTACGGCTTCTCAAAATAGTGCCAAGAGTGCTCATCGTTGGATGTGGCGATATCGGTTGCCGTGTTGCGCGGCTTGAACGGCTTGGCGGTGCGCAGCAGGTAATAGGGGTTGCGCGCAGCGGTGTGGCGGCCACCCGGTTAGCAGCGCAAGGCGTTGAGTTATTGCAGTGCGACCTTGATGTGGCGCGGTCGTTGATTCAGCTGCCAACGCACAATGCATTGATCTACTACTTTGCACCACCACCTGCGCAGGGAGCCACGGATTCGCGCATAGCCGCGTTTCTTGGTGCCATCCACGACGATCATCAACCGCAGCGCATTGTGTTGATCAGTACTAGCGGTGTTTATGGCAATTGCCACGGTGCCTGGATTGACGAAACAGCGCCGACCAACCCGCAGAGCGAACGCGCTTGGCGGCGACTCGATGGCGAGATCACCCTGCGCAGCTGGAGCCAACAGCGCGCTATCTCTTCGGTTGTTCTGCGTGTTGCAGGTATCTATGGTCCGCAGCGCTTGCCGATAGCACGCATCCGCCAAGAGGTGCCGGTACTGCGCGAAGCAGAGGCACCATTTAGCAATCGCATCCATGCCGACGATCTTGCCCGTGTCTGTTTTGCCGCAGCTCATAAAGAGGTGCCAGCACCCATCTATAACGCCAGTGACGGCAACCCCACGACGATGACCGACTACTTCAATCGGGTTGCCGATCTGCTGGGACTACCTCGCCCACCTGCGATCACTCTATTGCAAGCACAGCAACAGCTGAGTCCCGCCATGCTCTCCTACCTTGCCGAATCAAAGCGCCTCGATAACCGGCTTATGGTGCATGGTTTGGGCGTACAACCTGATTATCCTGACCTGGCCAGTGGTCTGCCCGCCCGCTGAGTCGCTAAAGTTAACGATCCAGCGGACGATAACAACACTATGCATGTAGTTATGTTCCACCGTGCTGTGGAGCGTTAGCTGCTCTTGTTAAGCCCCATCGTTATTGGCCGCCGTGGGACAGCTCGCAGCTGTACACGCTGAACGGAATGGTCGCCATCATGGATATTTGACACACGCTCTGAGCCATCTTTTTAGATGGCCCCAGGCAAGCGCACGCGGGAGATTGTCGCAAATGAGTGAACAAAATTTTGGACTCTATCTGAGGGAAGTCCATGCAGTCATTTCCGTTTCGGAAGGTGACTTTGCCCTTCTCAAAAAGCATACGGACTTCTTTACAAGTAATTTGGAGGGCTTTGTTAAGCACTTCTACGATACGATTTACGACAACGAGGGCCCCCGTGAAATTTTCCGCGAAGGGGAGCGGCCAGCGGTTGAGGATACGTTGCGCAAGTGGGTGTTAAGCCTTGTTGAGGGGCATGACGATGACGAATTCTGGAAAAAACAGTACCTGATCGGTTTGGCGCACATTCGTCGAGAAGTGCCCAATCGTTACATGCTGACCATGGCCAGCCGTTCTCGTGAGTTTTTTCTACAGGCGATGGTGAGTGAACTAGGAGCAGACGAAGGGGTCAGGCTTTTCCTTGCTTTTCAGCATGTTGTCGATGCAACCGTTGCGTTGACGACGACGCTGGTTGATGAGGGGCGTAAAAAAGGGCTGCTACAGGCGACGGGGTGGACGCCACCACTGATGAGGAATATGCTCAAGACGGTGTATGCTGACATCGCCCGCAAAATTGAGGCGGCCTAACATCGCTTTTTATTCGATGATGTAGGTTGCCAGGTTAACTTTCGGAGAATTAAAAAAACCACGGGGGTTTTCGATGAATCACACAGCTCTGCAATCTATTCTTGTTGATCTGAACAAAGAGTCACCGGATATTGAAGCATCGGCAATTATGTCGATCGACGGCTTGGTCATGGCTTCTCAACTGCCGACCGATATGGATGAAGACCGCTTGGGAGCGGTGAGCGCCGCTATCGTATCGCTAGGCGATCAGGCCATGATCGAACTGATATGCGGTGGTACCATGAAGCAGATTGTTGTAAGCGGGGAGGCTGGTTGCATGATGATCACCCACGCGGGCGACGATGCTGTCGTTGCCACCATTATCAAAGCCAACGCCGAACTGGGGTTGGTCTCGAATGAGATTCAACGCGCCGCCATTGATGTAACTGAAGAACTACTGCACTGATTAAGCGCTGACAAAATACAGTAACCGTTGTTCATGCGCCCTGATTCGTTAACGAATCAGGGCGCTTTTTCGTCCACTCAACCATTAAATTAATTCGCGCTTCTCATCAATACTCACTCAGTGGCTAAGCCACTGCTTAATACAGATTGACAGCTTGTTAAAATCGATCGGCTTGTGCGTGTAATCATTTGCGCCGGCAGCAAACATCCTCTCCCTCTCTTCACTCAAAGTATGGCCGCTGATACCAATGATAGGAATATGTTGGTAGTCAGGGTCTGATTTGATGTGGCGCGTTGCTTCGATACCATCCATGATTGGCATGCTGACGTCCATTAGGATCAACTCAGGTGGTCGATCATATACAGCTTGAACACCCTCTTCGCCATTGACAGCGGTGTGAACAGTGTAGCCAATCCGCGTTAAACGGCGTGCCAGCATATCCCGATTATCCGGGTGATCCTCGATAAGCAATATCTCTGTTGCCATAAAAGATGTGGTTCCATGATTAAGCGGTCGAATAGATCTCTACCGTACTTCGCAACAGACCGGTTATCGTCGGCTTGGCAAAATAAGTTTAAGAGATCTTTGCACGAAAATTTGCACGAAAAATAGTTTTCGTGCAAAGGTCTCTTAAAGGCACTTTTTTGCACCGCTCAATTTGGTCGTGTGTACGCAGCTCAACAGGATCATTGCATATAGACCACAAACCGGGCAACAATTAGCGGTATAGCCTATGCGGCTACATCCACGCAGATAGGCGTTTCCAACGGAAGCTAAAAACAACGACTATAGCCGCCGTTATACAGTCGAGGCTTGATGCTCCGCATCCACTCAGCTGTTGCTACTTTTATAATAAAAAGTAAAAACAAAAAAGTCAGGTACGGGAAACGGAAAAACGCATGGATCGCTCGATTGAACGACGACACGGTGGCAGCCAAATGCATTGGGGGCGGCTCATCCCATTGCTTTTTGCCCTGCTTCTCTCCTTCCCCTCTCTGCCGATATACGCAGCTACATCCAGTGTCGTCGTCATCTACCCTGAGGCCCGAGGTCCTTACCAAAAGGTTTTCTCCTCCATTATCTTGGGCATAGAGCAACGGGTGATGGTTAGCGGGCAATACAAGTTGCCCCGCAAGTACGAGCTGGAGGACCTCGCCAAGTGGCTGAAAGAGAACCCGGCCGACTCTATTATCGCTTTGGGGCAGCGTGGCGTTAATGCCACCAAACGTTTGAAAAGCGATATACCCTATATCAGTGGTGCCCATTTGATTACTGATGGCGAGGGTGTGTCTGGCATCAGCCTGACGGCCGATGTAGAGCGTCTATTCGCCCAGCTGAAAAAGATCGCACCGAAAGTGAAGCGAGTGGTTGTGCTCTACAACCCAAACCGTTTTTCGTGGTTACACCGTCTAAGTGAGCAAGCCAGCGCTAAATTTGGGCTTAAATTGCGTGCGTACCCGGTGAGCAGCTTGCGCGAAGCGGCTGTAGTCTATGGCGATATTCTTGACCGTATACAATCCGATACAGACGCGATATGGATCATGCGCGACGCCATCAACGGCAAGTCCATTATCTCGATGTTGTTGAAGGCAGCCTGGCAGAAAAAATTGATCCTTTTTTCCAGTGTGCCAAGTCATGCGAAAAAAGGGGTGCTGTTTTCCGCGTCGCCAGATTACTTCAAACTAGGTGTCAGCTTGGCCGAAATGGCGCTCAGCCAAAACAAGATCAAAGGGCGACGACCTTTGGTTATTGAGCCGGTAAAAGAGCTCAATATGTCTCTAAATAGGCGCACTGCCGCACACCTCAGTCTCGATATTTCTGACCATATGGACGATTTTAAATGGATATTTCCGGCTCGCTGACAGGCGATCGCACAGGCCATCTCACCTAGCATGGCTATGTTAAGTAACCTAAAATCGGGCAGAACAAGCTTCCGTCGGGAGCTGATCCTGGTTTTTACCTTGGGCATTATCTTTCTGGCGCTCTCAGCATCATTGACGACGGCGTGGATGGCCAGCAGTAGCGCCCGCGAGCGTATGGTCGAGCAGGGTATGCAGATTACCGGAAACCTCGCCGAGCAGAGCGTCCTATCGCTGCTGGTTGGTTCGGGAGACAATGCTCGCGATGCGCTGCTAGCAACGCTTGGTTTTGCCGACATCGATTACGTCGCGATCATCGATAATAGTGGCAAAGTACTTATTGACCGAGGAGAGCCTGAACAGGCGCTTTCCGCACTGCCCGTCGCGGTTACCGAGCCTGGGAAAGAGGCGGTGTTGGTTAATGAGAGTGACGCCGTACTGCAGTTTATGGCACCCGTCTACTCTTTCCGCAACGAGGATAATGAAGCAGAGGCGCTGTTTGACGAAGCGCCTGCCGCAACGGAGCTGCTGGGCTACGTGCACGTCACCATGAGCAAGGCGCAACTCAACGCGGTCCAGTATGCTATTTTTGCCCAGAATATTGCCGTCTCAATGGCCTTCGCTGCAATATTGCTGCTGCTGTTGATGGTCGTTATCAGGCGCATCACGACCCCGTTACAAAACCTCTCTACCATCATGCTGCGAGCAAAAACTGAAGAGTCTAGTGTTCGCGCTGAAGTGACCGGGCCGGTTGAAATTGCCTGCATGGGGGAGGTGTTCAACAACATGATGGACACCCTCGATGAGCGCAATATGCGTTTGCGGCGCCACAAAAACATGCTCGAATCGCAGATTGCGGTGGTCACAGCCGAGATTGTGCAGGCGCGCGATGAGGCGCTCAAATCCAATCGTCTGAAGTCGGAATTTTTGGCCAATATGAGCCACGAGCTGCGCACACCGTTGAATGCTATCATCGGCTATACGGAGATGAGCCTCGAAGAGCTCGCCGGTCCCGAAACGGTGGTCAGTGACTTGAATCGTGTGCTCAACGCCTCTCACCATCTACTGTCACTGATCAGCAGTATTCTTGATCTGGCCAAAATCGAATCCGGTCGTGCGGAGCTACTGCTCGAATATACAGACCTGGAGTCCATTATTCGGCAAACTGAAGATACCATTCGTCCCCTTGTGGTCAAAAATGACAATCAGCTCAAAATCAGTGTCACCAAAAATGTCACAGAAACCCTGCGTATTGATGCTAAAAAGCTCTACCAGATACTGCTTAACCTGCTCAGCAATGCCTCAAAGTTCACTCACCACGGATTGATCAAAATCGATGCCGAACACGACAGCGATAGGGTGGTTGTTGTAGTTAGCGATACCGGTATTGGCATGAGCGAAGCGCAGCAACGCCATATTTTTGAGGAGTTTCGTCAAGCGGATATGACGACCACCCGCGATTATGGTGGCACCGGGCTCGGCCTGACCATTAGTCAACGACTGTGCCGACTGATGGGTGGTGATATCGAAGTTGATAGCGAGCCAGACAAAGGTTCGCGCTTCACCATCAATATCCCGTTACCGATCAAAGATAATCCAGCCTCGCAACGTGAAAATGACGCCCATAGGCCATCAACTGCACCGCAGATGGCGGAGCCCAGCGATATCCCATCAACGTTGCTCATCGATGCCGATGCAGGTTTCGTCGACAGAATGGAAGGGCTATTGCGGCAGTCGGGCTACTTGGTCTACACCGCTACGAGTTCAGAGGATGGCTTTATTCGTGCGTGTGCAGTGAGGCCGATGCTGATACTGCTTGATCCGAACCTGCCCAATGTGGAGGTCGGATGGGCGTTGATGGATAAATTCAACGGCGATCTGGCGCTCAGCAACGTCCCCGTGGTCATCGTCTCGCGCGCGGATTGCCGCAGTGAAGGATTGGAGATTGGTGCAGTAGAAGTTTTATCGAAACCGCTGGACGAGGACAAACTGCTAACCATCGTCAACCAAATTCGCAATGTTCACTACAGCAGAGCCAGGTGCCCGTATTCAGAAAGCAAGTGAGTAGTGGCACTGCTGTTACGAACTCTTTCAGTCTTTTGCCGTTTCGCTGGTAGGCGTTGGCGCTCTCTTCTCTGTTTGTTGGCGCAATGGAAAGCGCAGCAGCGTCAGATCCCTTTCGTTTTGACCTTCGACATAGCGCTCAACCCGTACCTCCAGCACGTCGTTCTCGATATCGTTAACTCGTATCGCTTTACGGTAAACACCAACATAGCCGTCTTGTATGGCCTGCTGCCATTTTCCTTCGCCGTTAAGCCGAAACGAGAGAATCATGTCATGAGCGGGTTTGTGCCCGTCGATGCTCGCAAGCACCAAAAACTCATTCATTCCGATGCGGAGCTGTGGTGGGCGCGTCTCTACCAGAAAGACAATATCTTGCCACTGTTGTGGGCCGAGTCTGGGTGTAACTTCGTCGGAGCAGCCACCTAATCCTGTCAACACTCCTGCCACGATGAATAATCTTGCAAGGTACCTCATCTCTACCTGGATCCTCCGGCATGTTTGTCTAAATAACCGCTTAACTGCTCAATTTGAGATGCCGTCATGTGCTCTTCGCCATTCATGATTCGATGATCCTCCATGCGCAGCACAATATTTTTCCACTCACCATGGTTGTGGATCGCAGGTTGTGGTGGGGCGTGGCAATTGGAGCAAAATTTCTTCAACAGTTGCGCGCCTGGCGAGTTGCTTTCAGGCAGTGCTTTGCGTGGTGAACCCTCATTTTCTAGGGAACAGCCCACCAGCAGCATCGTGCTAATAGCCACAGTCACCCAACCCAAATAACCACTCATCACGCGATCGCGTGTTCTGTTAGTTTGCGTGTTTGTCACTCTTTCGGTACCGCTGTGTTTTTGTCTGAGTTGTTATCAGGGCTGTTGTTGGCATCTTTTTTGGCCACTTTTTCAGCGTGCTGGTAGCGGTAATCCACGAAGTAATAGATCAGCGCAGCCATTGCCACACACCACGCAACCCCTGCGACGATACCCCAGTCGAACCAGTCGCGTTCGTAGCCGGAGCGCACACCCCAAAATGGAAAGGTTAGGCCAACCGCGACGAGCAGTAGCACGATAAAGATGGCAACAAACCAGTAGGGGATGGCGTTGTCAGATTCATCCATCTTTTCAAGCATTTCCCAATCTTCCAGGCCGCGCTTGCTGATGCGTTCGGCATCGCTCTCATAACCAAAGTTATCCGCAGCTGTTTCTCCCCAGCCAACTTTGGTGGTGGGTTTCAGGGGGATTTTGTTGTTGCCGTTTTGATTCTGCTCACTCATATCAACCTCTCTTTACAATGTGCTGCATTCTATAGGAGTTGCTCCAACCATCGTCAGAGCTCACCCGCACCGTAAACGTATGTACGCCGCCTGGCAGGCCCTCTTTTATGTGCAGCAGAGCATCGCTGCGACCGGCACTGGAAAGATTGATCGATGTAGTGTCGATCTCGTACAGCGCTTTGTCGATCCCTTCGATATCAATGGTGAAGTTCACCGGATGGTAGATCTTATTTGCGATATTGATACGGTAGTTGTCGATTTGGCCACGCTGCTGCATCTCTGCTCGATACACCGTGAAGTGATAAGGCTGGTATGACCACAATCCCCATACAAAAAGGGCGGTGCCGAGCAGAAATACGGGGGATACCCACTTCAAGCGGCTGGAGATCGATGCCAGTTTAGTTTGTTCAGCAACCTGCAAGCGCTCACTTCTGCGTGGTCCGAATTTGAAGCTGAGCAGGCCGCTTTTTCCGCTTTTGGCTTGAAGTGACGCACAGGCGCTCAAACACTCACCACAGTTAGTGCAGCTGTCATATGTTTGCGTCTTGCGGGGATCAATGCCGACCATGCATGACGTGACGCAGTAGTTGCATTTGCGGCACTCATCCGCTCGTGATTCATCGTATTCTACGTGCAGCGTATCGCGCGTTTTAAACAGAAATTGCCACATGCGATAGAAACACATGTAGCGGCACATAAAGTGGCGTACCACTGCAATGTTGACAAAAATGATGAAGACAAAAACCAGGTATATCCAGTGCAGAGAGCCCGCCAGTTGATCGTTAGCCTGAAAGGTGACAAACGACCACATCGCACCAGGGGTGTTGAAATAGAGTAGAGGGATCAGTGCAATCAGCATCGATGCTGCTACTAATTTGAGCACCAGTAGCAGCCAGTTTCCCCATCTGTTTTTGGCGGCGGCGACTTTTCCTCCCGCGCTCTTTTCCCAATCAACGACGGCGCGCTTGCCTAGAAGCTTCTGTGTGACCGAATCGGCCCAGGATGAGAGCGTATTTTGTGGGCAGACCCAGCCACAAAAAGCAGTGCCTAGCGTTGAGTAGAACATGATGATCAAGCTGACGAGCGCTAGCCAGAGGCCAAATACCAGAAAAAAATCAGAAAACCAGACCTGCCGAGAGAGGATGATAAAGCCTGATGACACGTCGATGCGAAACAGACCCGATAACGGAATCAAAATCGCCAAAATGATGACCCCGTAACGGGCGGCCCGATTTTTCCAGCGCAAGCCTTTGTATGGCGTAGACGAGCGCCCTTCTATGACGACCGGAATTTTAATTCGAGATTGACTTGTGCCGCTCATGATTTCATCCTGCGCGGTCGTTTGATGTCGACCGTTTTTTAGCTTCGCGGAGGGAACGAGCCCCCCCTGATCTATCGCGTTACTTTTCAGCTACCGAATAAGTAATCATATCATGGCTTGCCGATGCACGTTTGCTGCCCTTGAGGGCAAATGCGCACAGATGACATTGTCATTTCAGAGGAGTTTCGAGTCGAGCTGGCCGAACGCCGGGATGCTGTATTGAGGCATTGCAGTGTAGTCGTTTGTGGTGTTGGTTTTCTTTACAATACACCCACATTCAGTCACTGAATGCGATTAAATATCCTATAAAAACAAAAAGCTAAAAAGCTGGCAAAGTATTTGCTTTATTTGCACAACAACGAATCAAGTCGCCGGTTTATCAGAAATTCGGGCGATAATTTTTAAAAAATTAAGCTAACTCCTCGTATCCGAAGGAATTCAAATCATGATTAAACGCCATATTCTTGCAATGGGTTGCGCCTTGCTGGTCTGTTTTTTCTCTATCTCGTCTGTGCAAGCGGCGAATTTTACATACTCCGCTGAGCAGCTGGCTGATTTTGAATATCAGGGTGGTGATCCCATCGTTGTGTCGATTGGCGTCACCGACGGCGGAGATCTAACCACCACATGGTCTGGAGTGGGCGCTAACCAAGCCGACTTCGGCGTTGCCGGGTCGCTCGATTTTAGCGGCTTCAGTGGTATTAAACTCTATTTGACGAATGATAATGTGGGCGGCGAATCCATCGACGCCTACCTCTATGTCGATACCACTGGCGGTAGAGTGAGTGGCAGTGCTTTCACCATTGATCAGTACGATACTGCGGCGTTAGCCTTGGATTTTGGGGTTGGCGCCGTCGGTAGTCCATCGGCTGCTAATGTTACCGGCTATGGTTTTAACCTGGCGCAGTCCAGTGGACAGGTGACCCAGATTGGTGTGCCTGAGCCTGGCACTCTCGCAATTATGGGGCTTGGTTTGGTGGGGATGGGTCTCGTCGCTCGCCGTCGAGCTGCAACATATCCCCCTTTTTTAAATAGATAGAGATAGCCAAATAGCCGTATTTAATTATTTGTCAGTGATGTTTTGTTTTGTGCCGCCCTTTTTTGCTAGGGGCGGCTTTTTTTTGGTTTTTTTGAGGGGGGGGGTAACAGATGTCTGTTACCAGACTACCAGGGGATGGCAGTGCCATCATAGGCGAAGAATGAGCCGCTGTTCTCAGGCGTGAGTTGCGCGATCACTTGGCGCAGGCCGCTAACGGCAGTTTCAGTCGTGATCAGCGCATTGGTGCCGCCCATATCTGTTTTCACCCAGCCGGGATGCAGTGCCACTGCCTTGATGCCCAGGTCAATGGCCAGACTTTTGGTGATGGCATTTAGCGCCGCCTTCGATGAGCGGTAGATATAAGAACCGCCAGAATGGTTGTCATCCATACTGCCCATTTTGCTGCTGAGCATGGCAACGGTGGCGTGTTTGCACAGCGCCAATTGAGGTATGAGTGCTTCGACCAGCTTGAGCGGCGCGATGGTGTTGATTTGTAGAACCCGCATCCATTCATCACTATCGATGCAGCCTAATGCCGCGTTTTTGGGACCATAGTAGCCCGCGTTGTTGATCAGCAGGTCGATGGATTGACCTGCCAAGCTGGCTGATAGCGTCTTGATTTGCTTGGACTCAAGCAGATCAAGCGAGCGGGAAAATTTCAAATTGACCTGCTGCTGTATGGCAGAGGTTTTGTAGCTGTGTGGCACCACTGACATCCCGGCAACAGGCAATGACGTGCCAACCGGCCTGCGTATATTGACGGCAAAATTCGAGGCCGATACCTCTGTTCGCGCCACTGATAAGTACGGTTGCACACCTGTTTTTTGAGTGGGAATTCATAGGTTTTTTCTGTTGTTCTTTTCGGATGATCGTTGCATGGATTCGTGGTGTTGTTGATAGCTAACGATTTCGCGTAACACTGATGTGGCGTAGCTGCCAGAGGTGAGGCGAAAGTGCAGGTTGAGCACATCGCTCTCCAGCCATTGCCAATGGAGGTTTTCGACGCTGAGTCTCAGAGGTCGCCGCCCATGCTCCACGCCAGCGCGCTCCAGACCTTTGACCCAGAATGTGCAGGGGGCGAGCAGAGGCTCTTCAATGGTTTTCGCATCCTCTTGAATGAGCTGTTCACCGCGGCCACACAGTGGACCGGTGATATGGATTTCACCGGCTTCGAGTCGCTGCGTAATAGCCTCATCCACTTGATCGGCGCGGAATGTGGCGCGGCGACCGGCCAGTATCATGACATCACCGTTAACGGGCTGATTCCAGCTCCTGTCGCTGACGCGATTTGATAGTACATGGTTGAATAGCAATGCTCGGGCTGTTGACAGATAGATCCCTTTTTTGTGGCGATTTTTGACCACAATGTCGTTGTTGAGCATCTTGCGGGCCATGTCGATGTTCGAATGGCCGAAGCGCTGTTCGCCAAAGTAGTTGGCGACGCCTGTGCTGGCGATCTGTTGCAGCCGCTGCTCAATGGCACCGTTGTCACCACTGATATCGCGCAGGATGATTGAAAAGCGGTTACCGCTGAGCGCCCCTTTTTTTAGCTTGCGGTTGTGCGCTTCGACATGTAGCAGCTCGATATTCTCTTCACAAAATAGCTGCCAATCGGGAGCTGTTTTGCCTTTGAGGTCGATACTGAACCACTGGCTGGTGACGGCGTGGCGATCTTTGAGGCCAGCGTAACCGACATCACGCAGCGAGACCTGGCAGTAATCGGCGAGTCGGCGGGCACAATAGTCGGTATTCGTGCTGCGTTTTCTTATCTGCAGCAGCAGGTGCTGGCCGCTGCCACTGGGTTCAAACCCAAGCTCCTCCTCGACCTGAAAATCTTCCGGGTCGCGGCGAATGGTTGCGTGAGCAACGGGGCCACCGTAGACGTAGCTATAATTTCCGGCAAGCGTCTCTTCAAATCGCATGGCGTTATCCTTCCCGAGTCAGGATCGTTTTTGCTGGCCGTGCTGAGTTTGGCTTGCTGAGACTAAACTTTGTAGTATCCCTTATACCACTCGATAAAGCGCCCAATACCATCTTCGATCGCTGTTTTTGGCGCAAAGCCGACATCGTTGATCAGATCATCTACATCCGCATAAGTGGCCGGAACGTCGCCGGGTTGTAGCGGCATCAGATTTTTGTTGGCTTTTTTACCCAGGCATTTTTCAATGACTTCAATGAAATAGAGCAATTCAACGGGCTGGTTATTGCCGATATTGTAGAGCTTGTAGGGCGCTAGGCTGGTGGCTGAGTCAGGTTCGGCGCCTGACCAATCGGGGTTGCTGGTGGCGACGTTATCCAGTGTACGAATCACGCCCTCAACAATGTCGTCGATGTAGGTGAAGTCGCGCTGGCATTTGCCGAAATTAAAAACATCAATGGGCTCGCCTTCAAGAATTTTCTTGGTAAAGATAAACAGTGCCATGTCTGGTCGACCCCACGGACCGTAAACAGTAAAGAAACGTAGTCCTGTGGTTGGCATCTGGTAGAGATGACTGTAGGTGTGCGCCATCAGCTCGTTGGCTTTTTTACTTGCCGCGTAGAGACTGACCGGGTGATCGACATTATGGTGCACAGAGAATGGCATGGTGGTGTTGGCACCGTAGACCGAGCTGCTTGATGCGTAGACCAGATGCTCGACATCGTTGTGTCGACAGCCTTCGAGAATGTTGATGAAGCCAGCAATATTGCTTTCGATATAAGCATGAGGGTTGGTTAGCGAGTAACGCACACCTGCCTGGGCGGCCAAATTCACGACACGTTGTGGACGATGCTTTTTGAAGACCGCTTCCATTGCTGCCCGGTCTTCGAGGTCGATGCGCTCTTCTGTGAAGTTGCCGCCGACTTTAACGCGTTCCAGACGGGCCAGCTTTAAATTGACGTCGTAATAGTCATTGACGTTATCCACGCCAATGACTTCATCGCCGCGCGCCATTAAGCGCAGTGCCAGCGTGCTGCCGATGAATCCGGCGGTGCCCGTAACGAGGACTTTCATGGTGACTCCTACATTGAACAAATGGTTAGTGTTGCACCGCTGCCGGCAGCGGTGATGGTCGTGTAGTTACAGGCGCCCGTCTACCTGGTCGGCGGGGAAAAGGTATTTAATGTCAAAAAGTACGGACTGAGGTTTGCCCAGTGCGCGAATCTCTTCAAGTCCCATCTCTTTGAATTGATTGTGAGAGACAGCGAGAATGATGGCGTCGTAACGTCCTTTTTCAAGTGTATCAACGGTGGTGATGCCGTATTCACGTTTCGCTTCTTCGGCACTAACCCAAGGGTCGTAGACGGTGACATTGGCGTGGTAGTCCTGAAATTCATCAATGATATCGACGACGCGCGTGTTGCGCAGATCGGGGCAATTCTCTTTGAATGTGAGGCCCATTATCAAAATGTTAGCGTCGGTGACATGAATGCGTTTGCGCGTCATGAGTTTAACGACCTGCTCTGCCACATAAGCGCCCATTCCGTCATTGACGCGGCGCCCGGCAAGTATCATCTCGGGATGATAGCCGATCTCTTGCGCTTTGTGTGTCAGGTAGTAGGGGTCAACGCCGATGCAGTGGCCACCGACCAGGCCGGGGCGAAACGGCAGAAAGTTCCATTTTGAACCTGCTGCTTCGAGTACCTCTTCGGTATTGATTCCAAGACGGCCAAAGATCAGTGCGAGTTCGTTGATCAGGGCAATGTTGACATCGCGCTGAGTGTTTTCGATCACCTTGGCGGCTTCAGCAACGCGGATGCTACTCGCTTTATGGGTGCCTACTGTAATAACGCGACAATAAAGCGCATCAACGAAATCAGCGATTTCCGGGGTAGAGCCAGCGGTCACCTTTTTGATGTTTGTGACCCGGTGCTCTTTGTCGCCGGGATTGATGCGCTCCGGACTGTAGCCAGCAAAGAAGTTTTTGTTATAGGTGAGTCCCGATTGAGCTTCAAGAATAGGGATGCAGACCTCTTCTGTTGCGCCGGGATAGACGGTTGACTCATAGATGACGACATCACCCTCTTTGAGTAACTTGCCGATGCTGGTGCTGGCCCCGACCAGTGGTGACAGGTCGGGGCGTTTGTTGTTGTCGATCGGCGTGGGGACGGTAACGATGTAGACGTTACAGTCGGCGAGATCGTTTGGGTTAGCAGTGAAGCTGATATGAGGGCACTGTTGAAGCTCCTCGGGCTCAACTTCCAGCGAGCTGTCTTTGCCCTGCTTGAGTTCGGCGATGCGCGCTTCGTTGATATCCAACCCAACAGTGGGAAACTGTTTGCCGAACTCCACCGCAAGCGGGAGGCCAACGTAACCCAGTCCGATCATTCCTATGCGAGTATTTTCCAAGTTTGCCATATTTTTTTCCGTCGATTATATGCGCCATTTACCGATGCTATGCCCTGCAGGGGTAATCTATAAAAATTGCAGAGGGACTGCACCAGCAATGGCTGGCCTTGTTTGAGTAGATGCTTATGAAGTTCCGCGCCCTATGGCGTAGTAGGTAAAGCCCTCCGCTTGCAATCGCTTTGGATCGTAGAGATTTCGACCGTCGAATATGAGCGGCTCTTGTAGAATCTCTTTGATTTTGGCGGGATCTTGGCTGCGGAAGACATTCCATTCGGTAACGATAACCAGCGCGTCGGCTCCCTGTAGTGCTGCTTCCGGTGACTCAACCAATGCTAGATCAGAGCGCTCGCCATAAATGCGTTGTGCTTCGTTGATCGCTTCCGGGTCGTATGCTTGCACCTGCGCGCCATTTTCCCACAGCGCTTCCATCAATGCTCGGCTGGGAGCCGCACGCATATCGTCAGTGTTGGGTTTGAACGCCAGCCCCCAAAGCGCAAACGTCTTGCCCTTCAGATTGCCATCAAAGTGGTGGCTGATTTTGTTAAAGAGTATCTGTTTCTGGTTTTTGTTGACGGCTTCTACGGCGCTGAGCAAGTCTGCTTGGTAGCCCACTTCATGTGCTGTTCGTTCCAATGCTTGAACATCTTTGGGAAAGCATGAGCCGCCATAGCCGCAGCCTGGGTAGATGAAATGGTAGCCGATGCGTGGGTCTGAGCCGATACCGATGCGTACTTGTTCAATATCGGCACCCAGTCGTTCCGCGAGGTTCGATAGCTCATTCATAAAGCTGATCTTGGTGGCAAGCATGGCGTTAGCAGCATACTTGGTCAGTTCGGCTGAGCGAATGTCCATTGATATCAGGCGGTCTCGGCTGCGGTTGAACGGTGTGTAGAGCGCACGCAACAGCTCGGTGGTGCGTGGATTGTCGGTGCCGATGACAATGCGGTCAGGCTTCATGAAGTCATCAATTGCTGCGCCCTCTTTGAGAAACTCCGGATTTGATACGACATCGAAATCGACCTCGACACCACGTTTTTTCAAGGCGCTTCGAATGGTTTCGTGTACCTTGTCAGCCGTGCCTACAGGCACTGTGGATTTATCGATGACGACCCGGTAGTCCGGCATGTGCTCACCGATGCTGTTGGCGACAGCGAGCACATACTGCAGGTCGGCAGAGCCATCTTCGTCGGGCGGGGTGCCCACAGCGATGAATTGAAATAGTCCGTGGGTGATGCCCGCAGCAACATCCGTGGTGAAGGCGAGGCGGCCCGCTTTGGCGTTGCTGTGTACGAGCTCTTCGAGACCGGGCTCGTAAATGGGGAGCTCCCCGCGATTGAGCATATCGATTTTATTGGCGTCGATGTCAACGCACAGTACGTCGTTGCCGACTTCAGCGAGGCAGGTGCCCGTAACGAGCCCAACATACCCTGAGCCAAAAATGGTGACCTTCATATAATTTGCTCCATTAAATTAAATCTGAACGGTTTGCTTGTGGAAAATAGCGAATGAACTGCTGGATGGCGCCGCACCTGCTGGGGAGAGTAACGATATCAAACTTGTTGACTTTCGTCACATTCTTGTGCATGGAATGAGAATATAGTGCGTGGACACTGATTATAGTGTTCCGGCTTCGCCAAATTAGCGACATGGTTCACGGAATATGGATGAGTGAATGGGTTTGGGTTTGGATGGAAAATGGTAGCCTGGGGCGTTATGATTGCAGCGCAAATTGGGTAGTGGATTTCTCATTGTAAATCTGCTTCTGATTCAGCAGCCAGTGTCGATGGGCTTCTCATTCGATCGTTATTCCCGTGAGCGGAAGCTGCTCGTCGCTCCTGATTTTGGTCGTCAGCAGTCAAGTTGTGTGCCGTTCTCAACAATGCCATTGCCCTCTTGTCATATGACCCACTTATTGCGTTTCGCGCAACGGTTTTTTATGCATGTTAAAAGTGTCTGCCTTGACTTGATTTTCTCTGCTGTCAGCCGACTACTACGGCGACAGTTGGTGTGCTCGGGTTGAGCTAACCTTCATCGGCTATTTCAATCGTGTTCTTGAGATTTTAGTGATGGGGTCAGGCTTGCCGATTAGAGCCGAAGGTGCGGTCGCTTTTGTGTGAGTGTATTTGAGCTGCCTTGACTTGGCAGCTAACGGCTATCTTTATTTAGGGCCGATTTATTAACATTTTATTTTTAGGGACTAAAGATGCTCCGAGTATTCAGGCACTACATACCGAAATATTTTGTATTTTTGGGATTGGTGGAAGCTGCTCTCTTTTTTGTCTCCATTTACCTGGGTGTTGCACTACGGTTTTGGGGGGAAGAGGAGCTTCCGCCTGGCATCGAACCGATATTTTTTAAAGCAACACTGTTTATGTTGCTCATGGTTAGTATTAATACCGCCATGGGTCTGTACCAGCGTCAGCTGCGGGAAGGGTTTTCGGGAATGCTGCTGCGTTTGGGCGCTGGCTTCCTGCTCGGGTTCGCCTTGATGTCGCTGATATTCTACGCATTTCCCAGTATGTTTTTGGGGCGCGGTGCTTTCGGTATTGCGCTCTTTTTTGCTTTTATCTGTGTGGTCGCTGCACGCGCGATATTTTTCAAGCTGGTTGACCAAGACGCACTGCAGCGGCGCGTCTTGGTGCTGGGTGCCGGAGCGCGTGCAAAAAGTATCAATGAGCGATTGCGCAGAAAGCTGGATCGCCGCGGATTCGTTGTCGTTGGCTATGTCTCAATGGGTGGTGAAGAGCTTGTAGAGCGCAGCAACATTATTCATGCTGATACCACATTACTGGAAATTTCCAAGCGCTATGATGCGCATGAAATTGTGGAGGCGCTGGATGATCGACGCAAGGCCTTCCCTGTGCACGAGATATTGGACTGCCGCATGAGTGGCATCGAAGTTATTGACCTGTTGACTTTCTTTGAGCGTCAGCGCGGTAAGGTGATGCTTGATATCATGCATCCCAGCTGGATGGTTTTTTCCGATGGTTTTCGTTTTGGTGCTTTTCGTGTGTATAGCAAAAGAGTCATTGATATCGTGGCGGCTCTGTTGCTGCTGGCGGTGACTTGGCCCATTATGTTGTTAACGGCGTTAGCCATCCTTTTTGAGGATAGCGGTCCCATATTCTATCGCCAGGTTCGAGTGGGGCAGAACTGGAAGTTATTTCAGGTGATCAAATTTCGCAGTATGCGTGTTGATGCCGAGGCGCAGGATGGTGCGCAGTGGGCTCTGGAAAATGATAACCGTATTACACGGGTTGGTGACTTTATCCGCAAAGTGCGTATTGATGAATTGCCGCAAATTTTCAATGTACTTAAGGGTGAAATGAGTTTTGTCGGGCCGCGCCCCGAGCGCCCAGAATTTGTTGAGCAGCTCTCTGCGAGCATCCCTTATTATGCAGAACGCCACCGTGTTAAGCCTGGTATCACGGGCTGGGCGCAGATCTGTTATCCCTATGGTGCGTCGGAGCAGGACTCCTATGAAAAGCTGCAATATGACCTGTATTATGTGAAAAACTATAGTTTACTGCTCGATTTAATGATTGTTTTTCAGACTTCGCCGGTCATATTCTGGCGCCAGGGTAGTCGTTAGTTCATACACGGCATTGCAACGAGGCGGGCTCTACATTGTTTAGTGTCGGGATGGTCTGTTACGCAGCTGCTGCGGTAGCATTTTTGGTACTGACGCTATTGCTGGTCGTTGGTTGGCGTGGGCAGAGGCAGGGTGTTTTTCTGGCGATTGCATCCATGATCTCCACGGTATGGGCGGTAACGGCCGCCTATCACGCGGCTGCGGACTATCCCTCTTCGTTGATGATGTCGCTGCTCGAAGTGTTACGCAGCTCTTTCTGGCTGCTCTTCCTGTTTGTCTTGGTGCGTTCTGGGCATGATGGCGAAGTTGGACCGGCAAAAATCAGAGCGGTTAGTCTGGTTATGCCGCTGTTTTGTCTTCTGTTGGTTCTGGTTCTGCTCTATCCGCAAATGGCCAGGGAGCTGTTGCAGCCACTCATCGATGTGAATGTCAGTATCGTTGGTCAGGTGATATTGGCGGTGATTGGGCTAGTGTTGATTGAGCAGCTGTTCCGCAATACACCCAAGGATCAGCGCTGGGCCGTGAAGTTTTTGTGTTTCGGGATTGGTGGCCTGTTTGCGTATGACTTTGTGCTCTATTCAGATGCACTGTTGGTCAATGTCATTGATGCAGATTTATGGAATGCCCGTGGCATTGTCAATGCGCTTGTTGTTCCGCTCATTGCCATATCAGTCTCTCGTAATCCTCAGTGGGCTGTCGATATTACCGTCTCGCGGCGCCTCGTATTTCGTAGCACTGTACTGTTTGGGGCCGGCCTCTATCTGCTGGTGATGGCTGCCGGTGGTTATTACATCCGCTTTCTTGGCGGTAGCTGGGGCGGGGTGGCCCAGGTCGCTTTCCTTTCAGGTACGGTGTTGGTTCTGCTCCTTTTCGTTTTCTCCGGTCAGTTGCAGGCGCGTCTGAAAGTTTTTCTCGGAAAAAATTTCTACTCCTATAAATATGACTATCGTGAGCAGTGGCAGCAATTTATACGGACCTTGTCAATGCAAGGTACTGATGAGGAGCTGCGGCGCAAGGTGATTCACGCGGTTGCCAACATTATGGAGAGCCCCGGCGGTATTTTATGGCAGCGCCAGGAAGCTGGCCACTTTGTGCCCGTTACTGCAAGCAATCTTAAAGTGGACTACAACCTCAGCGAATCGGCGGACGGTTCTTTGGCCCACTTTCTGGAGACATGGCAGTGGGTGGTTAATGTCAATGAGTACGCTCGCGATCCAGGTCTGTACCGGGATTTAGATCTGCCCGAATGGTTGCAAAACCTTGAAGACGCCTGGTTGGTTGTGCCGCTGATGCAGCAGACTCAGTTGGTTGGTTTTTTGGTGTTGGCGCGCTCTCGCGCTGGTGATCACTTCAATTGGGAAGATATCGACCTGCTTAGAGTCGCGGGTCGTCAGGTTGCCAGCTACCTTGCTCTTTTAGAGGCAAACCGGGCGTTGATTGATGCGCGCCAGTTCGAAGCGTTCAATCGTCTGTCTGCGTTTGTGATTCATGACATTAAAAATCTTGCAGCGCAGCTTACACTAGTGGTCTCAAACGCTGAAAAGCACAAACATAATCCACAATTTATGGAGGACGCGATCACGACAGTTGCGTACTCGGTGGAGAAAATGAACCGGTTGTTGGCTCAGTTACGTGCGGGTCAGGCAAAAACAGATGTCATCAGCGGCGTAAGTTTACTGGCGCTGCTGAATGAGGTGAAAGAGCTGACTCAAAAGCGTCGTCCACCTCTGCAAATTCAACATGTAGAGGACGATATTGTCATCCGCGCGGACCGAGACCGGGCAGTCGCCATTATCGAGCACCTTGTGCAGAACGCACAGGAGTCGACGCCCGATGATGGCTGGGTCAAGGTAACGCTGACGCGCTCAAAAGGCGGCGCGTTGATTGAAATTGAAGACAACGGCAGTGGTATGGATCATCAATTTGTTCGTGAGCGTCTGTTTCGGCCATTTGACTCCACCAAGGGCAGTGCAGGCATGGGTATTGGTGTCTATGAGAGCCGTGAATTTGTGCAGAAACTTGGTGGAAAAATAGAGGTAAACAGCACTCTGGATATTGGTACAAAGTTTAGTATTTGGCTGCCTGCTGTCAGCGCTAACGGTAATGAATCAAGGGCCGATAAAGAAGGGGTTGCAGCATTATTATGAGATGGAGTGTATGTAAAACACCCCTTTTATCAGTGGAAGAAGTAGAGGTGATCCGTTGAGCGAAGCAAAGAAAAGATTATTGGTTATCGAAGATGATCCGGGTTTGCAGAACCAACTGCGTTGGTGCTTTGACGGGTTTGAAGTCAGCGTGGCTGGAGATCGGGAGAGCGCACTGGCCAATTTGCGCCGTTATGAACCTCAGGTCGTCACCGCCGATCTTGGACTGCCGCCGGATCCTGATGGCGCAAGCGAGGGTTTGGCGACTATCGAACAGATACTGGCTCTGGCGCCGGACTGCAAAGTGATCGTAGTGACCGGTAATGATGATCGGGAAAACGCAGTTCGCGCGGTTGGTATGGGTGCTTATGATTTTTGCCAAAAACCTATCGATCCCGATGTGCTGTCGCTGATCGTTGAGCGCGCCTACCATCTGCATGCGCTGGAGACGGAGAATCGCGAGCTGTCCCGGCAGCGGGGCGATACACCGCTACGTAATCTGATCACCTCCAGTCCACAGATGCTCAAGATCTGCCGAACCATTGAGCGGGTGGCGCCGACAGATATTACAACGCTGCTGCTGGGTGAAAGCGGCACGGGTAAAGAGCTGTTGGCCAGAGCGCTGCACGAGTTAAGTCCTCGTGCGGGCAAACGATTTGTCGCAATCAATTGCGCAGCTATTCCCGATGCACTGCTAGAGAGTGAGCTTTTTGGCTACGAAAAAGGGGCGTTTACCGGCGCAGCCAAACAGACCAAAGGCAAAATTGAACACGCCAATGGCGGCACCCTTTTTCTTGATGAGTTAGGCGACCTGCCTATGTCATTGCAGGCTAAGCTGTTGAGGTTCTTACAGGAGCGGGTGATTGAGCGCCTCGGTAGCCGTGAAGAGATCGCAGTGGATGTGCGTGTGGTGTGTGCAACGCATCAAGATCTGCCGGTGTTGGTTCAGGAGAAGACGTTTAGAGAGGATCTCTACTACCGTATTAGCGAGATGACGATCAGAATTCCACCACTGCGCGAGAGAACGGGCGATGCTATGTTGCTGGCGCGAGTCTTTCTGGAGTCCTTTGGCCAACAAAATGGTCGAAACTTGCGCGGCTTTTCTCCCAGTGCACTGGAGGCGTTGGCGGCCTATAGCTGGCCGGGTAATGTTCGCGAGCTGGAGAACCGAGTTAAGCGCGCAGCGATTATGGCAGAAGGAAATCAGGTCGTTGCAGAAGATCTAGAGCTGGATATTCCGGGTGAGGAGCCGATCCCCTTTAATCTTCGCCAGGTACGGGAAGAGGCGGAGTTGATAGCACTGCGCCGGGCGCTCGCGCTATGTAACGATAATGTCTCTCAGACAGCAGAGATGCTGGGTGTGAGTCGACCAACGCTGTATACGTTGATGAATAAATATAGCCTCAAGGGGGCTGCTTCCAAAGCGTAGTGTTCGACATTTAGCGCGAAGCTTCTGGTTTCGCGCTTCCTCCATTTACGACAGCTGTTCCTGGCTGTTTCCCGCCCGATACTCAGCAAGTGTACGCTGATCCCCCTCAATCTGTTTTCATGCTGCGAGCAGTGGTTACCTCTCTCTTTTTAGTCTGTGGTTCTGTGAATGTGCTTGGCGTTGCGTTTCCTGGCGTCGGGGCGAGATAGACTAGCAGTCTGCTAACGTTAACCAAGGATTGTATGGGTGGTCAGGTAATGACAAGTCAGATTTTCTGGAGACGCTCGCCGATTGCTGCACTATTCGTTGTCATGGTGGCATTTGTGCTGCTGTATTGGCAGTCGTGGCGCTCTTTGTTCGAGCTGTGGCTGGAGTCCTCCAACTATCAACACAGCGTATTGATCATCATTATCGCTGCTTATTTGGCGTGGGAGAAGCGCGATGAACTTCGTCGTTGTCACGCCTCGACCAACCTCTTTGGGCTGACCTTTCTGTTCGCGCTGAGCCTACTCTGGTTCGTCGCATTTTTAGTGGATGTCGAACGTATTCAGCACATTGCCCTGATCGCAATGGTGCCGATGGTTGTCTGGGGGTTGTTTGGTACGCGCGTGTTGGTGACGCTTACCTTTCCGTTGGCGTATTTGTGGTTTGCAGCGCCGATCTGGGAGTTGATTGCGCCGGCGCTGCAGGTTGGTACAGCGCATGTTATCTATTATCTGATGCGATTAATGGATGTGCCGGTTCTACTGGAGGGCGTGCATATTACCATTCCTTCCGGCCAATTTGTCATAGAGAAAGTGTGCGGAGGGTTGCGTTACCTGTTGGTCTCAATGGCTTTGGCAGTACTGTATGCCTATGAAAACTACCGATACTTATGGCCGCGATTGCTGTTTGTCGGGGCTGTGACGGTAGCAGCTATTGTGCTCAACTGGTTGCGCGTTTTCATTGTTGTCTGGGTTGGTCATGTGACCGAAATGCAGCATCCGATGATTAATGATCACGAGACTTTCGGTTGGTTGCTCTACGCAGGGTTTCTTGTGCTGTTTTTTTGGTTTGGTAAAAACATCATAAAACCGGTGGTTGTGGCACCGCACTCTACATTCACAAAAAGTGAAGAACATGCTGGCTCTGTGTTAAAACCGAAAAATTTGCTTGTCGGAGCGCTGTTAACCGTCGGTGTTTTAGTTGTCGCCCCGGTGACGGCCATGGCACTGAAAAGTGTGGTGATTCATGTGCCGGATGAGTTTTCGATGGAGGCACCGTCGAGCATCGGTTCCTGGCAGGGTGGTGAGCCTTTCGATGGCGCGTGGCAGCCCTTGTATCGGGGTGCAACAGGGGCATTTAACGCAACGTACCAGCGCAGCGGTTCTGGAAATATACAGCTCTACACGGCCTATTATCAGCAGCAGGATCAAGGTGCAGAGCTGATTAATTCACTGAACTATCTCTATGATGAAGAGGTGTGGCGGGACGTATTGGAAAAAGGAAGTCAAAAGATAGAGTTCGCTGATACCCCTGCCTGGCAAATCAAAGAGACGGTCGTACGTTCAGTTGGTGGTGAGGTGATGTTGATCTGGTCCTGGTATCGGGTTGCCGGTTACGTGACGCCCCAACCCATCGTCGCCAAGCTGCTAGGTGTATGGGGACTGTTTACTCAGACCCCCGGTGCTTCGGTGTTTGCCATCGCCACCTTAGTCGACGAAGCGAATCTTGGCCCCTCCCGAAATTTATTAAAACGCTTTCTGCAGGAGGCGCGCCCATCACTGGATCGCTTGCCCAATATCGCACAACCTGAGACCAGTGGACATGGCAGAATAGAGGGCATTGATCATTCGTAGTTGTTAACAGGGCCTCGGCGCGTTGCCGAACAGAACAGCAGAGAGTTATTTCGAGAGTTATGTGAAAGTGAAGGGACGCGGATATCTTTGTAGTGTTTTGCTATTGCTGGTGATTTTTCTGCCTGGCTGCGAAAAGAGCGATGTTGATAGTGTTGACCATTTCAATCAGGCGGTCGAGCACAAAAGCAGGGGGGATCTCTCTTCTGCCATCATCGAGCTAAAAGGGGCGCTGCAAAAAAAACCGGATGATATGGCGGCACGTATGATGCTTGGACAGATCTATGTTGCCACCGGAGACGGTATTAATGGCGAGAAAGAGTTGCTGCGCGCGCGGGGTGCTGGCGCAGTAGGCCCCCTATTCAGCCTCTATCTCGCACAGGCCTATATTCAAGAAAACAAGTATCAAGAGCTGCTCGATAACGTTGCGGTAGATGATGCCTTGCCCGCGACTGTCAGAGCGACTCTGTTATCGCTCAGAGGGCGGGCGCTGCTGGCACTGGGTGACACAGACGGTGCGCAGAGTGCGATGCGTAGCGCAGCACATTACGACGCTGATTCGGTTTGGGTGCTCTACGGGCAGGCAGTGCTTTTGATAAGTCAGAGTGCGTATGACGACGCGCACAGCGCGATCGAACGGGCGTTGAACGCACCTATAGCTGACGAGATGCGGTGGCTGAAGCAAGATGTGTTGCTGTTGCGGGGCGCATTGGAGTTCATTCAGGCTGACTATGTAACAGCGGTCACCACGCTGGAGGGCGTGTTAAAACAACAGCCAGACAAGGTTATTACCGCACGCTCTCACGATGCGCGCATTCGCTTGATCTGGGCTCTGCTGGCACTGCGTGACTGGAAGACGGCTGAAGTTCACATAACACGCCTCAGCAACAGTCTGAGACGGACGCCGATCATCAAGTATTTCCGTGGTTACATCGCCTATGAAAAGGGCGAGTATGGCACCGCGCGGGATTATCTCGGCCAAGCGCTGAAAATCAATGCCAAACACTACCCCTCTGTTCTGTTGATGGGTGCGGTGAGCTACGCCATGGGGCTCTATGAGCAGGCCGATGATTACCTGACGAGCTTTCTCGCCAGAGTGCCTGCCAATATTGCTGCTCACAAGCTACTGGCTTCGACACGGCTCAAGCAGCACCAGCCGGCACTGGCGATGAGTGCTATTAATCCGGCATTGAGAATCGCCCCCGATGACGCTGAATTGCTGGCACTGCTGGGCAGTGCTGCGATACTGGACGGTGATGGCGCAATGGCCACAAACTATTACCAGCAAGCTGTTGCGGCGAGCCCCGGCAATGAATTATTTCGTTTAAAGTTGGCCGAAGCCTATCTGGCCGAGGGGGATACGCAAGACGCCATTGACGAGTTGCGTTCGTCATTTGCTGGAGACAAGCCGTCGTTGCGCAGTGGCGCACTGCTGGCGATGACCTATGCTCGTCAGGGCAATATGAAGAAAGCTATCGCCCTGGCTGAAATTTTGGCCAAAGAGGCGCCGCAGAGCGCTGAAGCGCAAGTTTTGCTGGCCACGCTCCACGAGCGCGCAGGGGATAAAAAGCGCGCGCGCCAGTGCTACGAGCAAGCACTATTGCTAAACCCTCGTTATTCACTGCCCGTGGTCAAGCTGGCACGGATGGACGAGCGTGCCGGACGTTTGAAGAGTGCTCAAGCACGTTATGAGTCGGTGCTTGTCTGGGATGCGCAAAATGCTGGAATCATGCTTGAACTGGCAAAAATCGCCAACCGTTTGGGCAACGAAGATCTCGCCCTGAGCTGGTTGAAACGGGCGCGCCGCGCCGCGCCAGACTCTATCTCATCGCGTATTGTGTTGGCCCGTCACTACTCCGCACGCGGTCAGCACAACCGAGCGCTGGAGCTGGTTCAAGAGGCGGTGGCCGCTGCGCCAGAGCAGGCGGAAGCCTTGCTGGCATTGGGGGCCGCACAGATGGCGCGTGGCACCTACCTTGATGCGCTGTTAACCTTTCGAAAGCTCACCAAGCTCTATCCAAATTCAACGAGTGGACGCTACCACCTGGCCAATGCCGAACTGAAGTTGGGGCGCGTTGCCGATGCAAAACGGCAGCTCGCCAAGGCGCTCGAATTGCAGCCGGATTTCATCGCGGCAGCCAAGTTGCTGGTTCGTGTTGAGCTCGACCAAGGTGATAGCGGGGCGGCATTTCGTGTCGTTAAAAAGCTATCCAGACAGAAGGAGCTGGGTGGCAAAGACGGCATATTACGCGGAGACATCTACTCTGCACAGAAAAAATATGCCAAAGCGCTGAAAATCTACGAAGCCACCGCCAAGCGACATAAGCTCGCGGTGCTAGCGATAAAAATTTTCGAGACACGCCAGCAGTTGGGTCAAACCAAGAGTGCTCGCCGGGTGCTGACCCAGTGGCTGACGATGCACCCGCAAGAGATACTGGTGCGTTTAACCCTGGCCAGCGCCTATCGCAAAGCGGGGTTGATTGAAGATGCTGTCAGTCACTACGAATATGTGCTGAAGCAGAGCCCAAACAACATCTATGCGCTCAATGATTTGGCGTCACTATTGATAGAGATAGAGCCCGAGAGGTCGTTGGCGCTGGCGGAGAGAGCAGTGTCGCTGCGCCCGAACCACCCGGTACTCAACGACACGTTGGGGTGGATTTTGCTCAACCGGGGGGAGCCGATGCGCGCGTTGAAGTTGCTGAGTCAAGCCGCAGAACGGGCTCCCGGCGTTGCCGATATTCGTTACCATTTGGCCGCTGCATACGCTCGATCCGGCAGCCGCGAACGGGCGCTGTCTACTCTGGAGGCGTTGTTAGCGCAACCGCACGACGCTTTTGACAGCAGTGAGAACGCCCAGCAGTTGTACGAACGTTTGAAGTAGCACGGGGGATCCCGTACTCAAAGAGTTTCGTATTCAGAGAGCAAACGCAGCTGCGCATTGATGATGCAGCTGCGTCCCTTGGTGAGGCTAACTCCATGTCGCCATTGGCTTTTGGTTCTTATTCACAAAACCTGTGGATAACTCTGTGGGCGAATTGATGGCAACCGCGCGAAAAGCCCGTCAGTTCTACCTCTGTGTTAAATTGATCAAAAAATAACCGATCAATAACTCTCTTTTTAATCAATTAGTTACAGCCGCCTCAAAAGGCTCGTTGAGCCGAGGAGCAGACTGTTTGTAGCGCTGCTCAGGTGCAATATGCAGTGTGCATAACATACTCAAAGTTACTGCTCAAGCCCCAACAAACACGGCTTAAAAAGCTAAAAGCCTGGCCCTCGTTCAACAGGATTGTCCTCATTCAGCGCCAGCAGATCGGCGTTGCCACCCACTGCGGCGGTATTAACGGTTAGCGTGCGTTCGTTGGCAAAGCGCTGCAGATAGTGCGGTCCGCCCGCCTTCGGTCCGGTGCCAGAGAGCCCCTGCCCGCCGAATGGCTGCACGCCCACTACCGCACTGATGATGTTGCGATTGACATAGATGTTGCCGCCGCGAACACGGCTGCGGATGTAATCAACCCGCTCATTAATGCGGCTGTGAATACCCAGTGTCAGGCCGTAGCCGGTGTGGTTTATTGCTGCGATGACCCGATCCAGCTCATGCTCCGGGTAGGTGATAATGTGCAGGATTGGCCCGAATACTTCGCCCTTTAGCAGTGCCAGATTATCGATCTCGAATGCACAGGGGGCAAAGAAGTGGCCGTGGGCGGTGCTGTCGGGTAGCGGTGAGCCGTAGATTACGGTGCCGACTTCGCGCATGCGGGCGACATGCTCCTTCAATTTTTTCAGTGCGTTGGCATCGATAATCGGCCCTATGTCGGTCTCTAGTTTTGCCGGGTCTCCGATGCGCAGCTCGGCCATCGCGCCCTGCAGCATTTTGATGATAGCGGCGGCGTTATCCTTCTGAAGAAACAGCACGCGCAGTGCCGAGCAGCGCTGGCCCGCGCTATTGAAGGCTGAATGCAGCGTGTCGATCACCACCTGCTCGGTCAACGCAGAGCTGTCGACAATCATCGCGTTCTGACCACCCGTTTCGGCGATGAACGGGATGATGGGGCCGTCTCGTTCGGCCAGCACCCGGTTGATCGTGTGCGCGGTGTCGCTGGCGCCGGTGAATGCGACGCCTGCGATGCGCGGGTCACGTACCAAGCGGTTACCAACGTTCGTGCCAGACCCTGGCAGATAGTGGAGCACGTCGCCGGGAATGCCCGCCTGATGCAGTAGACGTATCACCAATGCGGCAACCAGAGGGGTCTGGCTGGCGGGTTTGGCGATTACCGCGTTACCAGCGGCCAGCGCTGCGGCAATCTGTCCGACAAAAATCGCCAGCGGAAAATTCCACGGACTGATGCAGATAAAGATGCCACGGCCCTGCAGGGTCAGTTCGTTATGTTCGCCGGTTGGCCCTGGCATGATGATGGGTTGTGCGAATTTATTGCGCGCTTCGGCGGCATAGTAGCGGCAGAAGTCGACCGCTTCGCGCAGCTCCGCCAGCGCATCCGGGATGGTTTTCCCGCCCTCGCGAATACACAGCGCGATCAGTGCCGCGCGGTGGCTCTCCAGCAGTGTGGCGGCACGCTGCAGCGATGCGGCGCGCTCGCTGGCAGGTTGTCGATTCCACTGCGGCGAAGCGCTGTCAGCCAGGGACAGTGCCTGCTCGATGAGCGCTGCGTCGGCCGTCAGCACATTGCCCACGCTGCGACGCTGATCGGCAGGATCGAGGATGGTGTACGTTGCTGCTGTCGATGTGGTGCAATCATGGCCGCCGACAATGGGCTGCGCACTCCACTGCTGTGACAGTGCATCGTGCAGTGCCGCCTGTAGCGGTTGGAGATCCCTCTCTTGATCGAGGCAGAGTCCTGCGGCGTTGATGCGTTGTGCGCCGAACAGGTTGGGCGGCAGAGGAATGCGCGGGTGCACTTTCTGTTTTGCATCCGTTAACAGCGTCAGCGGATCACTGACAATCTGCTCGATGGCGACTGCACGGTCGGTAATGCGATGAACAAACGAGGTGTTGGCGCCGTTTTCGAGCAGCCGCCTGACGAGATAGGGGAGCAGCGTTTTATAGTTACCCACGGGCGCGTAGACCCGGCACGGAATATCAAGTTCAGACGTTTGCGGCTTTTCGCTCAGCTCTTCATGCAGGGCACCGTACAGCTCTTCGCCCATACCGTGCAGACGCTGAAATTCAAAGTCGATGCTGCGGTGTTGCTCCGCCATCACCATAATATTGGCCATCGTGTGAGCATTATGGGTGGCAAACTGTGCGTAAAACTGTCTGCTTTGGGCCAAAATGTGCCGCGCGCAAACCAGGTATGAGAGATCGGTAGAGGCTTTGCGGGTAAAGACCGGATATCCGGGCAAGCCTTGCAGCTGCGCCTGTTTAATCTCGCTGTCCCAGTAGGCCCCTTTAACCAGACGCAGTGGAATGCGTCGTGCTCTGCTACGTGCCAGTTCGGCCAGCCAGTCGATCAGTGCCAGCGCGTTTTTGTGGTAGGCCTGCACGGCCAGTCCGAACCCCTCCCAGCCGTGCAGTCTGGGCGCGCGGAATACCGCTGCAAACAGATCGAGGCTCAACGACAGGTGGCGCCACTCTTCGGCATCCACGGTCAACGAGATGCCCGCCGCCATGGCCTGCTCCGCCAGTGCCAACAGTTTGGGCGCCAGCTCGTTGATTACGCGCTGTCGTTGTGCGAACTCATAACGGGGGTGCAGCGCCGAGAGTTTGATCGAGATGCCCGGCGCATCGAACAGTGACTTAGCGCAAGTATGCTGTGCAGCGAGGGTGTCGATGGCTGTGGCATAACGCTCAAAATAGTGCGCTGCATCCATCTCGGTGAGCGCCGCTTCGCCCAACATGTCGAACGAATAGCGACTGCAGCGCCCACTGTGTGTTGCCTCGTTGCGGGCGCGTTGCAGCGCTGCCTCGATGGTTGTACCCATGACAAACTGCTGGCCGAGAATGCGCATCGCCCGAGTGAGTGCCAGCCGTACCAGTGGCTCTCCGATACGGGCGACGGTGCGGTTGAGAAAGGTACCGGCATCGTTCAGTGTTGCGTCGTCGAGGCGTACGACCTTGCCGGTCAACATCAGCCCCCAGGTGGAGGCATTCACAAACAGTGACGGACTGCGACCCAGGTGTTCGCCCCACTGGGCAGCGCTCAACTTGTCGCGGATCAGCCGGTCTGCGGTGGCGCTGTCGGGAATGCGTAGCAGTGCTTCGGCCAGGCACATCAGCGCGGTGCCCTCCTGGCTGGAGAGGTTGTACTCCTGCAAAAACGCTTCAATACTTTGATGGTTCTCTGACTGTGCTCTCACACGACTCACCAGCGTGCGCGCGAGGTGGTCGACGCGCTGGCGCTCACCGGCATGTTTTTTGTGGTGGGCGTGCGCCCGTGCCAGCAGTGACTCAATGCAGGCGGACTCATCAATGTGATGTGCGCCGTCGATGGCGGCGCGCAGCGGCGATGCCGAGTCAGTAGCTGTACTGTCAATCATCTGCATTCACTCCTGTGAAAGTTCTGCTCAACGCTTTTGCAAAGCATGGCATAGACAAAAAATGGGGCACCTTCTATGCTGTGCGCCCTTACTGTCTGATGCCCTGTTGCTACGTTAGGATAACGTCAATATCAGAGCAATTTTCAAGCCTGTACCGAGCCCATGGCCGAATCCGAATTCAACATCATTGAGCACTATTTCAAGCGATCACGGCCGCAGCGTGACGACGTGAGCCTCGCGATTGGTGATGACGCGGCGCTGCTCGATGTCCCTCATGGCAAGCAGCTCGTGGTCTGTGTGGATACGTTGGTTGCCGGTGTCCATTTTCCGCACGACACCCCGGCCCACGCGATTGGTTACAAAGCGATGGCGGTGAACTTGAGTGACATCGCGGCGATGGGGGCGGAGCCGGCGTGGGCGACGCTGGCGCTCACCGTGCCAGACAGCGATGCGCACTGGCTGGAGTCGTTCAGCAACGGTCTGTTTGAGTTGGCCGAGCGCTATCGGGTGGCGCTGGTCGGGGGCGACACGACGCGCGGTCCGCTCACCATCACGGTGCAGCTGCACGGTCTGGTCGAGCACGGCGCAGCACTGCGTCGTGACGGCGCGCAACCTGGCGATCTGATCTACGTGACCGGCACATTGGGTGATGCTGGGTTGGCGCTGCGCCTGCTGCTGGATAGTCACCTGCCAGCCAACAGCAGCGGTGACGCGCTGCTCGCTCGTCTCAACTATCCGACGCCGCGCATCGCTGCGGGACGTGCGTTGAGCGCTGTTGCAACGGCCGCCATCGATATCTCCGATGGTTTGGTGGCAGACTTGGGGCATGTGCTTCAAGCCAGCAAGGTTGGCGCGACACTGCGTGTTGATCAAATTCCATGCTCTGGCGCTTTTGTTGAAATCATCGGCAAAAAATCAGACAACAGTGACGTTGAGCGCTATCAGTTAGCGCTGACGGCAGGCGATGATTACGAACTCTGCTTTACCGTTCCCGCAGCCCGGCAGCATCTTCTGCCGCCGCTGTTTGCAGCGCTCGACTGTGACTGTACACTGATCGGTACAATTGAAGCGCGCAGCGGGCTGCGCTGTGTTACTGCAGATGGCGCGGCGGTAGAGATCAAGCAGCCGGGTTACAATCACTTTCAATGACAAAACGAACCTGAGCTGTTCACGTATCATGAACAACCCCATTACGCCCGCTGTTGTATTGCGCAACCCCGTGCACCTTTTAGCGTTCGGTTTTGGCAGTGGTCTGGCGCCTAGGGCACCTGGCACCGTCGGCACGCTGGCGGCTATCCCCATTTTTTTGCTGTTGCAACCGTTGTCGTTGGCGCTCTACATTGCGGTTGTTTTCGTCGCGCTGATTGCGGGTATCTGGATCTGCCAACGCAGTTCAGAGCTGCTTGGTGCACACGACCACCCCGGCATTGTCTGGGATGAGTTCGTCGGTTACTGGATCACCATGGTCGCTGCGCCACCGGGTTGGTTGTGGATCGTCGTCGGTTTTGTGCTGTTTCGGCTGTTCGATATCTGCAAGCCGTGGTTTATTGGTGTGGCGGATCGCAAACTCGACGGTGGGCTCGGTATCATGCTTGATGATGTGCTGGCCGGGCTGTTCTCTTGTCTCATACTGCAGGCGCTGGCTTGGGTGTGGATATAGCGAACTGTTCAAAGGAGACGAACCATGGATAACCATTCACGACTACGCTGGCAGTGTCGCCGCGGCATGCGCGAGCTCGATGTGCTGCTGCAGGGTTTTCTCGATAGCGGTTACGATGATCTCAGTGACGCGCAACAACAGACATTCTACGCGTTGCTAAAAACAGCCGACAACCAACTGCTCGAATACCTGATGGGCCGCACTGTGCCCGATGATCAGGAGGCCGCCGATGTCGTCAGCGCCATACGCTACGCCGTTACACCTTGAGCCACAGCGCTCCCGCTACCTCGGCGGATTGTTAATCTTGATGTACGGCGGCGCACTGCCACTGCTGATCCCCCTACCGCTACCCGTAGCGATAAAACTACTGCTGGCAAGCGTTTTGGTGGTGGGCTTTATTCACCACATCAACCAACATTTTCTACTGTGTGGAAAGTCAGCTGTTAAGTGGTTGGTCTGGGGGGATGAGGATGAGTGGATATTGCACGACGGCAATGGCAAAGACTACGGCCATGCAACACTGATATCCAGCTACGTTCACCCGAAACTGGTCGTGCTCAATTTTGTCACGGAAAAAGAGGCAAAAAAACGCCGCCGCTCGGTCGTTCTGCTGGCAGATAGTCTGCCCAAAGATAGCGCGCGTAAATTGCGCGTTCGGTTGTTGCAAACAGCATTGGCAGGATAAGTTTGGTTCTTGAAATTTTACGAAGCAAGGTTTAATCGTCATGCACTATTTGAAAAAAGCAGCGCTCTTTGGTGGCGGTCTTATCGTTTTTCTTGGAATTGTTTTGGTTTGGCAATCCATTTGGTGGTCACCATCTCAATCGAATGGTCATATCTCTTCGCTGGATGAGCGCGCGAAACTCGCTGCTCCGTTGACGGACGATGTGGTCTTTGTCGAGCCGATGGTGTCACCTGAATCAGGCGTTGCTTCGGGCGGGGGTGTTGTGGCAGAGAGTGATCCTGTGGCTGACAAGCTGCTGCGCCAGGCGCGTGAGGGGCTGAATGCCGTGCAATTGCAGAGCAATACATCGGGCGGAGAGGACGGTGCGGATGACGCAGAGATGGCGTCCGAGGTACAGGCTGACTATGCAGGCCGGCGTGCCGATGCCGCGACGCGGGGCTTGGATAAATTATTGGCCGCGCTGAATGTGGCTGAAGGCGATGATGCGAAACGCGAGGCGATTGCTGCGCTGTGGCGTTATGTCGGTGATGTCAGCGGTGACATTGGTGTGCCGCAACGGGCGCTTACGGCGCTCGATGTGGCCAGTCGGGACAGCAGCGCGGCTGTGGCCAACGAGGCCGCTCGTGCTCTGGCTGATCTGCAGCGATTCAAGCAGCGCATGGACGAGGGGCCGACTCAGGATGAGATCGTTTTGCGGCCACCCACGCCGGTGCAAAATGAGCCGGCAACCGATGATGCTAATCCGGCGCAGAACAAGGCGATCGACGACCCTGAATATCAGATAAAGCTGGCGGAGTATGAGGTTGCTGTGCAACAGCGAGAAGTCGCGGTCGTGCAACGACTGACTGAGCAGCTACAGACTGCACAAAGTGATGAGGAGCGCGTCGCTGCGCTGCAGGCGCTGAGCATTCAGCGCAATGATGCGGGCGTCAATGCATGGCTTGAAATCGCCAATGATGTGCATGTGGAGTCACGCTACCAAGCGGTACAGAGTTTGTGGCACTCAGCAGCAGATGGACTCGATCACGATGGTCGTATTGCGGGTGCGCTGCAGCAGGCGACTTTGGACTCAGATGAGCGTGTCGCCGAACTGGCTGGTCGGGCGCTTGCAGATCTGGAGAACTTTAAGCGTACGCAGGAGGAGGCTTTACTCGCTCCAGCCCCCTCGTCTGAAAGCAGCGCGAGCGGAGATGGTATGGAATCTGGTGGCGATATGGATGAAATGTAGGTAGGCGCTCTATTTTACTGCGAAAGGGTGTTTGCCACTTTATGTGAGCACAAGGTTGTCGCGGTGAATGAGCTCCGGTTCATCGATGTAGCCCAGGATGGTTTCAATCTCTCCCGTTGGTTTTCCGATGATTTTTTCTGTTTCGTCGGCGCTGTAGTTAACCAGGCCACGCGCAATTTCATCGCCGCGCTGGTTAACGCAGATCACCAGCTCTCCGCGGGAAAAATTTCCCTTCGTAGTGCGAACACCAACGGGTAGCAAGCTGCCTCCTGATGCTTTTAGATTTTTTTCAGCGCCCGCATCGAGGTGTAGCTCGCCGTGGTATTGGAGCTGCCCGGCAAGCCAGCGTTTGCGCGCTGTCATGGGTTCCTGGTTGGGCAGCAGGAGTGTGCCGATCTCATCGCCTTGGGCGATGCGCAGCAATATGTCGCCCTCCCGGCCCGAGGCGATGATCGTTGCTGTTCCAGAGCGCGCGGCTTTGCTCGCCGCTCTGACTTTGGTCAACATCCCGCCGCGCCCTTGCGCGCTAACGCCTCCTGCCGCAGCCTGCTGCTCAAGCTGTGGGTCGCCAACACGTGCTTCGCGTATGAGTTTTGCGTTGCTGTGACGGGTTGGATCGAGATCATACATGCCGTTTTGGTCGGTGAGCAGCACCAGCAGGTCGGCTTCGAGCAGGTTGGCGACCAACGCGGCTAGCGTGTCGTTGTCGCCAAAGCGCAGCTCATCGGCGGCGACGGTGTCATTTTCATTGACGACAGGTACTGTTTTCAGATCGAGCAGGGTGCGCAGCGTGCTGCGTGCATTGAGGTAGCGTTGACGGTCGGCAAGATCTTCGTGTGTCAGCAATATCTGTGCGGTGTGGGTGTTATATTTTTGAAAGTGGGATTCGTAGACCTGAATCAGCCCCATTTGGCCGACGGCCGCAGCGGCCTGCAGCTCGTGGAGAGCGTGCGGGCGTTGCGACCAGTTGAGGCGTGTCATACCTTCGGCGACAGCGCCTGAGGAGACCAGCACCACTTCAATGCCACGTGCACGCAGGGCGACAATCTGACTGACCCATTGGGCAATGAGCGATTTGTCGAGGCCGCAGCCATTGTTGGTGAGCAGCGAGCTACCGACCTTGACGACCCAGCGTGTGGTTGCTGCGATCTGTTTTCGGCTGTGTGTCATTATTGCTGCACGCTACGGTGATTCATCTGCGGCAAATAGCGCCTCTTTGTGCGCCATGATGCTGGCGGCGAGTTTTTGTGTGCCTTCTCCGGTGGCGGCGGAGATGTGAAACAGTGGCCCTTGCCAGTCAAGCGCGCTGGTGATTTTATCGACACGCTCATCGCGCTCCTCTTCGAGCAATAGATCAACCTTGTTGAGTACAAGCCAACGTTCGTTGGCGGCGAGTTCAGGGCTGAATTTTTTCAGCTCGGTTTCGATGGCGCGTATCTCGTTAACGGGATCGATACTCTCGTCCGCAGGGGCAATGTCGACAATATGCAGTAGCAGGCGGGTGCGGGAGAGGTGCTTGAGGAAGCGAATACCGAGCCCGGCGCCCTCTGCTGCGCCCTCAATAAGACCGGGAATGTCGGCCATGACAAAGTTGCGAAATGGTCCCACGCTGACCACACCCAAGCTGGGATAGAGTGTGGTGAAGGGATAGTTGGCTACTTTTGGACGTGCGGCGGATACGGCTCGAATCAGCGTCGATTTTCCTGCGTTTGGCATGCCGACCAGACCAACATCTGCTAGAAGTTTGAGCTCCAGGCGCAAGGTACGTGAGTCGCCAGCGGAACCTTTGGTAAATTGCCGGGGAGCACGGTTGGTGCTCGACTTGAATCGAGCGTTACCGAGGCCGTGCCAGCCACCGCGAGCAACCAGCAGAGTCTGGCCGGGTTCAACAAGGTCACCGATCAGTTCTTCAGTATCGGCGTCGTAGACCAGTGTGCCCGCAGGGATATCTATGTGCAGGTCTTCACCTTTTTTGCCTGTGCAGTCGCGGCTCATGCCATTTTGGCCCCTTTCAGCACGAAAGGTTTTGGCGTGGCGGAAGTCGATCAGTGTGTTGATGTTGTCGCGGGCGATCAGGTAGATGCTGCCACCATCACCGCCATCACCACCGCTGGGGCCGCCGAAGGGGATGTACTTCTCGCGGCGGAAACTTGCGCAGCCATCGCCGCCGTTGCCGCCGAGTATGCGAATTGTCGCTTCATCAACAAATTTCATGTTTTGTGTAACGCTTTATGCTGAGCCGCGCTTCCGGGTTTGAGGCGTTGTTGGGGTGTTTGCGGATGGTAGCGCATCTTGTTTCGCGCTCTGTTGTTACAGACAAAAAAGCCCCGGTTCGGGGCTCTTTTGGTCCAGCTTGTTCACGATGCTGTGCCGCTAGCTAGGGATGATGCTGACATATTTGCGGTTTTTGGGGCCTTTGACTTCAAATAGTACGATACCGTCTGACTTGGCAAACAGTGTGTGGTCATGCCCGCAGCCGACGTTCACTCCGGGGTGAAAGCGTGTGCCGCGTTGGCGAACCAAAATATTTCCAGCCAATACTTGCTGCCCACCGAAGCGCTTGACGCCGAGTCGTTTCGATTCAGAATCGCGACCGTTGCGCGTACTTCCGCCTGCTTTCTTATGTGCCATGAGTGAATGCCTCTGTGTTGCTCGTCTTGCTTGTTTGGTGTGAAAAGTTTAGCTGGCCGCGATGCCTGTTATCTTGAGCTCTGTATACCATTGGCGATGGCCCATCTGTGTTCTTGAGTGTTTGCGGCGACGAAATTTGACGATTTTGATCTTCTTGTGACGGCCATGGCTTGCGATGGTCGCGGTGACTTTGCAGTCATCAAGGTAGGGTGCGCCAACGCTAATATTGTCGGCATCGCTGATCATCAAAACCTTGTCGAGTTCGATAGAGGTTCCCTCTTCGGCGGTAATTTTTTCAACCTTGATGGTATCGCCTTCTGCGATACGGTACTGCTTTCCTCCGCTTACAACGACCGCGTACATAACTTTGCTCCCAATAAAACCTGTGTATCAAGTGTGTCGAACGACATCCCGATAGGTGATCAAGTGCGCGCTCAGCCAGCATTGATCGGCTTTATGGTTGAGCTTCGCGTCAAACGGGCCATTCTATCTGCTGTGTTGAATCGCGTCAAACTGCATTGACTCGGAGCAGCTGGCGCGTCTGTGGCGAAAAACTTGTAACCGGCGGTGCTGTGCTTCTACAATCCGGTACGGCATGGCGCTACAAAAAACTAGACCGACGGTGTAAAGTGTTGGTCAGGCTTGTGAGTCTGTCCGCTAGCGCTATCTATATTTGGCTTTCCAGACCGTGACGTTATGCAAAACATCTGTATCGACAGTGAAACAACAGATCACAATCGACCAAAGGTCGTCATGGAGTTAAAGGATATACGCGCCCTGGTTGCGGATGATATGCAAACGGTGGATGAGATTATCCGTCACAGCCTTCACTCTGAAGTTGCACTCGTTAGTCAGGTCAGTCGCTACATTATAAATAGTGGGGGTAAGCGGCTACGACCGCTGCTGGCGTTGCTGAGTGCCAAAGTATGCGGTCACGCTGGATCCAGCCATCGCGACCTGGCTGCCATCATCGAATTTATCCACACCGCAACGCTACTTCATGATGATGTTGTCGACGCTTCGGCACTGCGCCGTGGACGAGATACGGCAAATGCTGTTTGGGGTAACGAGGCCAGTGTTCTGGTCGGTGATTTTCTCTATTCGCGCGCGTTCCAGATGATGGTGAAAGTCGGCAATATGCGCGTGATGGAGATCCTTGCCGATGCAACCAACGTGATCGCTGAAGGTGAAGTGCTGCAGTTGCTTAACTGCAATAACGCAGACACCAGCGAAGAGCGTTATCTGATGGTGATTCGCTCGAAGACAGCCAAGCTGTTTGAGGCTGCAACCCGTCTTGGTGCAGTGATCGGTGGCCGTCCCGAGGCAGAAGAGCGAGCAATGGCTGCTTACGGAATGCATCTGGGAACGGCATTTCAGTTGATCGATGATGTGCTGGACTACAGCGCGGCATCAAAAGATACGGGGAAAAATATCGGCGATGACCTAGCCGAAGGGAAGCCGACGCTGCCACTAATTTATGCCATGCGTACCGGCACGCCGACACAGGTGATGACGGTGCGTCGGGCGATCGAAAACGGTGGCTTGGATAATATTGATGCGATTATTGACGCCATTGAATCCACCGGGGCCATCCAGTACACTGCGCAGTCGGCCCGTGAGGAGGCGCGCAAAGCGGCAGACGCGCTATCGTGTGTTCCTGCGTCGTCTTATACTGACGCGCTCTATGCGCTGGCCGATTTCGCTGTAACACGCGGTTATTAGTCGGGGTGTAGCTCAGCCTGGTAGAGCACTGCCTTCGGGAGGCAGGGGTCGCAAGTTCAAATCCTGTCACCCCGACCAAACTTACCCGCCTGCTTTCAACTCCACCCGTGTCGTGATCGTTCCAACCGCCGTAACAGTCGCTACATTGAGTGGATAGATTGCAGCAGGCTTATCGATGATAGAAAATCCGGAACAACAGCAGCGCCTGATCCAAAATTTTCCGCTATTGGCGGACTCCTCTCCCGATTTTCGTAATGACTTTTTCCGCAACGCAACGCTGATGCAGATTCCTGCAGGCCACACCGTTGCGTCGGATGGTAATGAGTGCCGTCGGCTGGCGCTTGTGGTTTCCGGCATGGTACGCGTATACAAACTCGCTGATTCAGGTCGTGAAATTACGCTCTATCGTATTAGCTGTGGTGACAGCTGCGTGCTTACTGCTTCGTGTATTATGAGCGATACACCCTTCCCCGCCATTGCTGTAACCGAATCGGATGTTGAAGCGCTGCTGATCCCTTCAAAGCAGGTGCATGAGTGGATGAGTGAATCAAAGCCTTGGGGTGCCTTCATTTTTAGTTTGATCTCGAAACGGTTGGCAGATGTGATTGCCGTGTTGGAGGATGTCGCTTTTCATCGCATGGATGAGCGTATTGCCGCCTATTTGATCGCCATCGCGCCGCGAGGGCCTACAGTCAATATCACCCATCACGAGATCGCCTCTGACCTGGGTACCACCCGCGAAGTTGTCAGTCGCATTCTCAAAGAGTTTGAAGGGAAGGGCTTGGTAAAAGGGGCGCGCGGTAAACTGACCGTTGCCGATCTACCCGGCCTGCAAGTCTATCGGCGTTAACTTGCTCTGGAGCATTTTGTTTTTGGGTAAGGTGTTTTAGTCACATACAGGCGTATGAGTTCAGTCTACATTAATAGCGAACCTGATTTATTAAATCGAAAAGAGGAGAGCTATTATGCAAAAAAATGTTGGCGGGATTGACAAGGGTCTTCGTATTGTCGTTGGGCTTGCCGTGATTGGTGCGGGGGTCTATTTTCAAAGTTTGTGGGGTATTGTTGGTCTGGTGCTTATCGCCACTGCTCTGATGGGTTGGTGCCCACCTTATGCGCTACTGGGCATCAGTACGTGCAAAGATAAACAATCCTGTAATGCGGGTAGTGAACTTTAACAGCCCGTTATACGCTTGATTGCACTGATCCCCACGGTTTATCGTGGGGATCGTGAGGCTCTACTTTAATCTCTCAATGGTCTTTGTTCTGCTGTTCAGCAGATCCCCCCTTCCCTTCTGGTTTTCACCGTTAGCGACCGCGCGCCCTGTAAGTTTGTATGCGACGGTGCGACTAGTCAGTCATGTTTGTCAGGCGAACCTCCGCTGGGCTTGATCGATTCCGCAGGCTGCCAACCAAAAAATATCTACATTAACAAGGGCAATGTGACAATGAACAGAACGAAGATCTTATTGGTGGCGACGATAGCGGTGCTGCTGGGCGCTTTTTTTGTATTTGATCTGGGGCAGTATTTCAGCCTCGAATACTTCAAGTCGCAGCAGCAAGCGATCAATGCTTATTACGAAGCGAATCCGGGTTATGCCGCACTAATCTTTTTTCTTCTATATGTACTGGTCACCGGATTATCTCTACCCGGCGCGGCGATCATGACCCTTGCGGGCGGCGCCATATTTGGTCTGCTGGTGGGTACGGTGCTGGTCTCGTTTGCCTCGACGCTGGGCGCAACGCTTGCTTTCCTGGTGTCACGTTTTTTATTGCGTGATTCGGTTCAAGGTCGTTTTGGTGACAGACTGAAAACGGTTAATGAAGGCGTTAAAAAAGATGGCGCTTTCTATCTTTTTACATTGCGCCTAGTGCCGGTTATCCCGTTTTTTGTGATTAACCTAGTGATGGGGTTGACGCCGATTCGCACGGTTACTTTCTTTGTGGTCAGTCAGGTTGGCATGCTGCTCGGTACCATTGTTTTCATTAACGCGGGCACGCAGATCGCGCAGATCGATTCTTTATCCGGCATCCTCTCTCCGGGTCTGATCTTCTCCTTTGTATTGCTCGGCCTGTTTCCGTTGATTGCAAAAAAAGCGGTGGCGGTGATCAAGGCGCGCAAGGTGCTTAAGCCGTATACTAAACCGGAAAAATTTGATCGCAACATTGTTGTGATCGGTGGTGGATCGGCGGGGTTGGTGACTTCGTATATTGCAGCCGCTGTGAAAGCAAAGGTGACACTCATTGAAAAACATAAAATGGGTGGTGATTGCCTTAATACAGGCTGTGTTCCCTCTAAAGCGTTAATTCGTTCAGCCAAGTTTCTCGCCCATGTCAGTCGAGCGAAAGAGTTTGGTATTCGCTCGGCAGAGGCGGCGTTTGATTTTTCCGATGTGATGGAGCGAGTGCAGCGAGTGATTAAGACCATTGAGCCGCACGATTCAGTGGAGCGTTATACCGAACTAGGTGTGGAAGTGATCGAGGGTGAGGCAAAAATTACGTCCCCCTATACGGTTGAAGTGAATGGCCAGACGCTGACGACGCGCAATATTGTGGTGGCCACCGGAGCACGCCCTTTTGTGCCGCCAATTCCGGGGATTGATCGGGTCGATTATTTGACTTCAGATACGATCTGGGATTTGCGTGAACAGCCTCAACGCCTGCTGGTGTTGGGTGGTGGCCCGATTGGCAGTGAGCTAACTCAGTGCTTTGCCCGTCTCGGCAGTCAGGTTATTCAAGTTGAGCGTGGCTCAACGCTAATGAGTCGCGAAGATCCTGAAATTTCACAGATGGTGATGGAGCGCTTTGTCGCCGAAGGCGTCGATGTGCGTGTCGAGCATACGGCGAAAGAGTTTTTGTTGGAGGATGGCAAAAAGATACTGCTCTGCGAGCATCAAGGTGAGATGGTGCGCATTGAGTTTGATCAGGTCTTGGTGGCAGTGGGTCGTGCTGCTAACACGCGCGGCTTTGGTCTTGAGGCGTTAGGTGTCGCATTGAGTGATCGCGGTACGGTGGAGGTGAATGAATACCTGCAGAGTAACTTCCCCAATATTTATGCTTGCGGTGATGTGGCTGGCCCCTATCAGTTTACCCATGTGGCTGCTCATCAGGCTTGGTATGCGTCGGTGAATGCGCTGTTCAGTGGTTTTAAAATGTTTAAGGCGGATTACTCAGTCATTCCGTGGGCGACTTTTACTGATCCCGAAGTTGCGCGGGTTGGACTCAATGAGCGTGAAGCCAAAGAGCAGAATATTGCTTATGAGGTGACGACTTTCGGCATTGATGATCTGGATCGCGCCATCGCTGACGAGGAGGCGCATGGTTTGGTCAAGGTGCTGACGGTGCCGGGTAAAGATCGAATTCTTGGTGTGACGATTGCCGGTGAACACGCCGGTGACCTGATTGCCGAATATGTTATGGCGATGCGCCATAAAATCGGTTTGAACAAGGTTCTTGGCACCATTCATATCTATCCCACTCTGGCAGAGGCGAATAAATATGTTGCGGGTGAATGGAAGCGGGCACATGCTCCTCAAGGTTTGCTGGAGTGGGTTAAGCGTTTTCACGGCTGGCGGCGTGGTGAATGAGTCGGTCGGGCGATCAAGGCGATCAATAAAAAGTGGCAAAAAAAAACCGGAGACGCGGGGGGCGCGTTCCGGTAAGTGTCGGAGAGAGGGATCTTCCGTACTAACTAACGGTATTCGACGCGCGCTCCGTCGGGAGGGTGGCTCACTTTCGCCGGGGGGTAGGCGGTTGAACCCAGGCGCCGTCCTCTGCTAGGAGGGGGCTTGCGAACGGCGGCTGCCCGAGGCGTTTTAGCGCGTTGTCGTAATACCTTTATCCCGTATCTGAAGTTACGGTTGGACGCCAATATAGCATTGGATATGGGTATTGTCCACATAAAATAAATGGTTAATATCGCACCTGGAAAGTAAGGTTAAATAAGCGGGGTTTATTTTTATAGGCTTGGCGGATAGCGCTCTTATTGCTCTTGCTCGCGATCGACGAGCGTGAAAGTGCTGGTGTCGATGTCGGCTTTGGGCGTGATGCTTGGTTCGCTGATCATCGTGCCCGGCATTGCCATACTCATGCCGCTCAGGTTAACTTTGAGCGGTGGTGTCTGTTTGGGCGGGAGCAGCATGGCGCCCACTTCGGCAAGGGTCATGGCAGCGGCGGGGCGTTCTGCGAGCGGCGGCGCCTCTTGTCGAACCTCTTGTTTGATGTAGCACAAGGCGCCCGCGTTGAGCATGGCTGCTTTGTATTTAAGCGCGGTCTGTTTGTCGATACCTCTTTTAATTGTGTAGTGTTGGCCGGAAAAGAGGTGGCTCACTTTGGCGGCGTCGACTTTAAAGAGTCGCGCGATGCCAAGCTTGACCTCCTCGACGTTTTTGCCCTCCGTAATCACGCCGCGAAAGACAACTTCGTATTGATCGTGGTCCATAACTCCACCTATTTTTTTGCGTGGATCGGTAAAAGGTGTATTGTGCGCCAACAGTTCGCGCACGTTCAATGGGGCGCAATTAAAATTTGGCAAAATTAAGGGAAATTAACTTGAGTAACAACGGCAACAAGCCTTCGGGGCAGCCATGGCCTGCCCCTGCCAAGTTAAATCTGTTTCTACATGTGGTTGGTCGGCGCGATGATGGCTATCATCTGCTGCAAACAGTTTTTCAGTTCATCGATTGGTGTGATGATCTCTATTTTGAGCTGCGCTCCGACCGGCGTTTATGCCGTTCGTCGCGGTTGGCGGGTGTTGCTGAGGAGGATGATTTGGTGGTGCGCGCGGCGCGGGCGTTGCGCGATAGTGCAGCGGTGGACTCTCTTGGTGTGAACATTTATGTTGATAAGCGGCTGCCGATGGGCGGTGGGCTTGGCGGCGGCAGCTCTAATGCTGCGACGACGCTGGTGGCACTTAATCAGTTGTGGGGTTTGAATTTTTCATTGCAGCGACTGGCTGAGATAGGCTTGGCGCTGGGCGCGGATGTGCCGGTTTTTATTCATGGCTATGCGGCATGGGCGGAAGGCGTTGGCGAGCGGTTGACGCGCATTAATCCCGAAGAGCCCTGGTATTTGGTTGTGGTGCCCGCGTGTTCGATTTCGACCGCCGAAATCTTTTCTGCGCCTGAATTGACACGTGACTCCAAGATCGTCAAAATACGCGGTTTTATTGCCTCGGCTGGTCGTAACGACTGTGAGCCGGTGGTTTGCGCGCGCTACCCTGATGTAGCGGAAGCGCTGGAGTGGCTCTCGCAATATGCCCCGGCGAGAATGAGTGGTAGTGGTGCCTCTGTTTTCAGCGCGTTTGATACAGAGTCGGCAGCGCAGCGTGCGTTGCAGCAGCTGCCAGAAAAGTGGCAGGGCACTGTTGTCAAAGGTATAAATCGCTCGCCGCTGTGCGAACGTGCGGGTTATGCGTGATAAGTGGCTAGCCTCTGCTGCCTGCTGATAATCGCCGATCCAACAGATTGATTTTATTGGGGTGTCGCCAAGTGGTAAGGCACAGGGTTTTGATCCCTGCATTCCCAGGTTCGAATCCTGGCACCCCAGCCATATCAGTAGAAATTTTATCAGGGTCTGATAACGAGTGAGGTTGTGTGACACTGATGGTTAAACGCTTCAGACGCAAAAGCGACGGGCAGTCCGAAGTCAATATGATGGTCTTTGCGGGCAACGCTAACCGTCAACAGGTTCGTGACATTGTCGCTCATCTCGATATGCCGCTGGGTAAGGCTACCGTCGATCGCTTTAGTGACGGCGAAGTGATGGTCGAGATTCTGGAGAATGTGCGTGGCAAGGATGTCTTTATCGTCCAGTCCATCTGCTCTCCGGCTAACGATAATCTTATGGAGCTGTTGGTCATGGCTGATGCCATGCGTCGTGCTTCGGCAAAGCGGGTGACGGCGGTGATCCCCTACATGGGCTACTCTCGTCAGGATCGGCGGCCACGCTCGGTGCGTGTGCCGATTTCGGCGAAGGTTGTCGCCAACATGATTACCGTTGTCGGGGTGGATCGTGTGCTGACCGTCGATCTGCATGCTGATCAGATTCAAGGCTTCTTTGATCTGCCGGTTGATAACGTTTACGCATCACCGGTTTTGCTGGGCGATGTTTGGCGACAGAAATACCCGAATCTGATCGTTGTTTCGCCGGACGTTGGTGGCGTGGTCAGAGCACGCGCGCTAGCCAAACGGCTGGATGATGCGGATCTGGCGATTATCGATAAACGCCGCCCGGTGGCGAACGAGGCGCGCGTGATGAATATCATCGGCGATGTGAATGGTCGTTCGTGCGTATTGATTGATGATCTTGTCGATACAGCGGGAACCTTGTGTAAGGCTGCGCAAGCTCTAAAAGAGCAGGGCGCTATCAAAGTGGTGGCCTACTGTACGCACCCTGTGTTGTCAGGAAACGCCGTCAAGAATATTGAGGCGTCAGTGCTGGATGAGTTGGTGGTTTGCGATACGGTGCCACTGCGTGAAGAGGCGCAGGCCTGTTCGCGCATACGCCAGCTCAGTATTGCGGAGATTCTGGCCGAGACCATGCGCCGTGTTAACGCAGAGGAGTCCGTCAGCTCTCTCTATATGGACTAGCCAGGTCCCGGTTGATGGAATATACAAACAGATTACTCGGCTGCGAGCCCTTGGTATGACCCGAGGCTGGTTGGCCTGTTTTTTTAAAGTTGGAGAATTGTCATGAACATCGATTTTGTGCTGGACTCTGAAGTACGCGCCGAAAATGGCACTAATGCAAACCGCCGCTTGCGCCGCACCGGCAAAATTCCTGCGGTTCTCTATGGCGCTGGAAAAGAGGCGTTGCCTTTGAGCTTGGGACATAACGAAGTGCTGCGCCATCTCGAAAATGAGGCGTTTTACTCGCATATATTAACTGTAAAGATCGATGGCAAAGAGGAGAAAGTAGTTTTAAAAGACCTGCAGCGTCACCCCTTCAAGCCGACAATTCTTCATCTGGATCTGCTGCGCGTTGATGCAAACACCAAGATTCATATGCACGTACCGTTACACTTTGAAGGCGAAGACGCCGCGCCGGGAATCAAGCACGGCGGTAGTGTTTCGCACTTGATGGTCGAAGTGGAAGTGAGCTGTCTGCCCAGTGATTTGCCGGAGTTTATCAGCGTTGACCTCTCATCGCTTGACGTTGGTGAATCTATTCACCTGTCGGAGCTTGTTCTGCCTGAAGGCGTTAGTATTGTTGCGTTGTCGCGCGGTGCCGAGCACGATCTGCCTGTGGTGTTGATTCACAAGCCCCGCGTTGCCAGCGATGATGATAGTGAAGGCGAAGAGAGTGCTGCGACTACAGAAGAGGGTTAATTCACTTTTCTGCGTTTAGCGGGTATGCAGACCAACAGCGTTGCTGTCTATAAGATGGCAGCGCTGTTTTTGTTTTGGCCTTAGTTGTTAGGTATGTAACGTTGACTATTGAACTCGTCGTTGGATTAGGCAATCCCGGCGCGGAATATGAAGCAACACGCCATAATGTTGGTTTCTGGTTTGTTGATGAGGTCGCCCGCATCAAGGGTTGTCATTTTACGCCAGAGCGCAAGTTTAATGGACAGGTTTGCAAAGTGCCGCTCTCCGCGCGGAACATCTATCTGATCAAGCCCTCCACCTATATGAATCGCAGCGGCGCAGCAGTTGCCGCTATCGCCTCATACTACAAAATTGACGCAGAAAGCATGCTTGTCGTTCACGATGAGCTTGATCTTCCTGTCGGTAAGGCGCGCCTGAAAAAAGGTGGTGGACACGGCGGGCACAACGGCCTGCGCGATATTGTCAGTGCGCTGGGGACAAAAGATTTTTTGCGCTTGCGTCTTGGCATTGACCACCCCGGTGTGGGTCGTGACGTGAGTAACTATGTACTCGGTCGGCCCTCACTGGTGGATCGCGAACAGATCGAGAGTGCCATGGATGCAGCACTTCAAATCTTGCCCGATCTGCTTGATGGCAATACGCAAAAAGCGATGAACCAGCTGCACCGTGGATAGTTGCCCCTTATTTGTGTTCTACATATAAGAGTAAGAGCAGAGGAAAAGAACATGGGATTTAAATGTGGAATTGTCGGGCTGCCCAATGTCGGCAAATCGACACTGTTCAATGCACTGACCCAAGCGGGTATTGAAGCGGCCAACTATCCGTTCTGCACCATTGAACCCAACGTCGGCATGGTCACCATGCCTGACGCGCGTCTCGCCAAGCTGGAGGCGATCGTCAAACCACAGCGCGTGCTGGCAACAACGATGGAGTTCGTCGATATTGCCGGATTAGTCGCCGGTGCCTCCAAAGGTGAAGGGCTGGGCAACAAGTTTCTCGCACACATTCGCGAAACCCAAGCGGTTGGGCATGTGGTGCGCTGCTTTGAAGATGACGACGTAATCCATGTCGATGGCAATATCGGTCCGCTGCGAGATATGGACGTTATCAACACTGAGCTGGTACTTGCCGATTTAGAGACCGTTGATAACGGCTTGCTACGTATAAGAAAAACAGCAAAAAGTGGCAACAAAGAAGCGCAGCAGTATAAAGCACTGCTCGAGCGAGTCAGTGCAGAGCTGGATGAGGGGAAATTTGTACGCTCGATGGAGCTTACCGATGATGAACGAGCAGCGCTCTACTCGCTGCACCTGCTGACTGCAAAACCGACGATGTACATCGCCAACGTGGCGGACGACGGATTCGAAAACAACCCCTATCTAGACCAGGTCAAACAGCGAGCCGAAGAAGAGGGCGCGGTTGTCGTTGCGGTCTGCGCCGCCATCGAAGCCGAGCTTTCTGAGTTATCCGAAGATGAAAAAGCAGAATTTCTCGCCGACATGGGGCTCGAAGAGCCAGGGCTGAATCGTATTATCCGTGCCGGATACGAACTGCTCGGACTGCAAACCTACTTTACCGCTGGCGTCAAAGAGGTACGCGCGTGGACCGTTGCCGTGGGCGCCACTGCACCACAGAGCGCAGCTGTCATCCATACTGATTTTGAAAAAGGTTTTATCCGCGCTGAAGTGATCGCTTATGAGGACTTCATCGCGTGCAACGGTGAGAGTGGTGCAAAAGAGGCAGGCAAATGGCGCCTTGAAGGCAAAGAGTACATCGTCAAAGATGGTGACGTGATGCATTTTCGTTTTAATGTTTGATCGTTCGCCAAATTGATTAACCCCAGCCCCCTCCGGTTGTGGGGCAACTTTTAGGGGTCTCGTCTCTATGAATGAGCTAAACCCCCAGCAGCGCATCGCTGCACGTTATATCGACGGCCCGCTGATGGTGTTGGCCGGAGCGGGCAGCGGTAAAACCCGCGTCATTACCTACAAAATCGCCTACCTGATCGAGAAGTGTGGCATTGCCCCTAAGCAGATTGCTGCGTTGACCTTTACCAATAAATCGGCCAAGGAGATGAAAACGCGTATCAGCGCTATGCTGGGTGCGAAGGCGATTAAAGGGCTGAATGTCTCCACCTTTCATGCGTTGGGTCTAAATATCGTGCGCCGTGAATTGACGGCGTTGGGTTATAAACCAGGTTTCTCTATCTATGATCCCGCTGACAGTATGGCGTTGGTCAAAGAGCTGATTGAGGCGGATGGTCAGGAGGCAGCGGTGCTTGCCGAGCAGGTGCAGCGGCAGATTTCGAGCTGGAAAAATCAGCTGGTGAGCTGTGAACAGGCGCTGGCCGTCAGTGCAGGCGATGCGGAGCAACACGTTGCTGCTGAACTCTACGGCCACTTCCAAAAGCTGCTCAAGGCGTATAACGCATTCGACTTGGATGATCTTATCCTGCAGCCGGTGCTGCTGTTGGAGTCACAGCCCGAGATTCTCGATGCGTGGCAAAATCGCATCCGTTATCTATTGGTGGATGAGTATCAAGACACCAACGCCAGCCAGTATCGTTTGATCAAACTGCTCACTGGCAGTCGTGGTGCGCTGACGGTGGTCGGTGATGACGACCAGTCGATCTACGCCTGGCGCGGTGCGCAGCCGGAGAATCTGGCGCTGTTGCAAAAGGAGATGCCGCGTCTGAAGATCGTCAAGCTGGAGCAGAACTACCGCTCCTACGGGCGCATTCTCAAAGCTGCCAACCATCTCATCGCTAACAATCCACATATTTTTGAAAAAAAACTGTGGAGCGCGCTGGGTATGGGTGATCCGTTGCGGGTTATTAAAGCGCGCGACGAAGTGCGCGAAGCGGAGCGCATTGTTGCAGAGATCATCAGCCACCGCTTTAAACACCGCACCCACTATCACGACTACGCGGTGCTCTATCGCGGCAACTTTCAGTCGCGCTTATTGGAGCGCACGCTGCGCGGGCAGAACGTGCCCTACTACCTGAGTGGTGGCACCTCATTTTTCGATCGTAGCGAAATTAAAGACATCATGGCCTACCTGCGCCTGATGGTGAATGGCGACGATAACGCGGCTTTTCTGCGCATCGTCAACACGCCGCGCCGCGAGCTGGGTCCTGCCACGCTGGAAAAGCTGACCGGTTATGCGTCGATGCGTGGCGTCAATCTACTCGATGCCTGTTTTGAGGTTGGTCTTGAGCAGCAGCTCAGCAAACGGCCACTCGTGGCGTTGCAATGCTTTGCCCGGGAGATCGTCGAAAGCGCTGATCGGGCGCAGCGCGGTGACCCCATCGAAGCGATTAACGCACTGATCACCACGATCGGTTACGAAGTGTGGCTGAAGGAGAGCTGCAACGATCCAAAAACGGCCGAGCGGCGCATGGCTAATGTGCATGAGTTGGTGCAGTGGCTGCGCAATATGTATGAAAAGGAGGAGGATGGCGAATCCGGTCTGGAAGCGCTGGTCGCTAAAGTGGCGCTGATTAATATTCTTGAGCGCGAAGGTGAGGAGGATGAGGCTGACGGCTGTGTTCAACTGATGACGTTGCATGCCGCCAAAGGGCTCGAATTCCCCCACGTTTTTATGGCGGGGATGGAAGAGGAGCTGCTGCCGCACCGTACCAGCATTGAGGAGGATGGTATCGAAGAGGAGCGCCGCCTCGCTTACGTGGGCATCACGCGTGCGCAGAAAAGCCTCACCTTTACTTTGGCGAGCAAACGTAAACGCTACGGTGAGATTGTCGATTGCGAGCCGAGTCGTTTTCTCGGCGAGCTGCCCGAAGATGAGCTGATCTGGGAAGGTGGCAAAACAGCCGACCCCGAACAGCGTCAGGAGCGTGGCCGTGCACATCTGGCCAGTTTGCGCGGCCTGCTGGATTCTTGATGGTGGGCTGTAAGTGTAGGCCCTGCGAGTGGCTGTGTCGCTATTTGTGTGATCGCCCATTTTGCACCCCGTTGGCGCGATGGGTCTGATATAATTCCGCGTCGCTGCGCGCCCGTAGCTCAGCTGGATAGAGTGCCACCCTCCGAAGGTGGAAGTCACAGGTTCGAATCCTGTCGGGCGCGCCACTTCTTTACGTTCCCTGGTTACGCTGTCCCCTTTATTTGTTGCAGTTCATTCCTTTATGATGCTCCGCTCGGCGCACGCTGCGTCGCCCTGGTCAATTTGACGTTCACTTAACGAGTACGAATCGATGAATTCCACACAGCAGCGCGAGCCCGCTACTACTATTACCGTTGCGGGTAGTCAAGTGACCCTGCTGGGTACTGCTCACGTATCGCGTGCCAGCGCGGACAAAGTCAG
>JAADGQ010000154.1 GCA_013152295.1 Gammaproteobacteria bacterium | reverse complement strand
TAAAGGGGTTGATACCCTTACGTGCTTTTTTAGCAGGTTTCTTGACGGTATTCACTTTCATTAAACCTGGAATGGTAAATTTACCTGCAGAGTTCTTTTTCACATGACGTTCAACAAGAACACCCAGCTCTTCAAACACCGTCGTCACATCTTTTTTCGATATACCGGTATTTTCAGAAATCGCATTAAACAACTGTGCTTTTGTGTAAGGTGTACGGATAGCTGTCAGTTTTTTTGCGGTAGATTTGCTAGCCGCTGCTTTAGCTTTAACCCGTGTTTTTTTAGCGACAGATTTTTTCTTGACGGTTTTTTTAACAGCTTTTTTAGCAACAGCTGCTCTTATAGCAGGAGATGATTTCTTCTTGATAGCGGTTTTTTTGATAGCCGCTTTCTTTTTAACAGAAGCCTTCTTTTTAACTGACTTAACTGCTCTCTTTTTTACTGCCATAGTAATCTCCGATAGACTCCGCTCTTTTAGAGCCTTATTTAAACAATTCAAAAAACACTTATTAAAAAAACCTTAAAAAGTGTAACACAACAAAATCGACACCAATTTTATACTATTTATTAAACTCTACAATACCTTTAGTGGAATAAATCGCTGAAAACCACTGAAAAATGGGTAAAAAAATCAAAAATACCGCCAAAATATCAATATGAACCTACAATGCAGCAAAACCTGCCCGTTTAATCAGTCATATTCATCAACAACATCTGTGCTTTTTTTCCATTCTTTCCTTCACGATCTGTCTTAACTGTTAGCTCCAGATAGTGTTTAGACTGTGCCGGGTTATTACGTTTTTCAGCACTGGTCGCGGCTGCAAAATAGATAGATGCTTGCAAACTCTGTGGCATCTGCATCAATTTTGGATGAGCCAGCAGTTGTTCAATCAGGCGATCTCCCGCTTTAAGACGGTGAAAACGGGAATCTGGCAAGTTGATAAAGATGAAGGCGGCTACCAATCGAGTCTCAATCGCTTCAAGGTAACCTCCTTTGTGTTTTGATAACATGCGCAAAGCGCGATCCAAAACCACCAACCCTTCTTCAGTTTCACGCATTCTATCGAGCGGGCGCTTAGCCGCGTTTGAACCTCTTAAAGCGAGCGCACCACCTTTATAAGCGAGTACTAATGGGCTTTTCCCGTGCCGACTCTCCAGCACACGAGCCCCTTTGATCGCCTTGCGCACCGCGCGTGCATTGCCATCCGTCGCTTTCAGATAAACTTCTCGAAAATCGCTAATGTCCTTAACAAATTGATTCTCTGCAAACGATATTGGCAAATAAAGAAGCGTCATTAACAACAAAAAAGTACGTGATTTAAGTTTCATAACGAGAAAAGGTATCCATAAGTAAAGAACGAAAAAGTCCTGTGAGTGACTGGAGACATAGAAACTCAACTCGAATTGCGTGTCACAGATATATATTTCTTGAGTTCAATCATCCATGCTTTATCAACGGTTGTCCACTGCTCCTCAAGCATATCCAACAGATTCAGTAAACCCTGCCATTAATCCTGCCATTCAGCATCGCTTTCACAAACTCATCTGTTGCCATCTATTTTCTGAACAAACCACTGATAGGATGCAACACAGACAACCATACCCTCCGCATCACGAAGTTCAACATCAACACGAATCGTGCCTCGCCCTTTACTGGTGATCTGTTTGCTAAACTTTGTAAGCGTCGCCTTTTCGGTGGAGGGATAAGCGCACAGAGTACTGGTGGCAGGTCGCTTAAACTTGACCTGCGCATCACGTAGCAGAGGAACAACTGTTTGCGCAAGTTCGGGGAAGAGCGACAGCAGGTGCGCACCGCTCGCTGTTTCCGCCAAACCGAATTGTGCACTGGCATGAATGGTATTCAGATGGTTTTGTAGATAATCGTTGAATGGCAATTCAAGTCGGCCATCATCACGCACTGTGATAGCCAGATGCTTTGCAAAAGCTATTTCGGTAACATTCATGAAGGTTCTACCTCTATTTTTTATGCGTGAGACATTTCTATGCACAAAGCTTCGACATAAAACTGGTGCGCTTGATGGGATAGGAGGAGTGATTGCTGACTCTTTTACAAGAGTGGGTACTGCGGTCGATTGATCAACGATCAAATAAATTTTCAGGTGACATCTTGAAAAAATGGCCGACCCATAGAGGCCGACCATCTGTCAATGTAATATCAAACAACGTAATTCAAGACAGACCTGCTACCACTCGACGCAGTACAGGTCACCACTGGTGGTTGTCCAGCACGTTTTTGGATTACTCGTAGCAAACACAGTAATACCGGTCATATTGGTGATATCTGCAGCATGCAGGGGGAACTTCGAAAGAACCGGCGCTTTTGTCTTTGCACCACGATGCGCCTGAATCGCACCATTTTCATCAACAACCAAAACCAAAGCAACGCGACTCTGGCTAAATTTAAGGTCGCTATCCATTTTGTCGCTGAGCACTTTTGTCGCCTGCAGCGGCGGTGCGCTCACGGCTACTGATGAAAACCCAAGCAACAGGCATCCACCAAGGATCAAATATAGAAATAGTTGCGATTTTAATAAAAAACGGCTTCGCTGACCTGCCCGGCCAGGCTCTTTTTTATCCATAGTGCCAATGATTAATAATGATTTTGTTGACATGATACTTCTCCTTTAGTTTTCCATGTTATGCCACCGTTTGTGTAGCTCCTTATATGTCAATAATCAACATGCCAAAATCAGATATTAAGTGAAAGCTGAGTCATGATCGTGCGTTCTGGAATGAACTCATAACTAACCGGCTCTGAACGCATGAAGTTCTGATCCTGAAAAATAAACGTTTTATCAAACAGGTTGCGAGCCTCTAGAGTGATCGACCCCCATCGATTGGGCAGGCGATAGCCAATAGCCAGATCGACAACGAAGAATGCCTCAGTACGAGAAGAAAATGACGTGCCGGAATCCAGCGTTACATGCTGGCGAACGTGCGTTGCAGTGAGCTTTCCGAAAGCATTATTCGGATGAAAGTAGCTAATTTTGACAGGCACTTGAGCCGTCTCCACGCGTTCGGGGCCAGGCGCCTTATTGCTGACTCTCTCTTGTTGATATCTTACTGACGCTGCCCAACGAGCGTACGCAGCCCAGTCCATCTGAATACGATAAAACGCCTCTTTCCGGTTAAACTGTGTAACTTTTGTGTCGCTGAAAACGGGAACATCAAGGTCGCGAAGATAAAATTCAACGCTACCAAAAAGGGATGCGTTAATTTTAGAGTCAACACCAAGCCCTGTGAATGCAGATTGCGTCCCGTTGTGATCATCAAATAGCTGATTAAAACCTGCAACCTGCGTAGGCTCGATGGTCTGCTGTACCGTTAATGTTTTTTTAATGGTTTCAAAATAGGCGGCTCTTAGTGTAGTTTGCTCTGAAAGACTCCATTGCAAACCGATTTTCGGGCTCACCTCATTCAAGTCGAGCGCTCCCTTTTCAACAGAATCATAACTGAAGCCAATATTCCATATTTTTGAAGTCGTGAAAATATTACTATAGAGATAAGCGCTGCGCGCTTTTCTTGGATTTTCGCCCACTTCACCGCAAGGCACAGGCGGAAACGGCGGGCAGTTCGAGCCGAATATAGCACTCCAATCAAAAGCACTGTCAAACTTTTGCTTAACGTCGTAGGCACTGATGCCCGTGGTTAAATTAAATTTTTCGTGCTGAAAAAGGTACTGGGCTTCTATTTGATCGCTTCTATTATCATCCGCCTCTACCACAGAAGGGGCCTGGGACAATAATTGCTGCCTCCCCTCCCGCTTGCTGTGAATATATGAAAAAATAGTGTTCGATTGCGCACTTAATTGATAACGGCCACCCACTCTTGCGGTATCTTGTGTCACTCGGCGACGGTTAACCGTTGAGAAATCCGCCGGATCAAAGTTAAGCACAAGATCACCCTGCGCCGTCTTTTTTCTGCGCAGTTCGGCTTGCAGACTTAGACGGGGAGTAACACGCATCTGGCCAAACGCATTGTAGATGTCGTGAGTTAGATCATTGTTCTCTCTGAAGCCATCTGTCTCATAGTGAAACTGTCCGACGCTGTACGAAAAACGCTCGTTCAAGCCGGAGACAACAAAGTCATCTGCCCAGGTGTTATTGCTGCCAACAAGCAGATTACTGTGTAGCCTGGTGCCATTCCGCACAAAAAGACGGTTAAATTCATTAAATGACAGACGCGCAGATCCACCCTCATTAAATAGAGCCAGGTTGCTCTCCGCCAATTGGGGTTGAATCGGGCCCAAACTCAGCGGCTGCAACAGTTGCGCCTGTAGTAGCTCACTAACTCGGGCAATTTCATGGCGTGACTCGCCCGCGTAAGTATCTGCCAAAAAACGGTGTGCGGAGTAATTGGTCGGGTCTCTGCTGAGTGACTTCTGACTCTCCAGAAAAGCCTGCTGTTTAAAGCCAAGGTCGCGATAGATACGTGCCAGGCTAGTGGTTCGCGCAGCCCGGTCTTCATCAAGCAGCAGGCGCGAACGATAAATAGCGCGGTTGTCATTAAGTTCGATCGAGCGATTCAAAGCACTGAGAGCGACCACTGGACGATTGAGTGTCTGCTCCAAAATTGCCTGGTAAAACCACGGCGTTGGGTCCAGCGGCGAGAGCTGTTCAGCCATCAAGTACTGGTCTGTCGCGAGATTGTCACGCCGTTCTTCAAAATAGGCTTTACCCAGATAGCTGCGGATTAATGCATTATTGGGGTCAAGGCTTGCGCTAACCTCAATGTAATGACGGCCCTGCTCAAGCTTCCCTCTGTTAATCGTCAGCAGACCTAACCCCAAACGCGGCAGGGGAGCACCCTGCTCCAACTCGATAGCAGTTGTGAACGCTTGTTGTGCCGCACTTAAATCGCCGTGGGTCAGTGCACTGAAACCGAGCACTGTGTGCGTATGCGCCAGTCCGGGCGCAAGTTCCATCGCTTTTTGCGCCGCTGCCTGTGCAGCCTCCGGTTCACCAAACATAAGGTGTAACTCGGCTAAACGAGCCCATAACAGCGCATCATGTTCATGTATCGTTACAGCGTGCTCGATGGTGATTCGCGCCTGTTTTAAATCGAAATAGGCCTGCTGCGCGTAAGAGAGCGCCAGTTGTGCGCTAACGGCACTGGCATCGCTGACAACTGCTTGCTTAGCACGCTGTAACGCGCGCTCTTTATCATTATTAACCAGAGCAATAATCGCTTGCAGAGCAAGTGCCGAAGCATTATTTTGCTGCAACCGAAGAGCCTGCTGAATTGCCTGACGGGCAACCTCGACACGCCCCACGGATAGACTCAGTGCCGCTCGATAGAGATAAAAGCGCGTCTCTTTGGGTTCTGCGCCGATGGCGCTAATGCTCTCAAGGGCGCCTCTGATATCACCCGTTTGATAGCGTGCGACCGACTGCGCTGTTTTCTCTTGCCACGCCGCGAGCTTGCCTTCTGCCGGACTCAACGCCATCTCATCAAAAGGCAACAGTGGTGGATAGTAGAGCGCCCACTGCACAGCATCCCGAGGCTGCATAACTGATATTAGCATCGGCGCATGGCGTCCGCTCGCGGTAGCCGATTGACCACTGCGCAGGGTGATTCGACCGAGTTCATTATGCGCCGCAACCTGGCCCTCGAAAACGGTGACACGGCTCCCGCCGTCTGTCGTCTGCACGACAAACTCAGTCCCCTCAACGGCTGCATTAACAAAGGGGGTCACGACTGTAAAAGAGTGTTTGATGCGACTGATAAAGTGTCCGACACCTTTAACCAGTTTAAGCCAGAACGATTTTTCGTCCTGCTCACCCGTGAACGTAACAACGCTCTGCTCATCTAGCCGCAATAGCGTGCCATTATTGAGATAGAGAGCTGCACGGCTGTTTTTCAGCACGCGAACTGTATCGCCAAGACAAAAGTTGTCACCTGAACTGACAGCAACCCAAGGTTTGAAGCCGAAAGTGCGAACCTCAACTGAACCCTCGATGGATTCGGCGCGGGCAGACCACACTTCACAGCTACTAGCCAGCGTTTCGGTGGGAAACAGACCACACAGCAGCAGCAACCATAACGGGCTACAAGCAAGTTCCCTGCTACGCAACTCTGGCATAGCGACTTCGGCATAGCGACCTCGGCACAACGACCTCTTGCATCGATTTTTTTCAAAAATAGCTGAACATACAGAAGAAAAAGCGCGACAAGTGCGTCGAATGCCGCTGCTCTGTAGTGTCAAAATAGGGACGATACGCATTCAATATTGGTCATTTGAAGGGGGAAAGAGAGTCGATGAGTCAACCAGTCAGTGGCAACCATTGTACAAAAATTCACCAAGGTGTCCAGAAAATTCTCTTGAATAGCTGTTTTTGTAGTATTTTTCCTGCGCTATAGCTCAAGCCTATTAAAGCAGTGCCATATAAAAGTGCCCCTTAATCCTTCTCATTCAACACAATAACCCCGCTCCATCCGCTTAAGGGGTGGCAGGTTGTGAGGTCCTGGCAGCGTTGCAGATAGTAGCGTGCCGGGCCATCATCGGGGACGATGCGTAACAGCTCGCTGAATTTACTGATGGCAACAGACCACGACTGTTGACGGTATGCGCACAGCCCCTTGGCAAAAAGCTCCGTCATAGCCTCAATGCTGTCATTACAATGGCCTTGAGTGCTGAGCAGTTCATGAATATTGATCGACGTGCTCTTGCCAACAAACTGAAAATCACCCAACTCTCGACTGCAACTCAATCGTGTTGAAAGTAGCATTGACAGATTTTCAATCGTCTCACTCGAGACCAAAATAGAGGTACCGAGCCGTTTATTGAGGTTCTCAATACGTGACGCAGTGTTCACCGTATCGCCAACCGCGCGATATTCATAGTGATCACCGGCACCAATGTGGCCGATTGAAACCTCGCCGCAATGAATGCCGATGCGTGTTTTAAGCGACACAACACCACCTTGAGAGAGGCGTCTATGCTCCTGCGCAACGATATCCAGCGCCGCTTGACAGGCCGCCTCGCGCAACTGAGGTGATTCCCACTCTGTTTCTGGTGCGTGCCATATCGCCATCATTGCGTCACCGACAATGTCAGAGACATATCCACCATGCCTGCTGACCGGCGCAAACAGCCCTTCATAATAGCGCTTCATAAACACGTGCAATCGCTGCGCATCCATGCTTTCCGCCAGCCGAGTGTACTGTCTGGCATCGGTGGCCATGCAGACACCGAAGACGGCTTCCGCACACGCAGCACGCGACAACAACTGCGCACCATGTTCACCCAACTGCTCAACAGCAGTACCGGGAATAAAGCGCGCAAAAGCATGGTGTATCTTGTCATGCCGTGCCTGCACGCGCTTATGCTGCCATAGCAGTGTAAAAATTAGCACCAATGGTGTCTGAACCAGCAGTGGCACAACCCACGGCAGCCATAGCTGATAACGTGCAAACAGCAAATAGCTGACCGTAAAATAGGCAGCACTGAGCAACAACATACAAGCAATCGCCACACCCGCCGATGCGCGTTGCGCCAAAGCATAACCGACCAGCGTGATAAACAGACCGTAAACAATAGCAAACAAAACCGGAGGTGCCGGGTGTAAAGTTTGTTGATGAAGAAGATTAGAGAACGCCATCGCTGCAATCTCTACCCCGCTGATATCCAATCCGTTGTTTTGGGAAAATACTGTGTAAAAGCTATCTTGCTGCTCCGGCAAAAAACGCCCCGAATAGCCGACAAAGACGACTTTATTACGAACCTTAGTCAACGCCTCCTCAGTGCCGTTTAACACATCAAGGTAGGGGACACGGGTAATGGTGTGGGGCGGGCCATAGAAGTTCAGATCGAGGCGACTATCAGCGAGATACATGTTGAGCAGCGCTTCTAAGCGATGACTTTTTTTTGCGTTTTTGTCGAACTGTGCCAGTACAGCATGGATTAAAGAGGGATCATTCCTGAATAGCGAACGCAGACTGAGCGCCAGCGCCGAGCTGCTTTTTGTTGCGGCGAAGCGCTGCTGAATATCACCGCTCTGCTGCGGGCGAAGGCTATCAAGCACTGTAAACAGCGCGCCAGGGTCAGATAGCACGAACAGCTCCAGCGCAGCAGCAGGCAACGTCGGCAGCGCATCCATCGCGTAAAAAGCCCAAAACTGGCTGACGCTGAGCGAAACTTTGGGCAGCGGAAACAGCGCCAAGGCTGCGGCTTCGGCAGCGATGGGCTCAAAGGGCGCCACCATGCGATCACGATTGATCTCTATTGTCGTTACTGCGGTGTCAGACGAGGATAACAGCGGTGTCACCTCACGCTGCAACTGGGAAAACAGCACGACATTACCGGCATTGCCGATGCTTGTCGCCAAGGCTTGGTCATCTTCGGTGCGCGTTGCACCTTTAAAATAGATGTCAAAAACCGTGACTGCGACACCGGCGCGTGCAAGGTTATCAATCAGTTTTGCGTGTAACCGGCGCGGCCAGGTTTTTAATTCAATGCTGAGGTCAAGCGCATCGGCAGTGCTTTTATCGATGCTGACCAATACCACATCGGTCGGTGCCGGAAGCGGACCTCTCAACTTGAAAAGAAGCGACAAACCAAGGCTTCTCTCCGACACGAGCTGAATGGGCAACTGGTTAAAAATGATACCAATCAAGATGACAGTCACCGCCAAAACGGCGGTCATTCCCTGTTTGCCCATTGCAAGTTTTTGCATTACCCTGAGGTAACAGAGGTTAAAAGAGATCGTCGGCATGATAGGAAAGCGCACATGTCCATAGTATGCAGTGCCCCCCCGATGCCGTCAAAAACACTCCGACCAAATACGCGGCGCAAAGCCGCCCCTTTATAAATAGCAGTAGCAAAACGATGCCAGATCCAAAACCTGTTGTTTCGCTAACCAGCGTCGCGCTGTTTAATGGTTTGGGCGATGACGAAAAAAGAGCGCTTGAACAGTGTGCACTACCGCGCAAAGTGCGCAAAAACAACGTTGTCATCCACGATGGCGAGCGCTCCGACTCCCTCTTCGTGATTTTGCAAGGCAAGGTAAAGATCTACCTGAATGACGAAGAGGGCAAAGAGGTGATCATTAACTATCAGGGCATCGGCGAATATTTTGGTGAGCTTGCTCTGCTCGGTGAAACAGACCGCTCCGCGTCGGTAATGACCGTGGAAGACTCGATTTTTTCAATCATCGAAAAGAGCGCATTTCTGGCCATGATGGCCAGACACCCCAACATCGCCATCACTCTGATCAAGAATCTTGTGCATCGCGTCTATGGATTAACAGACCAGGTTAAAGCCCTGGCACTGATGGATGTCTACGGACGCGTTGCCAAAATGCTCACGGATCTAGCCGTGCAGCATAACGATGTTGCGGTAATTGAACTCAGGTTGACACAACAGGATATCGCCAGCCGCGTGGGTGCCTCGCGTGAAATGGTGTCGCGTATCATGAAAGATCTGACGGTGGGTGGCTACATTAGTGTCAACAAAAAGCACATCACCATTCACAAACCGCTACCACACCGCTATTAACAATAATGACAAAAGGCACGCCTGCAAAATAGAGAGGGGCTGATCGTTGCCGACCAGCCCCTCTCTATTTACAAGCTATTTACAAGCTATTTGCAAACTTTTTACAAAAGTTACAAGCCTATAGGCTAAAGTGAAACAGCTCAGACCTTGAACTGAGCAACCATCCCCTCCAGCTCCGTGGCCTGCTGTGCAACATGGGTGCTGGCTTGTGATATGTCCCGAATACCCTCAGCAGCCTGCACCGCGACGCTGGCAATATCGGTAATGTTGCGGTTCATCTCTTCTGTTACCGCGCTCTGCTCCTCCGAGGCACTGGCGATCTGCGTATTCATCTCAACAATCTCATCCACAGACTTGGTGATATTCGCGAGGGATTTACCCGCTTTGGCCGCTTGCTGAACACTCAACTCGGCCTGGCTACGACCTTTCTCCATCACTTTTACCGCTTCACTGGAACCGGACTGAAGACGCTCGATCATGGTTTGAATCTCTTGAGTCGACTCCTGAGTGCGTTGTGCCAGCGTGCGCACTTCGTCAGCAACCACCGCAAAACCGCGCCCCTGCTCACCGGCCCGCGCCGCTTCGATAGCCGCGTTCAGCGCCAGCAAATTGGTCTGTTCAGCGATGCCGCGAATAACATCCAGCACTGAACCAATCTGATCGCTGTGCGCGGCCAACTGCTGAATCACCTCGCTGGCTTCGCTGATCTCAGATGAGAGCACATTGATCGCGGCAACCGTATCATCAACAACGGTCTGACCATCCCGAGCATGGCTATCGGCCTGTGCAGCCGAGGTAGCGGCAGTCGCGGCATTTTGTGCCACTTCATGCACCGTGGCGGACATTTCATTCATGGCCGTAGCCAATTGATCTGTCGCTGACTGCTGCAGCGTTGCTGAATCGCTGGCCTGAGTTGTCGAGGCTGAGGTCTCCTCCGACGCACTGGCCAACATCTCGGAGCTGCGATTGATCTCGTGAACCATCTCTTTAAGAGAGCTCTGCATGGCGATCAGTGCAACGGTCAGCTGACCGGTCTCATCTTTACTCTGCTCCGTGGCACCCATCGTGTTGTCCACCTCGAGAGAGAAATCTCCACTAGCCATGCGCTGTGCGGCCTCGGCGGCACTGTTCATCGCACGTGATACAAAACGCGCGATGGCGAGGGCAATCAACAACCCAATAACGGCGCTGCCAGCAGTACCCAGCCACATCACCAGAAATGCGTGTTTGCCGTGCTCTTCAATGGTCAGCATCGCTTCGTCCGTGTACTTTTCGATCTCGGCCAACAACCCTTCGGCTTCATGATCGACTTTATCCCCTAATGATTCGGAGCGCTCCGCCAACTTTTCCGCTTCATGGTGCTGCCCTCGAGCCGACAGGGCAAAGGTCTCCATGGCCATTTTTTCATACTCTGCGTGCTCTTTTTCAATCTTCTTCAACAGCTCGTCAGCATGTTTCAACTCAGCAATTCGGGTACCATCAGTGGATTGAGCGATCTCCTTTTGTACAAGTGCCTCCAGTGCTGCCAGCTCCGCATCCGCTTCATGCGCCAGCTGCTCAAAATTTTTGACGGCGAGTGTAAACTGTTGCGAAGCAGTGTCGCCCTCGCCCGCCACAATACCGCCAAAACGCAGGCTGCGTTCGAAGGCAACAGCTTGATTGAGCTGGTGCTCAACAACTTTTGTGACCATTTCGGTGATCGGTATATCGACTGTCGCCACTGTATTAATTTCGTGGTCAATGCCGTTGATACTCAACGACGTGTTTGCATTGGTGCCGATCATGGCGACTAAAAAGATCGCCATAATGAACAGTAGCTTAGCTTGTATTGTGGTGCCTAATAGTAATTTGCTGAGTGCCATGCTGTACGCTTCCTATATGCTTATGTTTTAAATAGATCATATGGATATCCGTAATGCCTCGATATGCTGAGTTCCGTGAGGGAATGTGATCTGTTCTTCCGGTTCGGTACGTTGCTTGAACAAGCGTGGTGGATGTACCGCCGATCCTGTTGATGGATGGCACGTAGGTACGCTATTGCTGCGCCCTGCCATATCAATCTGGAATTATCTTATATATCGGCCGCAATTTTATAACAATTAATTTTTATGCATGTTTAATTTATCACTATTTTCAACGACCATTTAACTCTTTCAGCTCTATGCCACATTTGATAAATGCATCTGACGTAGGAGCGGCGCCTCGCCGCGATGTCTCTCGCTGCCAAGTCCTATCGCGGCGAGGCGCCGCTCCTACGGGAAATCTGGCAGAGCACATAATATGTACCGAACGATATGCCTGAACTACCTGAAGTTGAAACTACGCGTCGGGGCATTGAGCCCCATGTGTTGAATAAAAAAGTACAACACGTCGTCGTCCGTCAGCCGCGCCTGCGTTATCCGCTGCCGCCACGACTAGCCCGCGCGCTGCGTAACAAAACGGTGAACGCGATAGAGCGCCGCGGCAAATACCTGCTTCTGCGCAGCAGCGCAGGCACCGTGATCATCCACTTGGGTATGTCCGGCTCTCTGCGCATTGTGCAACACGACACACCTCCAGAAAAACACGATCACGTGGACATCATCTTCAGCGATGGCTGCTGCCTGCGCTTTCGTGATCCGCGCCGCTTCGGTTGCGTGCTGTGGACGACACGACCACCATTAAGCCATCCGCTACTGAAAAAGCTGGGCTGTGAGCCCCTGCAAGACGAATTTGATGGTGACTATCTGTTTGCCAGATCCCGTAGCCGCTCGATCGCGGTTAAACCATATATTATGGATAGCCACGTCGTGGTCGGCGTGGGCAATATCTACGCCAGCGAAGCACTGTTCTGTGCAGGCATTCACCCTGAGCGCAGCGCCGGGCGCATCTCACTAGCGCGCTATCGCCTGCTGGCGACGGCGATTAAAGATGCGCTGACCTCCGCCATTGCCCAGGGGGGCACCACGCTGCGCGATTTTTACCACAGCGATGGTCAGCCGGGGTACTTTCAGCAACAGCTCAACGTATATGGCAGAGGCGGTGAAGCATGCCTGCACTGCGGCACAGCACTGCTGCAGATCCGCCAGGCACAGCGCACAACCTGCTACTGTGGTCAGTGCCAACGCTGATCGCGCCTCCGCATCGCATCCACCCCCGCCTCACTGCCACGCTTGCGTTCTGATACGAAGGCTCTCTGCACGCGAGCTTTCACACGCAAGATGCGGCAATCACGGCGTCTGCCAGACAGTACTACAACGCTTAAGATCATCACTGCCTTGCCGATATATTGGGCTATGCTCAGGCGCATTTCAGCACCCAATATAGCAATGGCAGCACCGCACGTGGCAACGAAGATCAACACAGACCGGCTGATTAAAAATGCAGCGCGTCTCTACTCTCTGCCTGAGGTGGTAATGCGTCTGGATGCGTTGATAGATGATCCCAACAGCTCATTTAGTGAGATTGGCGGGGTGATGTCAGAAGACACTGCTTTGGCATCCCGCGTACTGAGAATTGCCAACAGCGCGCTGTTCAGCCTCCCTTCAAAAATCGAGACCATTTCACGCGCCATGACAGTGATTGGTACACAGCAGCTGCGCGATCTGGTCTTCGCTTCGAGTGTGATCAAACTGTTTTCCGGCGTCAGTGACGAGTTTGTCTCAATGGAGGCTTTTTGGCGGCACTCTATCGGTTGCGGCATTGCCGCACGGGTGATCGCCATTGCGCGCCGCGAAGCCAATGTAGAGCGCTACTATACCTTGGGCCTGCTGCACGATATTGGTCGCCTGATTATCTACTCCGAACTACCCGAGCATGCACAACAGCTGTTGAGCGAAAGCCACAAACGCAGCCAGCTGCTCTACGAGGTTGAGCGCGAAATATCAGGGCTTGACCACGCCCGTATTGGCGGAAAACTACTCAAGGAGTGGGGGCTGCCCGCATCAAACATCGAAGCCGTTGCCTACCACCACAGCCCCATGCTGGCAGAACGTTACCTGCTGGAGACAGCCACCGTTCATGTCGCGGACATTATCGCCAACAGCATGCAGCTTGGCAGCAGCGGCGAGCGTTTTGTTCCGCCCCTCAACAACGATGCCTGGGCTCTGCTAACGATACAGGCGAAAATGCTACCCGCCCTGCTGCACCAGATTAATGAGCAGTACCACGAAGCGGTCAAACTCTTTTTGGGTGATGACGATGAGTAGCCCGTTGATACCCGAAAGCAAAATAGCAGTGGGAGAGAGAGACGAATCACTGCTTAAATTAAGTCGGCGCATCGACTTTCTCGAAGATGAAAATCGCTGGCACATGTATTCACTGGATTTAATGGCATCCATGTGTAACGTTTTTGCCAGCACCCGCCACAACAACAACGCCAACGAAATCTACACCGATGCCTGGGAGTTCATCCAGCAGGCGATCTATTTTCAGTACGGTGCCTTTCTGACGATCGCAGATGAGAGTGCAGAATTCGAGATCGCCTGGTACTCCGAACAGTGCGACAGCGCAGCGCTCTCTGTCGAGATCACGCACCAGATTGAGCAGGGTCAGTTTTCGTGGGCACTCAATCAGAACCGTGCTGTGTTGATGCAGTCGCGCAACAATGAGAGCACGCTGACGTTTCATGCATTGAGCATGAGTGGTGAAATCAAAGGGATGTTTGTTGCCGGCATGCCCAACGGCGCGAACAAAGCCTCGCCATCAGCCTGCGGTCTACTGTCGATTATTTTGGGTAACTGCTGCTACGCCATCGAAAACAGCGCACTCTACCGCCTGGTTCATGAGCAGAACAAGAGCCTTGAAGCGACCATCGTCAAACGTACAAAAGAGCTGCAAGATCAGTACTGTCATGACGCATTGACCGGCCTGCCCAATCGACTGCTGTTTGAAGATCGCTTGGAACTTGCCAAAAACAGGGCTAAACGCAACCACAAAATGGTTGCCATTTTTATTCTCGACCTTGATATGTTCAAACGCATCAACGATAGCCTGGGCCACCAGGTTGGCGATAAGCTGCTAACTGTCATGGCCAATCGACTGTCCACCTGCCTGCGTGACTCCGACACGGTAACGCGCATCGGCGATAGCGGCGAGAGCCCCTCAGTACTGCGCCTGGGCGGCGACGAGTTCAGCGTAATCATCAGTGACATTGAAGATATCGATGCGGTGATCACCGTTGCCAACCGCATTACCAGCGAGCTGTCACGCTGCTTTGTGATCAACGATCACGAGGTCTGCATGACCTCAAGCATCGGCATCGCTCTCTACCCCGAAGATGGTGAAGATACCGAAACACTGCTGAAAAATGCTGACTTGGCAATGTATTCAGCAAAAAATCAGGGACGCAACAACTTTCAATTTTACTCCAGCGGCATGAACTCAAAAGCGTTGCAGCACTTGCGGCTGGAGACGCATCTGCGCTCTGCGTTGGAGAAGCAGGAATTTGTTCTTCACTACCAGCCACAAGTGGATGCCGTAAGCGGCAAAATCAGCGGCGTCGAAGCACTAATACGCTGGATCAGCGAAAGTGAAGGGTTCGTCTCGCCCGCCGACTTTATACCCATTGCCGAAGATATCGGCATGATTATTCCTATTGGCGAATGGGTGTTGTGGGAGGCGTGTCGGCAGATGAGCGAGTGGCACAAACAGGGCCACATGGTGCGGGTTGCGGTTAATCTCTCAGCCTGCCAGCTCAGAGACCCAAACTTTGTGGTTGTGGTCGACACCATTCTCAGCGAGACCGGCGCCAATCCCAGCTACCTGGAGCTTGAACTAACCGAGAGCATTATCATCGGCGATGTCGATGCAACGATGGAGATGATGGCTGTGCTGCGTGAGCGAGGTATCCGCATCGCAATCGATGATTTTGGCACCGGCTATTCATCGCTCAACTATCTGAAACGTTTTCCGATTCACTGCCTGAAAATCGACCGCTCGTTTATTAACGATGTGACCCTCAACCAGGACGATGCGGCCATCGTCAAAACCATTATCGCCATGGCTCACACAATGAAACTGGATGTCGTTGCCGAAGGTGTTGAGAGCAAGGACCAGCTGGCGTTTTTGCGCGGTGAAGCGTGCGATCAGATACAGGGCTTCTATTTCAGCAAACCACTGCCGAGCAACGAGGTCATCAAACTGCTCAGGGTCGGCTGGTTGTGTAGCTGATACACGGATCCTACAAACCGTGTGACAAAGAAAAATTAAAAACATCGTTTTTTACCCCCCCTATTTTGTGGCTGAAAAGCTTGCAAACAGATAGAAATTCCGCCATCCTGCTGCGTCTTCGATCAGCGGGCATCTCCCCCGCTTTACTCTGCACTGATTCCGATTCTCTCCTGCCTGTATCATGCCACTTGTCAACGGTAAAGCATCCACACAGATCAGTCTCAACAACCGTGGTCTGCACTACGGTGACGGCCTGTTTGAGACCATCAAAATCGACAATGGCCAACCACTGCGTTGGCAGCAACATATGCGTCGCCTACAAGCGGGCAGTGAACGCCTAGGATTCACCCCGGTTGATACCAACCTCCTGCGCGATGAAGCGCTACAGCTCTGTACCAACGAGCAGCACGCTGTACTCAAAATCATCATCACGCGTGGTGCTGCAAAGAGAGGTTACCGCCCATCACAGGGCCTACCCTGCACACGCATTTTAGAGCTGCATCCGCTGCATCCCTATCCCGCACACTACTTTACACAAGGGGTTGCGCTGCGCTGGTGTACAACGCGCCTAGGTTGTAATCCACTGCTGGCGGGCCTCAAACACCTCAACCGGCTGGAGCAGGTCATGGCGCGCGACGAATGGTATGAGGCGGATATTTTTGAAGGTATCATGCAAGACATCAACGGGCATGTTATCGAGGGCACTATGAGTAACCTTTTTATTGTCCGTGAGAGCCAGCTGTTGACGCCCGATCTATCTGCATGCGGTGTTGCCGGGGTTGTTCGCGAACAGGTTTTGCAGATCGCACAACGCTTGGCCATTCCGCTATCGGTCACGACAGTCACTGTGCAAGATCTGCTCCGTGCAGATGAGCTGTTTATAACCAACGCACTGATCGGACTACTGCCAGTGAGAAAACTGGAGGAGACTCTCTACCCCAGCGCCAGTGATGCGCAGTCATTGACTCGACGCATCGCCAACGCTATGAATTGCGAATAAAACAGTGCTGTTATGGGATTTAAAGAGCTGATGTTTAAATTTTTCGGATTGAGCATATTGATCGGCAGCCTACTGGGCGGTTGGCTGTATATGGATGCCAAGCAGTTTTTGCAGACGCCGCTGCGCATCCAGGAAAAAGAGCTGCACTATCTGGTTGAGCCGGGGATGAACATCAAACAGCTGGCCAAAGATCTCGCAGCGAAAGGCATTCTCGACAAGCCGGAATATCTGGTCTGGCTGGCACGCTGGCAAGACAATGCTCACCGAATCAAGTCGGGCGAATACGTAATCAGCGCTGGTACCACACCGGTGCAATTTCTCGACATTATCGTGCAGGGCAAAGCCGTTCAGCATGCATTGACCCTCATCGAAGGGCTGACCTTTCGCGAAATGATGGCGATCATTCGCGCAGAGCCTCAGCTGAAACATACTTTGAAGGGGGTGGATAACGCCCAGGTTATGGCTGTGCTGGGTTGGCCCGAGCAACACCCGGAGGGGCGTTTTTACCCTGACACCTATCATTTTCCACGCGCGACCACCGACGTGGATTTTTTGAAACGCGCCCACCGCGCGATGGAAAAGCAGCTCAGCGAAAGCTGGCAGCAGCGTGCCAAAGATCTGCCCTACAAAAATGCCTATGAGGCGTTGATTATGGCATCGATCGTTGAAAAAGAGACCGGACAGGCCCACGAGCGCGCCGAGATCGCCGGTGTGTTTGTGCGCCGTCTGAAGAAAAAAATGCGCCTGCAGACAGACCCAACTGTCATTTACGGCTTGGGCGATGCCTACGACGGCAACATCAGGAAAGCGGATTTGCGCTCAAAGTCACCCTACAACACCTACCGCCACCGTGGCCTGCCGCCCACCCCCATCGCAATGCCGGGTGGTGATGCCATACGTGCAGCACTTAATCCCGCCCCAGGCGATGCGCTCTACTTTGTCGCCCGTGGTGATGGCACGCACCAGTTCTCCAGCAATCTGGATGACCACAACGCGGCGGTGATCAAGTATCAGTTAAGGGGGCGCAAGCGCGCATTCTCCTCCATGCCGGTCAAGCAGTAGTCGGACGATAGCGAACAATCGATGACAGAAAAAACAGTAAACCACGGTCGTTTCATCACGATTGAAGGGATAGAGGGCGTTGGCAAAAGCACCAACCTTGCGTTTGTGCAGCGCATGCTGACGGACAAAGGGTTGGATGTCTGCATCACCCGCGAACCGGGGGGGACCACACTGGCCGAACAGCTGCGCGAACTGCTGCTAACACAACGCAAAGAGGGCATGGTTGACGATGCCGAACTGCTGCTCATGTTCGCCGCCCGCGCCGACCATATCGCCCGCGTGATTCGCCCCGCGCTGCAACGCGGGGCATGGGTGGTAAGTGACCGCTTCACTGACGCCACTTACGCCTACCAGGGAGGAGGACGCGGCATTGCCGTGCAGCGCATTGATCAACTAAAACATTGGGTACAAGGTGATCTGCAACCCGATTTAACACTACTGCTGGATGCGCCGGTAGCACTCGGTCTGCAGCGCGTTGGCAAGCGCGGCAAAAAAGATCGTTTTGAAAAAGAGGCCGAAGCCTTTTTTAACCGTGTACGCGCCGCTTATCTGGCGCTGGCACAACAATCCCCTCAACGTTTTCGAGTCGTGGATACCAGTCGGAATCTTGCCACCGTGCAGGCATCTATCGCAGCTATTATCGATGAATTCAGCAAATCTGCCCCCCCCGCCGATGCGTAACACACCCCCTTCGCAACTGCCGTGGCAACAGCCGTTGTGGCAAACCATTGCACAGCGCTTGCACGATGACACACTGCCTCACGCACTACTGCTGAGCGGCGCCCACGGCGTTGGCAAAAACCATTTGGCACGTCTGTTAGCCCATGCCCTGCTGTGCCGACAACGTGGCCGTGACGCGCTGCCCTGTGGCGAGTGTCGTGATTGCCAGCTCTGTGCTGCACAGACGCACCCCGATTTTCTGCAAGTCGTGCCGCACGAAGCGGGCAAGGTGATCAGTGTCGATCAGATTCGCGGTGTTGGTCAATACATGGCACTTAAATCGCATGCCGGGGGCTACAAAGTAGTGTTGATCTCCCCCGCCGAGCAGATGAATCTTGCCGCCGCCAACAGCTTGCTCAAAACGCTGGAAGAGCCCCCCTCTGACGCGCTGCTGATCCTCGTCAGCAGCCGTGCAGCAACGTTGACCGCGACAGTTCGGAGCCGCTGCCAACAGTTGAGCGTGGCACGCCCCTCCCAGCAACAGGCACTGCAGTGGCTGCAACAGGAGATCGATGGCAGCCACGACTTGCCACTGCTGCTGACGCTGGCTGACGGCGCCCCTTTGCGTGCGTTGCAGATGGCGCGTGACGGGCTACCGGCCCACCGTGCAGAGATGTTGCAACAGCTGATTCAGCTGGCAACGGGCCGTAGTGACCCGCTGGCCGTTGCCAGCAAATGGTTAAAGTTTGGCCATCAAGATTCGCTATATTGGATGAGGACGTGGATTGAGGACATGATCCGGCTCAGGTCGACATCGACGCCACCACGGGTTATCAACGACGACATCCGCCCTCAGTTACTGGATCTATCGGCGCATTTAACGTTGCAACAACTGCATACACGGCTGGACAAGGCAATTGAGACAGCCCGTTTGATAGAGCGCCAATGTAACGCTCAACTTCTTTTAGAGGATCTGTTGATCGGCTGGGCTAAATAGCGACTCTGCCCGGTTACACCGGTCACTACAGTCAGGGCATAGCGCGATGAATGAGCAAAGTTCAGTAGGCAGCGGCACCCCACGCAGAGGGATACTCTCCCTTACGATTAAAGACAAAGGTGCGTTGTACTCCGCCTACATGCCGTTCATTAAAAGCGGCGGCCTTTTTATTCCCACCAGTAAACCCTATCTACTGGGTGACGAAGTGTTTCTGCTGTTAACACTGATGGGAAACCCGGAAAAGCTGCCCGTTGCTGGCAAGGTGGTATGGATTACACCCAAGGGGGCGCAGGGCACGAGGGTTGCCGGAATAGGCATTCAGTTCAGTACAGAAGATGGCGCCGCCGCGCGCAACAAAATAGAGACCTATCTGGCCGGCGCACTTAAATCAGACCGTTATACCCATACCATGTAAACGACGCTGTGAACGCACCACTCCTGTTTGTGACGTTTTAGCACTTCGCTGATGTACCCGCAGAATCGATGGCTTCATCACGCTTTGCCTGCTGCCATAACGCCTCCCACTCCTCGGCAGTCAACTTAACTTTTGCAGGATCACAATCGCGTTGTGCCAAACGCTGCTCCATGTTTTTAAAGCGGCTCTCAAAGCGGCTATTCGTGCCTCTTAGTGCCGTCTCAGGATCAACGTCGGCGAGACGGGCAAGGTTGGTGCAAGCAAAAATAAGGTCACCAATCTCTTCAGCAATGCGCGCTTGATTAGCGCTTTTCGCAAGCTCTGCTTTAACTTCATCGATCTCTTCATAAATTTTATCGAACACCTGATGCACGCTCTGCCAGTCAAAACCGACCCGTGCTGCGCGTCGCTGCAGTTTGACTGCACGAGTTTGAGCAGGCAGTGCGTGAATCACACCGTCGAGCAGACTGGCTGGCTCCTCGCCAACAACACCCATCGTACTGGCCCGCTGTTCAGCACGCTCTTGCGCTTTGTAGGACTCCCACGCAGCCGTCTGCGCCTCAGCGCTATCAATCTCGACATCGGAAAACACATGCGGGTGGCGGCGGATCAGCTTGTCATTGATGGCGGCAACAATATCATCAAACTCAAAAGCCTGGCACTCTCTGCCCAGCTGCGCATAAAATACCACCTGAAACAGCAGATCGCCCAGCTCCCCTTTTAGCGCCTCAAGATCACCACTCTCAATCGCATCGGCGACTTCGTAAGCCTCTTCCAGTGTGTGAGGAACCACAGAAGCAAAGGTCTGCTGGCGATCCCACGGACAACCGCTATCCGGGTCGCGCAGGCGCGCCATGATATGCAGCAGTTGCTCCATGGCGTTGGCATCAATGCTCATGACAACGCCCCATTACGGCTAACGGCATCACGGCTGACGCCGCGCAACAGCCTGCAGGCGACGCATGATGTTGCGCACCAATTCACTGCGCATGGTGCGGTAGAGGCTCTGCTCTTCTCGATCTTTGGCCAGCACCTGATCTTGATCGTAGCTGTAGCTACGCACCAAAGTCACCGTCTGGCGTGGCAGCACAACCTCACCGGCACGGCTGCTCAGACTAAAGTCGACCTCGTAGCGCAGCTCATAATCCTGAATATTGCCACGCGTATTCAGCGAAGCGGCGCGGCGCCCCTTTCGTTCTGCGTCCAGGGTGAGGATCTGTTCAGCTACATCACGACTCTCAACCACGGTAACGCCCGACTGACGTAACGCGCGGCGCAACTCAACAGCGAGACGCGATTGAGCCGCACTGCCGGTCACATAAGTATCGGCCAGCGTCAGCGATATATCGGTGCTGCCACGCAGACGAAAACCACACGCCTCCACCAATAGCAATAACGTGATCAGCAACCCCAATAGGCCAATCTTTAAACTACGCCTACTCATCGATATATTCATCAAGAACTGGCCCTATTAATTCGGACAATCGAACCTAAGCAGCGACAAATTAACCAACCACCACATTAACCAAGCGACCCGGCACCACGATCACTTTGCGCACCTGCTTGCCATCGATAAAACGCTGCACATTGCCATCCGCCAACGCGGCGGCCTCGACAGTTGCTTTATTGGCATCAGCACCGACGGTGATACGCCCGCGCAGCTTGCCATTCACTTGCACCACCACATCAATACTCTCTTTGGCTAACGCGCTTTCATCGGCAACGGGCCAAGGCTGGTCCAACAGTAACTCAGCGTGACCCAGCTCCTGCCACAGCTTATGACAGACATGCGGCGCAATCGGCGACAACATCAACGTCGCGGCTTCCAACGCTTCGTGCACCACCGCCCTACCCTGCTCGGACTCATCTTTGAACTTGTAGAGCGCGTTGATCAGCTCCATCACCGCAGCAATCGCGGTGTTAAAGGTGTGGCGCTGGCCCACATCGACACTGACTTTAGCGATGGTCTCATGGGTGCGACGGCGCAGATCACGCTGCGCATCGCTGAGCGCATCGGCCTGCAATACGCGGACATCGCCTTTACTGAGGTGCTCACTCGCCTTCGCCCACAGCCGTTTCAGAAAACGAAACGCACCTTCAACGCCCGTATCAAACCACTCCAACGATTGATCCGGTGGCGCGGCAAACATGGTAAACAGGCGCACAGTATCGGCACCGTACTGCTCGATCAAACCTTGTGGATCGACCGTATTACCCTTGGATTTAGACATTTTTGAGCCATCTTTCAATACCATGCCCTGGGTCAGCAGGTTGGCAAAAGGCTCATCCACTTGAGTTAATCCCACATCGCGCATCAATTTTTGAAAAAATCGCGCATAGAGCAGATGCAAAATCGCATGCTCGATACCGCCGATGTATTGATCCACCGGCAGCCAATAGTTGGCGCGCTCATCAAGCATCGCTTGATCGTTACCGGCACATGCAAAACGAGCGTAGTACCAGGATGACTCCATGAAAGTATCAAAAGTATCGGTTTCGCGCTCTGCCGCACCGCCACATTTAGGGCAGGTCGTATTGTAAAACTCCGGCATCTTTTTGATCGGCGAGCCGACGCCTTCGAACGTCACCTCTTCAGGCAGACGCACCGGAAGGTCTTCATCGGGCACGGCTACAGCATCACACTTGGGGCAGTTAATGATGGGGATCGGCGCACCCCAGTAGCGCTGACGCGAGACCCCCCAGTCACGCAATCGGTAGTTTGTTTTTTTCGATCCCTGGCCCTTCTCGCCAAGAAAGTCAGCAATAGCAGCAAACGCCTGCTTGGAGCTGAGGCCATCAAACTGCCCTGAATTTTGCAGTACACCTTTGTCGGTAAATGCCGCTTCGCTAACATCACAGCTATCGCTATCGACCGCATGAATCACCGCTTTGATCGGCAAACCATATTTTTTTGCGAACTCATAATCACGTTGATCATGGGCTGGCACCGACATCACTGCGCCACTGCCGTAACCCATCAATACAAAGTTCGCCACCCACAGCGGAACTTCATCGCCGGTGATCGGGTGGAGCGCTTTAAGGCCCGAGTCCACACCGCGCTTCTCCATGGTCTCCATCGCCGCTTCGGCGACTTCCATAGCGCGACATTCGTCGATAAATGTCTGCAGTGTCGGGTTATTTTTAGCGGCTTCAAGTGCCAGGGGATGTTCAGGTGCCATGGCCATGTAGGTGACACCCATAACGGTATCGGGGCGCGTGGTGTAGATGTTCAGCGGCTCACCACTACCGGCCAGCGCAAAGGTCATCTCCACCCCTTCGGAGCGACCGATCCAGTTGCGCTGCATGGTGCGCACCTGATCGGGCCAGCCGTCGAGTTTGTCCAGCTCGGCAAGCAGCTCATCCGCGTAATCGGTGATTTTCATAAACCACTGCGGAATCTCTTTGCGCTCCACTACCGTGTCACAGCGCCAGCAACAGCCATCGATCACCTGCTCGTTGGCCAATACGGTCATGTCATTAGGGCACCAGTTCACCGGCGCAGTTTTTTTATAGACCAGCCCCTTTTCAAACAGGCGGGTAAACAGCCACTGCTCCCAGCGGTAATAATCCGGGTCACAGGTGGCCAACTCACGTCGCCAGTCATAACCAAAACCGAGCCGTTTCAACTGATCGCGCATGTAGGCCACGTTATCGCGTGTCCACGCTGCGGGTGGCACGTTGTTTTTCATTGCGGCATTTTCGGCGGGCAGCCCAAACGCATCCCAACCCATCGGCTGCAGTACATTCTTGCCCAACATGCGCTGATAGCGGCTGATCACATCACCAATGGTGTAGTTGCGCACATGCCCCATGTGCAACCGACCGCTGGGATAGGGGAACATCGACAAGCAGTAAAACTTCTCTTTAGCGGGATCTTCACTCACTTCAAAGCAGTGGTTATCCTGCCAATACTGTTGCGCGTCGCTTTCGATCTGCTGTGGATGGTAGTGTTCGTTCATCGCCATAAGTTATACCGTAATCCTGATTTTCTATCTTTTTATAGTGTTTTTAAGCAGTCTACCAACGGCGATCAGTGCTCGCGCGTATCCAGAAACTGTATATCGGGCCAGCGCTCGATGGTCACATCCAGATTGACGCGAGTCGGTGCCAGGTAAGCGAGGTCACCGCCTCCATCAATAGCGATATTAATCTCTGCGCGACGTTTGAACTCTTCGAGCATCTTCTCATCGTCGCAGATCACCCAGCGCGCGGTCGCCACGTTGACCTGCTCAAACTGACAATCCACCTTGTATTCGCTTTTCAGACGCTCTGCAACCACGTCGAACTGCAATACACCCACTGCGCCGAGAATCAGGTCGTTATTCGCCACCGGCTTGAACAGCTGAGTAGCACCCTCTTCGCTGAGCTGCTCTAATCCTTTTAAAAGCTGTTTGCTTTTGAGTGGATCACGCAGCCGCGCGCGCCGAAACAGCTCAGGTGCAAAGTGGGGAATGCCGGTAAATTTGAGATCTTCGCCCATGGTGAAGGTGTCACCGATCTGAATGGTGCCGTGATTGTGCAGGCCGATGATATCGCCGGAGAATGCCTGCTCCACATGAGAGCGATCCTGAGCCATGAAGGTGATGGCGTTGGCGATCTGCACCTGCTTGCCCATGCGCACATGTTTGATCTTTTTGCCTTTCTCATAGGCACCCGAACAGATGCGCATAAACGCCACGCGGTCACGGTGTTGCGGGTCCATATTGGCTTGAATTTTAAACACGAAACCGCTGAACGTCTCTTCGTCAGCCTCGACCACACGCGTTTTCGTCGCTCGCGGCAGCGGCCCCGGCGCATACTGAGAGAGCGCATCGAGCAGCTCTTTAACGCCGAAGTTATTAATCGCTGAACCAAAATAGACCGGCGTCAGGCGACCCTCAAGAAAGGCCTGCCGGTCGAACTCATGACTGGCACCGCGCACCAATTCGATCTCTTCGCGAAAGTCGTCGATGATGTCGCCGAACAGCTCATCAAGGCGCGGATTATCCAGCCCCTCAATGATCTCCGCCTCATTAATGCGTCCCGCATGGGTCGGGCTGAAGACTTCGATTTTGTCTTCGTAGAGGTGAAACACCCCCTTAAACCCTTTGCCCATGCCGATGGGCCAGGTCATCGGCGCACATTGAATGCCGAGCACACCTTCGACCTCATCCAACAGATCAATCGGATCACGGCCCTCGCGATCCATCTTATTAATAAAGGTGATGATCGGCGTATCGCGCAGGCGGCACACCTCCATCAATTTCACCGTGCGTTGCTCCACGCCCTTGGCCACGTCGATCACCATCAGCGCTGAATCGACGGCAGTCAGCGTGCGGTAGGTATCTTCCGAGAAATCTTCATGGCCCGGCGTATCGAGCAGGTTGATGATGTTGTCGCCGTAGGGAAACTGCATCACCGATGAGGTGACCGAAATACCGCGCTCCTGCTCCATCTTCATCCAGTCCGATGTGGCGTGACGTGCCGCCTTGCGACCCTTGACCGACCCCGCAAGCTGAATCGCACCGCCGAACAACAGCAGTTTTTCGGTGAGTGTGGTTTTACCTGCGTCGGGATGCGAGATGATCGCGAACGTGCGTCTCAGCCCGATCTCATCAGCCATGGAGCCGGATGACATACCTTGGATTTCCTTCAATTTGCGCACAGATCGGTGCGCGTACTCAGAACCGAATCTCGCCGATTGCTGCGCTTGCTATTGCTACAGTTACTGCAAGCGGCAGCGACGAGAAATAAAACCCAGCATGATAACGCAAAATGCGCGTTAAGGGGCACGCTGTCAGCCAGCATGGATACTAGCTCGGGTCAAATATCTCGCTGTTTTATGCCACTATCGCAACGAAAATTACCGGGGCGCGTAACATCAGGCAGTCACTCTTTTTGCGAGCCTTCAACATCAATCACAATGTTGTCCACGGTTATACTCTTCAAGGAGCTGTGGCGAATAGAAAGTGTGATAATTTTTATTCTCAACACTACCGATCCCAATATTTTTATTACTCAATATCATCTCATTTAAAACAGGTGCGATATAGTAATTACCACCGATGCTGGCATCTTTAACAATGGACTCCATGGCCGCACGAACAAAATCTTTTCCGTGTTTAAAATAGAAAAAACCAGCGATCGCTTGCTTGCTAATGGGTCTTTTTTCGGATGCCTCAACGACGCGTCCACTCTCATCGGTAAGTGCATAAGACCAACGGGGATGAACTGAGTTGAAGCAGATGACGCCGGCGTCTAAATCACGCTGAACAAAATCTTTAATAAAACTATCCAGCCTGCAATCAAATTTCTGATCCGAATTTGAGATGATTAATGGATCATCATTATTGATCGATTCAATCGCCAGCAGCGCGGTACATGCAGCGCCAGACGTTTCGCCATCAACACGAATAATTTCCGCTTTGTCATCCGTCAACAGTTTCAATACATTATCAAGATGAAATTTTTTGCAGTCCTCTTTATTTATCGCAAATATATAATTGATATCCTCATCGATAGTATTTAAATCTTCAATTACACATTGAATCATCGGCTGCCCTCTCACTTCAGACAGCGATTTTGGAAACATATAATTACTGTGTTCGAAAAAAACAGACTTTCCGGCCATCGGGATGAGTATATTTAGCATCAGTTTACGCCTCTACCTGCTGAATTTTTTCGATAATATTTTTGTACGTGACATCGTCCACACCGAGCACTTCTAACACGTGGGCGCCTGAAGCTTTCGCCGCTTTGATGCCGTTTTCATTATCCTCAACTATCACACACTCTTCAGGCAAAAAACCCCAAAAATTTATAGCCTTCTTGTAGATCTCTGGATTGGGCTTTGGCTCCTTCACATCTTGATATGAGAACATGAAATCAAGATAGTCGACCAATGTTGATTTATGCATCATGGTATCTACCGTCAGCTTGGCTGAATTCGATGCAACGCCCAATCGATAACCATCACTCTTCAACCGAGATAGCGCAAATTGGTGGTTAAAAGTCGGCTTGCAACGAGTGAAGATCATATCAAGCGTGTACTGCTGCTTAATCTCATTAATGAACTTATGCAGCGCATTAGGCAAACCTCGCTCAATACTTAGCATCTCCAACTTTTTCATTGTCGGCAGACCATCATAAGTAACAAGATGGTCGTGATGGCTGATCTCATGGCCAAACAACTTAAGAGCCATATTGAGAGAATCATAGTGCCAACCCTTCTCTTCGATGAGTACGCCATCCATATCGAATATTACTGCTTTAATCTTAGTCATAGTCAAACACCAATACACTCAACAGTAGCTAAAAAATAGCTAAATAATAAAAACCCATTAAATAAAATTTTGCTTAAAATCAGTAAACTTGTCGACGAGACTCTGCAACGATTTTTTATCTACAAATGGGTCATTTCCAAGATCATAAATGTGATCTCTATTTTTATGGAAAAAACTTTGCCAGTAATTAAACGTCTCATATTCACCAGGCGTACCCCAGGAGATATAAGAGTCAACTTCAAAAATAGCAACTTTTTTGCCCTGCTTGATCAATGCATTCATCAAGCTGTTTAAATCATATGCGTCATCGATGCACGCATCACCTTTATCCAGTCCATCGAGAACCAATTTCACCATGGAAGCCGATCTAAAATAGTAAACACCGATACTCGCGTAATCAGCTTCTGGATTATCTGAAAGCGGCGCATTAACGCTGATGCTCGTTGCAATCCCACTATCTGCAACAACCCACCCATACCCAGCAGGCCTGACAATCGCAGGAGGGTACCCTTTAAAGGTCCAGACAATGGCATCTATAGATTGATCATCGAGCAGAGACTGGTACTTATCATGATCCCACAGCACACTGCTGTCACATGAGCCAATTAACAGTGGAGACGCGCCATCGACATGCTTTAGCCCTGAACGATAACTCATGACAGATCCACCAGCAGCGTTATCGACCATCTCGACAATAGCTTCAGGGTTTTGGTCTCTTATCGACTGATCAAGCCCATATTTCTCACAATCATCTGTTGAACAGATGTATACATTTTTTTCACTACTTGGTAACTGCCTGTTTGCCAACACAGTCATTGGCATACCGCTGACGGGCAACAAGGGCTTTGGCAGGTCATACCCCTCAGCCTCGAAGAGGCGATCACGATCTAGCAGTGAAATTAATGTTACTGATTTGACTTGAGGCTTCCAGCCCGGAACATCATGAACAGTGCGCTTAAAATAGTTGCTAAAGTTACGGTATGATCCAAAATCAAAGGGCTCTCCCCACTGCAGCATATGCTGAATGTCATACACTGATACCTTGAGCCCATCATCGATTAACAAGTTATAGATCAGGCTCACATAAAACTCACCGTTGAGGCTGATATCCCGATCCATCAGCGCACTGAAATATTTTTTAACGTAGCTCCCTTTTTTAAAATAATACGTTCCATTAGAGACAAACTCACTCATTCTGTCATTCGTAAATGACCCTTTCTCTCTGATTTCCAGCATCCATTGCTCAGTCTCACGTATCGTCGCGTACTTTGTCGCACCCAGCATGTGGGGGTGAAAACCTTTGTATGAAACAATGGCGCCATCAGCATCTCGATTACGCGTGTGTGATAAAAAATCATCGTAGTCCCAATAGGTGCCAAAATCACAATAATTAACGATCACCTCTTCATCATCGTCAATACGATCCATCACCTGCGCCACGGTATAAACAGGGCCTAATACGTGAGTGTCAATCGCTACAATTTCGCCATGAGGCGCAATCGCCATCAACGTCTCTCTCATCTGCGTTGTTTCAAGATGAATATGATTGCAAATAAAAGTAAATTTCGTCTCCCCTGGAAACAGCTCAACGACATATTGAATAATTGGCTTCCCATCAATTTCAATGAGTGGTTTCGGAACATCGTAGCCACCATCAATAAATCTTTTACCAATTCCAGACATAGGAATGACAATATGCATTTATACTCCTCACCGATATTTCGGATATCTATACGTGGTAAAAACAGTTTTTTTCAAGGAATTCAACAGCAACTTCTCAGATAATTTCAGAGTCGTCCAACCATAAGGGTGTTCGATAAGCTAGTAGAAGATTTAGACAGATGCACCTGAATTGATGGGCATCTGAAACCGGGGAAAGGTTTTTCTCATCGACGAACACAGAAAAGTGAACATTGAGCAACATGGGAGGACGATTTCAACAACAACCAACCTGAAAATGCGTCCGACAGACGGGTTACTCCGACTAGCAGTTAATCAGCGATAACTTGAGGCGACGAAGCTGGATTCTATCCACAATCTATTGATGTTTAAGAAAATACCCCCAACGGCTTCACCAACACAACCATCTGATACCGCTAAAAGTAAAAGCCACCCAAAATAGGCCGGACGGTATCCTAGCATAATGAAGGGACTAGAATCGAGTTCAAGAGTCCACAACGTTAACAACCCCTCCAAGTGCAGCAACCACCGCCTGATACCTGATCTGCTGCCGATCACCGCTAAAGCGATGACAAGTGGCAAACGGCGGCTCCCCTTTCATCGCCCACGCCAACCAAATCAACCCCACGGGCCGTGTATTACTGCCACCGCTAGGACCAGCAATGCCGCTGACAGCAACGCTAACATCTGCATCACTCAAAGTCAGGACCGCTGCGGCCATCTCGGTGACGGTCTGCTCACTCACTGCGCCGAACTGTTCGAGCGTTGCATGGCGTACGCCGAGCATCTCCTCTTTGGCGCGATTTGAGTAGGTGACGAAGCCGCGCTCAAACCAGTGCGAACTGCCAGGAATGGCGGTAACAGCCTGCGCGATCCAGCCACCAGTGCATGACTCTGCGGTTGCTAGTGTGTAGTGACGGGTTTCAAGCAGCGCGCCGACTCGCTCGGCCAGCGTGTACAAGCCGCACTTTTGAGTATTGACTGAAGCGTGCATGGTTGACCTTGGTACAGTTGTCTCTGGCAAATCTGCGGAAATATCGATTCGAATTTGATGGCTAAATCGCAGAAGCGTTATCATGCGCCATTTTGGACGCATCCAACATGAGTGCCCAACCACCAAGCTTTTGGCAGCGACTGGCAGACTACCTCTTCGTTTTGCCGCAGTATATCTTGCCCCACCATGCACTATCTCGCTGCATCTATCGTCTGACGCGGCTTCAACAGCCGTGGCTGAAAAACAGGCTCATCAAACATTTCATTCGTCTCTACGGCATTGATATGACCATTGCGCAGAGTGCCGATCCACAGAGCTACGCCGATTTTAACGCATTTTTTACGCGCGCTCTCAAGCCCGGTGCGCGCCCGGTGGCGGATGATCCGCGCCAGGTGGTCTCCCCCGTCGACGGCAAGATAAGCCAAATCGGCGCGATTACCGATGGACGGATTTTTCAGGCCAAAGGGCGCTGGTTTGATCTGCAGACACTGCTCGGCGGCGACTCAGAGCGGGCAAAACTGTTTCATGGCGGTAGCTTCGCAACAATCTATCTCTCGCCAAAAGATTATCACCGCATCCATATGCCTCTGGGCGGGCGTCTGCTGGAGAGCATCTATATTCCGGGCCGACTGTTCAGCGTCAACGATGCAACGGCGCGCACGGTGCCAGGGCTGTTTGCGCGCAACGAACGTCTGGTTGCACTGTTTGATAGCGACGTGGGTCCGATGGCGATGGTCCCGGTGGGCGCGCTTTTTGTGTCAGGCATCGAGACCATCTGGAGCGGCTACATCCCACGGCCGCCAACGACGACTGTCGAGTGCAATGATTACCGCAGCGCAGCGCAGCCAGTCGTATTGGCACGCAGTGAAGAGATGGGCCGTTTCAACATGGGATCAACCGTCGTGTTGCTGTTCGCCGCCGGACAGGTTGAGTGGGCACCGACCCTGCAAGCAGGTGACACAGTGGTATTAGGGCAGTCGTTAGCGACCTGCATCGTGCCTAATCCCAGCGCTGAATCTGTATAAAATTCAACACTAAAACGGATACAAATTGTGCAAACAAAAATAATGAAATAAAATGGTGAGTTAATTTTTCTCACCCACTGGTTTGGCCAGGCTCTACCAAGGCTCACTACAAGGAAAAAGCACATGCGCGTCATAGAAGAAGGGCTCACTTTTGATGATGTGCTGCTCCAGCCCGACTACTCCGAAGTTCTGCCCAATGAGGTCACGCTGAAGACAGCACTGACCCGCGAAATTGCACTCAATATCCCGCTGCTCTCCGCAGCCATGGATACGGTGACAGAGGCAAAGTTGGCTATCGCCCTGGCTCAGGAGGGCGGCATCGGCATTATCCACAAAAATATGTCGGCCGAAGAGCAGGCCAAAGAGGTGCGCCGCGTCAAGAAATTTGAGAGCGGCGTAATCAGCAGCCCGATCATTGTTTCACCCAACGTCACCATTCGTGAAGTGCTCGACATCACCCGCGCCAACAACATCTCAGGCGTGCCGGTAGTCGATGGTGAAGCTCTGGTGGGCATCGTCACCAGTCGCGATCTGCGCTTCGAAACGCGCTTCGACAACCCTGTCACCAGCATCATGACGCCAAAGCCGCAGCTGGTCACTGTTAAAGAGGGCGCTGACCGCAAAACCATACTGGGTCTGCTGCACAAACACCGTATTGAAAAACTGCTGGTTGTTAATGATGGTTTTCAGCTACGCGGCATGATCACCGTCAAAGATATCCAGAAATCCACAGACAACCCGCTGGCGTGCAAAGATTCACTGGGCAGGCTGCGTGTCGGTGCTGCCGTAGCAACGGGCGCAGGCACCGATGAGCGCGTCGAAGCGCTGGTGGCAGCAGGCGTCGATGTCCTGGTGGTCGATACCGCTCACGGCCACTCCAAAGGTGTGCTGGATCGGGTGCGCCAAGTGAAACAGCGCTACCCCGACGTACAGGTAATCGGCGGCAACATCGCCACCGCTGCCGCCGCGACCGCGCTGGTCGAAGCTGGCGCGGATGCCGTGAAGGTGGGTATCGGTCCCGGCTCGATCTGTACCACGCGCATTATCTCTGGCGTGGGCGTGCCGCAGATTACCGCCATATCCAACGTGGCAGAGGCACTACAGAAAAGCGGTGTACCACTGATCGCCGATGGCGGCATCCGTTACTCCGGGGATATTGCCAAAGCAATTGCTGCCGGAGCACACTGCGTAATGATCGGCAGCATGTTTGCAGGCACCGACGAGGCACCGGGCGAGATCGAACTCTATCAGGGACGCTCCTACAAATCGTACCGTGGCATGGGCTCGCTCGGCGCCATGCAGCAGGGCTCCAGTGACCGCTATTTTCAGGAAAATAGTGGCGGCACAGAGAAGCTGGTCCCGGAAGGCATCGAAGGGCGCGTACCCTACAAAGGCACAATGATTGCCATCGTTCACCAACTGTTGGGTGGGCTGCGCGCCAGCATGGGTTACACCGGTTGCAAAAATATCGCTGAGGTGCGAAAAAAAGCGAGTTTCGTACGCGTTACCAGTGCGGGCATGCGCGAAAGCCACGTGCATGACGTGACCATTATCAAAGAAGCACCGAACTATCGAACGGACTGATAGCCGTTGACGAGTGGCTCGGGAGTGTTGGATAGATGCTTCCCGATTAACAGAGACCTTTGCACGATTCATATTTTCCGCCCCAGCGGCGTTAAAAATGAGTCGAGCAAAGGTCTCTAACAATCATTTAAGTGAGATGTAGACGTTGCAACGCGAAACTGAAACCAGCACCAACACAACCGCCAAAGCCAATATCCATGCACACCGGCTACTGATTCTCGACTTTGGATCACAGTACACCCAGCTCATCGCGCGGCGTATTCGCGAGATCGGCATCTACTGCGAAATCTACCCCTACGACGCGGAGCCCACAGCGATTGCGGCATTCCAACCCAGGGGCATCATCTTGTCCGGTGGCCCAGAGTCCGTCACCTGCGAGCAGCCGCCGCGCGTGCATGGCTCGGTATTTGAGCTGGGCGTGCCGGTGCTCGGTATCTGCTACGGCATGCAGACAATGGCCGCACAGCTGGGCGGCACGGTCGAACCCTCCGATCAGCGCGAATTCGGTTACGCCCAGGTACGTGCGCGTGGCCACTCAAAACTGCTGCGCGACATCGAAGATCACACCACAGTCGAGGGTTATGGTCTGCTCGATGTGTGGATGAGCCACGGCGACAAAGTGGTCGAGCTGCCCGGTTCATTCAAGCTGATCGCCAGCACCGACACCGCCCCCATCGCAGGCATGGCAGACGAAACACGGCGTTTTTACGGCTTGCAGTTTCACCCTGAAGTGACGCACACCCATCAAGGCGGCCGCATTCTGCAACGTTTTGCCACCGACATCTGCGGCTGCGAAGCGCTATGGACCACGAAGAATATCGTCGCCGAGAGCATTGAGCATGTGCATGATCTGATCGGTGATGATCAGGTTGTGCTGGGTCTGTCGGGCGGCGTCGATTCATCGGTGGTTGCGGCGCTGCTGCACCAGGCCATCGGTGATCGACTCACCTGTGTATTTGTCGATAACGGACTGCTGCGCAAAAACGAGGGCGATCAAGTAATGGCCACGTTTGCCCGCCACATGGGCATTCGCGTGATCCGGGTTAATGCCGAGCAGCGTTTCTTGCGCCACCTCAAGGGGGTCGATGATCCCGAACAGAAACGCAAAATTATCGGCAACTTGTTTGTCGACATCTTCGAAGAGGAGGCGGCCAAACTCAGCGACGTGAACTGGCTGGCGCAGGGCACCATCTACCCCGACGTGATTGAGTCCGCAGGTGCCAAGACCGGCAAAGCGCATTTGATCAAAACCCACCACAACGTCGGTGGCCTACCGGAAAACATGCGCCTCAAACTGATCGAACCGCTACGCGAACTGTTCAAAGACGAAGTGCGCAAGCTTGGCGTCGAGCTAGGATTGCCCCATGACATGGTCCATCGCCACCCGTTTCCGGGGCCAGGGCTGGGCGTGCGCATTCTCGGCCAGGTCAAAAAAGAGTATGCCGACCTGCTACGCGAAGCGGATGCCATCTTCATTGAAGAGCTGCGCAACCATAATCTCTACGAGCAGGTGAGTCAGGCCTTCGCCGTATTTCTGCCCATCAAGTCGGTAGGCGTCATGGGCGATGGACGCCGCTACGACTATGTGGTTGCGCTACGCGCCGTTGAGACCATTGACTTTATGACCGCACGTTGGGCACACCTGCCCTACGATCTGCTCGACCTTGTTTCGCGACGCATCATCAACGAAGTCGCCGGTATTTCACGAGTGGCCTACGACATCTCCGGCAAACCACCTGCGACGATTGAGTGGGAGTGACCTGCTAATGGCAGGTATTGACTGGCAACGCTCGCCACCAACCCTCTCGGCCTTCATGCTAACGAAAAACCTCACCCTGCCATCGCCGCTAGTAGCCCGCGCAGCAGGTTGCGGGGTGCAGGCGGGCAACCGGGGATGACCACGTCCACCGGGATGACGTTTTCCACCGCGCCGCAACTGGCGTAACTCACACCGAACTCGCCGCCGTCGCAGGCGCAGTCACCGCAGGCGATCACCCACTTGGGGCTGGGCGTGGCAGCGTAAGTGCGCTTCAGCGCGGCCTCCATGTGGCGCGACACAGGACCCGTGACCAGCAGGGCGTCGGCGTGGCGCGGTGAGGCAACGAAGTGCACGCCGAAGCGTTCCACGTCGTAGTAAGGGTTGTTGAGGGCGTGAATCTCCAGCTCACAACCGTTGCAGGAGCCAGCATCCACGACGCGGATGGCGAGGCTGCCACTGAAGCGCCCGTCAATGTGGCGCTTGACCTGTTTGCCCAAAGCCTCCAGTTCGATGTCGCGCGGCGCGCGTTCGGTGACGATTCCGACGCGGCGGATCTTGTCGAAAATTCTCAGCATCTTACCTACCTATAAATCCTGCCCCGAGTACGACCCGTTGACGGATTTGTTGCACACTGGAAAGTCGGGGACGATGTTACCGTGGATGAGCTGCTCCAAAATCGGCCAGTTGAGCCAGCTGGGGTCGCGGGGAAAGAAGCGCGCGATGCGGCCGTCGTCGCCGAAGCGCACGTGGGTGATGATCTCGCCGCGCCAGCCTTCCACTAGGCCGAGGCCCTCGGCGCCAGCTGCCGGGGTGCGCCACCCAGCCTGCACGGGGCCGACGGGCGGGCGCTTGAGCAGGTGTTCCAACAGCTCTAGGGAGTGGCGAATCTCGGCGGCGCGCACCTGCAAGCGGGCAGCCACGTCGCCCGCCTGCAGGCAGGGAGAATCCACTGTAAGCCGATCGTAAGGGGCATAGCCGTGATCGCGGCGCAGGTCGAGATCGATGCCGCTGGCCTTGGCCAAGTAGCCTACTGCACCGAGGGTGCGGGCCGTCTCCGCAGGCAGCACGCCAGTGCCAAGTAGGCGGTCTTCCAGCGAGGGGTGATCGTCGAGGATGGACAACAGTTCGTCCAGCTCACTGCGCAGCCTGGCGTTTTCCGTCAGCAGCAGTTTGGCACACTGGGGGGTGAGGTCGCGCCACACACCGCCGGGCACCACGCGATCCATGAGCAGGCGGTGGCCGAACACGAACTGGTTGCCGCGCTGCCAGTCCTCGCGCAAGCGTGAGCACTGCATCTGGACGAAGGCGAAGCCCACATCGTTGCAGATGGCGCCGATATCGCCCAAGTGGTTGGCGATGCGTTCGCGCTCGGCAAGCACGGCGCGGATGGCTAAGGCGCGCGATGGCACATCCACCCCGGCGGCGCGTTCCATAGCCTGGCAGGCAGCCCAGGCGTGGGCCACGGTGGTGTCACCGGAGACCCGCCCGGCCAACCGCGCCAGGGCCTCGGGCATGCGGCCCTCGGCGATCTTCTCGATGCCCTTGTGCACGTAGCCCAGGCGTTCCTCCAGATTCAGCACTGTCTCGCCCACCGCCTGAAAGCGGAAGTGGCCGGGCTCGATGATGCCAGCGTGCACCGGCCCCACGGGGATCTCGTAGACGCCGCTACCCTGGGCCTGGAAGAAGGGGTAGCCGCTGTCGGGTGGGGTCTCGCCCACGCCCTCGGGGCGCGCAGGAAAATCGTGGCGCAGAGGGTAGTGGTCCTCGGCCCAGGCCTGGTGGCGAATCCAGCGGCGGTGGTCCGGGTGGTCGCTGAAGACTAGGCCGAACAGGTCCTGGGCATGGCGCTCGGGACGGTTGGCGGCGGGGTACACAGGGGTGTGCGAGGGCAGCACCGGGGTGGCCAGAGGTACGGCGGCGCGCAACACAAAGTAGTCGCCCTCGCGGCTCAGGCAGGCGTTGACCTGCAGGGTCTCAGCGTCCAGCTGCTCGGCCCACAGGGCGCACCAGCGGCAGTCCAGCTCCTTGGCCACAGCAGCGGTGCGGCCCCAGTCCTCTACGTCCAGGTGCAGCAGGTGGGCGGGGGCCAGAGCGCGAACGGAGCTGCCGCGCACCCGGATCATCTCATCCTCGCAGCGGGCGAGGAATTCCGACAACCAGTCGAAGCGGTTCACACCTGCCGTCACAACAGCCCCTCCCCGCTGATCAGCAGCGTGGCCTGATCGAACCACTGGGCAAGAAAGGCGGGAATAGCCAGGCCCAGCCACAGCACCAGAGTGAGCTGGATGGCCACCGGCCACATGTTGGCCCGCACGGCGCTCTGGCCCTCTGGCAAGTCGCCGTAGACCATGGGCTGGACGTGGCGGAATAGGCCGGCGAAGGCCACGCCGAGCCCCACCAGCAGAGGCAGGGTCAGCCAGGGCTGAGCGGCCATGGTGGCGCTGAGCAAGAGGAATTCACTAACGAAGACGCCGAAGGGCGGGAAGCCGGCGATGGTGGCGGTGCCGATGAGCAGGCCCCAGCCCACCACCGGCTGGGTGCGGATCAGGCCGCGGATCTGCTCCATGCCCTGGCTGCCGGCGATGTGACTGGCGTGGCCGACGGTGATGAAGATGGCCGACTTGGTCAGCGAATGCACGGTCATGTGCAGCAGACCGGCGAAGGTGGCCAGCGGCCCGCCGAGGCCGAAGGCGAAGGTCATCAGGCCCATGTGCTCAATGGAGGAATAGCTGAACAGGCGCTTGATGTCGCGCTGGCGGTGCAGAAACAGACCGGCGACCAGGAACGACAACAGGCCGAAGCCCATCATCAGGTAGCCGGGCAGGTGCGGGTCGTGCACCCCAGGATGCGCGGCCAGCGCGCCATCGGTAAGGATCTTCACTCGCACCACGGCGTACAGAGCGACGTTGAGCAGCAGCCCGGAGAGCACCGCCGACATGGGCGTGGGACCCTCAGAGTGGGCGTCCGGCAGCCAGGTGTGCATGGGCACCAGACCCACCTTGGTGCCGTAGCCCACCAGCAGAAAGACGAAGGCGATGGCCATCACCACCGGCTCCAGCTCGGCGCTGTGGCGGGCCAGCTCGCTCCACAGCAGAGCCTGCTCCGGGTCCGGGATCACCTGCGCGGCGGCGAAGTAGACCAACACGGTGCCGAACAGGGCCAGGGCGATGCCCACGCCGCAGATGATGAAGTACTTCCACGCCGCCTCGATGGCCTCCGGGGTGCGGTACAGGCTGACCAGCAACACAGTGGCTAGGGTCGCCCCCTCCATGGCCACCCACAGCACGCCGAGGTTATTGGTGGACAACGCCAGTTGCAACGTGAACAGGAAGCCCTGGTAGCTGGCGTGGTAGAGCCGCAGGCGCCTGGCCGAGAGCCGCCCGCTCTCCTCCTCCTGCGCCATGTAGGGGCGTGAAAACAGCGCCGTGGTGGCGCCAACGAAGGCGGTCAGGACGATCAGATAGACATTGAAGCTGTCGATGTAGAGCTGGCTCGCACCACCACCCAGCGCACCGTGTTCCAGCACGCCCCAGGCCAGCCACGCACTGGCGGCGAAACCCGCGCCTGCTGCCCACAAATTGAGGGTAGCGGCCCACGACCGCTGACCGTACAGGGCCAGCAGCACGCTGGACAGTAGCGGGATGCCGAGAGTGAACTGCAGGGCGCTCACGGCTCGCGCTCCGCCAGGCGGTTGAGCCGATCCACGTCCAGCGAGTCGATGCTGTCGCGAATGTGGAAGAAGAACACGCCGAAGATCACCGCCACCACCAGCACGTCGAAGGCGATACCCAGCTCCACCACCATGGGCATGCCGTGGGTGGCGGCCACGGCGGCGAAGAACAGGCCGTTCTCCAGTGACATGAAGCCGATCACCTGCGACACCGCCTTGTTGCGGGTGATGAGCATGAGCATGCCCAACAGCACTACGGCCATGCTGATGGCGATGGTGTTGCGGGTAATCGAGTGAGCCAACTGGTGGATGGGCAGAGTCACGTAATAGGCGAAGATCACCAGCGCCGCAGCCACCATCAGCACCAGCGCCGGGTGCGCCACGGTGTGGGCCTGGCGATGGATGCCGAGACGGTGTACCAAGCGGTGCAGCAGCCAGGGGATGAGCAGCACCTTCAACACTAGGGTCAGGGCAGCGGAGAAATACAGGTGGTGGGCGCTGCTGTCGTAGGCTACCAGGACGGTGGTGGCGGCCACCAGCAAGCCCTGCCAAGCGAACACATGGATCATGGAGAGCACCCGCTGCTGCGCCAGTAGGGCGAAAGACGTGAACAGGATCATGGCCGCCAGGGTGAGGATGGCCTGCTGGTAGAGGGGCAGCTGGGTCAGCATCGCACCGCCTCCGTGCTGGTAAATGCCCCGCGTAGGGTGGGCATCATGCCACCTCCAGAATGATGTGACTCAACAGACCGATCAGCGCCAGGGTCAGGGCCAGCACCAGAAAAGTCGGCACGCGGAACAGGCGCATCTTGGCCAGTACCGTCTCGCCCACGGCCAGTACCACGCCTAGCAGCGCCAGCTTGAGTCCAATGGCGGCTGCGGCGCCAAGCAGTGCGCCGCCGCTGAGCCGGGTGGCGATGCCCCAGGGGAAGAAGATGTTGGCGATGAGCACGCCGTAGATCATCAGTTTGAGCTGCGCCGCCCACTCCATCAGCGCCAGGTGGCGGCCACTGTATTCGAGGATCATGGCCTCGTGGATCATGGTCAGCTCCAGGTGGG
>JAADGQ010000015.1 GCA_013152295.1 Gammaproteobacteria bacterium | reverse complement strand
CATGATCGTGGGTAAGACCACTTTTTGGTGAGTTATAGTCAAATCTGGTGTTTAGCCAGTTGATAAGACCCATTGAGATAACTATATAGGTAACGACGAGATAAATGGGATTTTTTTGGATTAAGCGGGTTTAAATGGGACGGAAAATTGAAACGGTGTTGCACACGCTGAAATTCAGCTTTCGTCGCCTTCTGAGAACATATCGAGCTGGTGTCTGGCTAGCTCTTCAGCGCGGAGCTTTTTGACGACGCGGTATATGTGCTGTTCTGATCGGTCGTATTTTTTAGCCAGATAGGTGTGATTGTGGCCGTTAAATTCGGCGTAGATTTCGCGGGCTTGCGCATCGAGTTCGAGTGATAAGCCAGTGGGAAAGTAAACCTGAACGCCTCCCCATGCATTCGTCATACGCTTACAGATTTCGCTTGCAGCATCAGCTGCGGCGTTGTCATCAAGCCCTCTATTGATCAACGTTGCCTTTGTGTGATCACGCAGATCTGAGAGGAATTCAGGCGTTTTGCTCATTGGCTTTTTCTAATCGGAGAATCCATTTTTTTAGCTGTTCAATGACGCGTACGGCAACCCACTTGGGTAGAAAATTCAGCGCAGCGTACCCTGCTTTTTGCGGGTGGAATTTCCGGGTATTTGATTGCAACCATGTGCGCAAGGCAGCTTCGTCAGGGGTGTTGATGGCGCCTGCATTGTAGAGGTCAGCCCATAGGTTTCGGATCAGTTCCAGCTGGCTATCACTTGCCATCAGCGGCGATTTTTTGCGCTTCGTGGGTTGCCATCCTTTTGATTCGAAGTGCGCGATCACGCGGCGCCTGCCCGTCTCGTTCAGGTCTGCTGAACTGCCTGACTGGGCACGGCCGACGGTGGCAATGATGTAGCGATAATCATCATCATTGATCCGCAAATGTTTTTTGGCGATATGAATTTTCGCCAAGTCATTGGTGCGAGTCATTTCCATATATTCCTATGTTAGGATGCAAATGAGGTATCAAATTCCCGTTTAGCCCTGCGCTTGAAATTGTCGAATTTAGACTCCCAGTCATTATTCAGAAAGTCGGCTCCTGTAAACTCTTCCTGGTAGCTAAACATCTGCCCATCCGGTTGTTTCGCCAAAACTCGGATAGCTACCCCGCCTTGGTCACGTCCCGCCAGCACTGCCACTTCGCAGGAGTGCCCAACAGCCTCTTCAATTTCAGTTAAGTGTTTCTTGGTAAAAATCATAATCTATATCCGTAGAAAAATTGCATCATAGCCAGGAGGTATGCACCGCTATGGACTAACCCTGAGTTACTCCTATTAATGCCTGCTATGTGTCTAGGTCTACTATCTTCGTGTATGTGCCGACAACCCATCATTATCATCTATCCATTCGTTCGCATCTTGAGCGTTGTTAAAAATTTTCACTTCGCCATCGTCAGAAACAACCAGCCCCATGTCGTATATTTTTCTAATCATCCTCTCCCACGTCACTATAATTGAACTCATTGCTTATCACCGGAAACCAACGTGAACCCAAACACGACGAAATTTTTCTTTTGCTCGTAGTTTGTTACGTATGAGATTTCGGCCATCAGTTTGTTTCCTGTCATCAACTCGTATCCATCAGCGCTTTCACAGGATTGTTCAGGGTCACATTCAATCAGCTCGATGAGATCACCTTTTTGAAAACCACGATTAGAGTTGTCACGTATTTCAAAGCGCTTTATCCCTTGCTCAACAGCCTTGAAATACACCGGGTATATTTTCAATTGATGTAACATCACGCCCCCACCAACTCGCTCAATCGTGCGACATCTGCTAGCATTTTTTCGGTTGCCTGCTTGATCTGTTTTGCCATGCTTTTTGGCATGAGCACGGCGCCGAAACGCTCTTGCAGCGCGCGCAGTTGAACGTCATATTTCTCGGGGTCTTTTGACATCGCTGTTAGATGATCACTGACTGCAGCCAGTCGTGCTTCGGCGCTGAGCATTGTTTCGCCGGGGGTTGGTTTTATGCGAATTCTTCTGCGTGTCTTTTTGTTGATCAAGGCACTTTCTCCTCCGTTTGATTTCAGGTCCAGCACCATCTGCTCGGCCTGCTCGATTAGGCTGATTTCGCCGAGCCGCGCCGCTTTTTGTAGTGAGAAAATGCCGCGCTTCATCAGCTCTTTACGCGCTTGAGTCAGCTCCCATTCATTGGCCAATATCCAATAGCCGTGGGCGGTGCTGCTCATGATGGGGATTGCGTAGATCTCGATTAAATCACCGATGATGTAGCGCATGGCGCGGGTGACTGTCGGCACGTTGACTGCCGGGCTGCCGTCGTGGTTTCTGGGCACACTCACCGCCGCCCATTGCTCATACAGATCGATCAGGCGGATGGCTTTCCCCTGGCCTGGGTGCTCGCGCAAAATATCGAGAAGACGTTTCTCGTCGTGGTTCAGGTGTACGGTGCTTAGCGTCAGTGATGTCATCACTTGTCTCCCTTGGTAGACTTTTTCAAACGATCAATGGCACCTGGCGGGGGATTCTTTTTGCCACGGGCTGCGGCTTTTGCTTTTTTAAGTTCTTGTGATGCTTTGGCTCTATCGGCCACTTGAGATACTGCGGTCAAACCACTGCGATTGGCGCCGTGAGTTTGTGCGCGATGTTGGCGCCGTTGCTCGGCCTCATGCTCTGCTTTTGCTGCGATGGTTTCTGACTCACCGGCAACAATAGAGAGCAGATAACCGTGGCCGTTTAGCGGCAAGGTGAGCGACTTGGGTGGCTCTTCAACCAGCCGTGTCATTGCCGCCGCCCAGCTTTGGGCCGGGGCGGCGTAAACGGTTCTGTTTCGGCGCACTTCTGCCGCGCGAATCATCGGTGAAAGTTCTCTTGTTAGCGTGAGCAATTTTTTGTAACTGAGCGCTTTTTTAGGCGGCTTATGCAGCTTCAAATAATCACGCATGGGACGAATGCACAGCGCTGGCAAATCGGTCAATTCTTTCACCCACAGCCTGCCCTCTGCATCCTCAATCGCTTGCCAGAGGTCAGCGATTGCGCCGCATGTGCGACAGTAGATCGGCGTGATTGGCAGCGTTGCCATTAGCCCTGCCTGCTCTCGGGCACACCTTCAACAGATAGCCTGACATCAGGCGCGCCACTGTCGTGCTCCCCTTGCCGCATACGCACCAAACGCAGCATGACAGCATCCGAGCTGCCACAGATCAGCGGCGTCTCATCATCGTAGCGTGTCATTGCCAGACGCATGTCCCGCACCGTCGAAACGGTCATGCCTTTACTCCCTTCGGCACGGCTTGCGATGTAGCGACGGTTGAGGCTACGTGGCGGATTAGTCACGCGCCAAAAAGCAAGCGCCCCAACCAACACAACAATGTAAATGCTTAACCACATAACGCTAACCTCCGCTTTGATTTATCGCATGATTATTGTGAGAGGCCGCGACCGATCTGAGCAGCAGTATCGCAGTGGCTCTTAGGCGCGTCTCTGCGTCAGTCGCTCCGGCTTGTTCAGCGCTAGTCTGGTCGCGCTCATACGCCTCCAGCGTCCGCTTAACAGCAACCTGTCTTGGCAACAGAGGAAGGTGCTCACACTCAGGTGACACCATTGGCGACGCACTGAATACAAAGTTCGTTAGCGCACGCATGGGGTCGGCCAAAAACTGATCGAGCGTTACACCGTGATAGATCAGGTTGTTGGCTACGTAGATTTCAGCCCAGTAATGGGTATATTCATCGCTGTACATGGCTACACCTCCTTGATTATTTCGCCGGTGACGAATGGCGCGCCGACTTCTGCGGCTAAATTCATCGCTTTGGTAATGAGGTTGTTGACGATCAACGGATAGAGCATCGACACTGTCTGCTTACTGTTTTGTTTGCGCAGTGTCAGGCGCTCACGAATGGCCACGTAGGCGTCATCAGCCAGCACCGATACGGGATCAACATTGATGCGCTTAAACTTCAGCGCAACGTACGCTTCCAGATCGCCATTGAGCGGCAGCAGTTCAGCCACTTCACAACGCCGAATCATCTCGCGTGCGTCCCAGTTTTGGCGCTCGTCCAACTTTGATTTGAGTTCCAGCTGGCCGACCAGGACAATGGATAACAGCCGCTTGAATCCGTTATCCAACTCCCAAAAACGCTTCAGGTATTTGAGGATTTTTATAGAGAGGTCGTGCGCCTCTTCGATCATCAGTACATGGCTGTTGCCCGCGTTGCTTGAGCCACTAAGCAGGCGCTCGATCTGCCGCGCCTTGGCTTCGAGTTCGCGGCGTGGTTTTTCACTGCTGATGTCGTTGATGATCGCATCACAGATGCCGCCTGCAGAGAGTTTTCCCTTATCTATAATGCGCGGCTGAATGATCGTGATCGGCTGGTTTTCACGATCAATGCGGTCGATAAGATCGCGGCGCAGCGTTGATTTCCCTGCGCCGGATTCGCCAACAATCGCGATAAACCCGCCGTGCTTTGCTGCGATAAACATGCTCTCTCGAATGTAACGCTGCTCGGTTGAGAGAAACACATCGTCAGCGTTTTGCACGTCATCCTTGAATGGATCAACGAACAGTTTAAAATGCCTTTTCGCTGCTTGAGTTAACATTTCAGCCTCCGGTATTTCGTTATAAATTTTGTCCGCACTGTCATCAACAGATTCGCTGTCGAGTACAAACGCGCCTATGGCATGCTCTTTTGCCACACCGATATCGATCAGGTAGTCAATGATTTGTGATTCAAGTGCGCGACGTGGGGTGCTGCGGGGCCAGTCGTCTTGGTTGATGATCTGCCACAGTGCAGATTTACTCAGCGGTTTGCCGCTCTCTTGATTGATCTGCGCCGCCGCTTGTCGAATTGATTTACCACGACTTTTGAGCAGGCGTTTTAATACCAGCGACGCGCATGAGGCCGTGCCTGTTTTTGCCTTTTTTGACGGGGGTTTGGCGGTAGACATTTTTCACACGCTCCTCTTATTGATGCAGTGTCCAACGCGCTGAATAGAGTGGCACCGACCACCATGCGCGTAGCCGTGAAAATCGGGGGCTCGGCCTGACACACGGGCAGAGAAACGCTATTAACAGCTCCATATCTATTTCGTGTTGACTCATATTGTGGGTGCTCCTGTTTGCTCGGTTGTTATTTAACCAGCGCCATTTTTGGTCTGGGGTTTTCAATACGCAGGCGTTCAACCAGTTCGTCAAACGCCTCTTCGGGTACGCCATTCGGGTACCATGTGTTGATGTTTGCGTAGGCGCCATCAGGCAGTGCGCCGTCAAACAGCGGCAGCAGGCGCTTGCATGCTGCGGTGGTAGTCATGAGTGGCAGTGCTTTGTCTGCACGACTGGGCATGTCCATCTCAGTACCGGGGCGTGGCATGTAGTGCGCAGGGGTTGCGCCTTCGAGATAACCCATCGGGTCGATATCGCCACCGAAGGCAGGTTGGTGTTTTTTGCGCGCCTTCTCGACCTCTTCTTCGGTATCAGCGCCATAGGCTTCTTTAGCCATGCGCTTGCGGTTGCGGTCTACGTCGGTATCGGGCAACGACTTGAACGTTTCGCCAACAACAGGTGAGCTGACAAAGAAACCCGCGTTGTCTTTTTCGAGTGGTTCGCACTCATACACATTTTTTTCGCCTTTGATGCCTTCAACAATCACATCGACGTTGGGCGCGCGATAGGGGTTCACACAGACATCGACATATTCACCCACGCGAATGCCAGGCACATGAGAGACCGAGTATGAGTGGCTGTCAAAACCCTTTATTTTATAGCTTATTATCAGGTTGCCTTTAACCTGACGTTGTTCGGGTTTGGTACTGAGCAGCTGCTCACACAGGTCACGTGCGGGGGCGACACGCAGTTGCTCGCGGCGAATGGTTTGCCATAGTGCATAGCGGGTGTAACCGTGACGGCTGTGTATTGCAGTGCCGTTGAGGTGGCGCATCCATTTGTGGGCGTAGTCGTTAAGCTGATCAAGGTTGGTGATCTCAAGCAGAAACAAGCGCCCCTCAAACTTGCGCTCAACAATGTTGTGGCTGCACTCCACCTGACCCTTGGCGCGCGAGTTGCCACGCTTGTGCGCCCAATGTTTAATGCCCAGCCGGTCCCACAAGTTCTTGATCATGAAGCTTTGGTTGGCTGCGCCCAGATCCCAAATCATCTGAAAGGGCACGCCGTGCAGTGGATCTTGGCTGTGTGATTTCTTGGCGATGGCCGCCATGAAAAAGTTAAATAACGTCTCGACGTTTTCGCCGGGAGTCAGGTAATACTGCACATAGAGTGCGCCGGTGTAGTGATCGGTAATCAGATAACGCTGCACGCGTTCGTTGGCGACTTTGAGAAAGTTATCCGGCTTGTTTTTATAAAACTTGTCGGCATCCATTACGCTGAGGTTGCCGTCTTTCAGGTAATACAAAACGCATAGCGACACATCGAACTGCCACGTATGGTTGGGGTGCAAGCTGCGCATCGTGACGTGCGGGGTTGGCCTTGATAGTTGATCAGGGTGCAGGCCGCGCAAGCGCATAACGCGCAGTGCAGTGGCGGGCGAAACGACGGTTGTCAGCTTGTCGTTAGCCTCCAGTATCTCCATCGCATCCACCGTGCTTAACAGCCGTTTGCCGTTTGCGCGCGAACTCTCCATCATCATGTTTGAGATCAGCCGTGCTTCGTCTTCGCTCAACCTGCTGTCGCCCTTGTCTGCGCGTATTTTTTTACCTGAGCGCCATCCGGCGTTTTTCAGGTGGCGGTAAATCTGCTGCGTTGACATGCCCAGAAAACCGGCGGCTTTGTCGACCAAATCGCCGCGCTGGCCATGCCCTACAGCGTTAAGCCGCTGCGCAAGCTGCTGGAAGTAGTCGTTGATGCCGAGGTCTGCGGTGTGCATGATGATTACTCTGCGTGCATCCATGCATCGTCATCAGCCGACGGTGCTTGCTCGGTCAAGGCGTAGCGTGCTTGCAGGTCATCCAGCGCGGTGCGCACTTGCTGCACCGAGTGGTAGGCCGCATCGCGTAGATGGCCGGGGGCATCCTCAATATCAAAGACTGATTTAATGAGCGACTCCAACCCGAGCAGGTAGGCGATGGTGCTTTGTGTTTCACTAGCGAGTTTCTTCGCGATCTCTTGCGCTTGTTCGTCAACGGGCAGTTTTTGTTTGCTGCTTAACGCGCTATCGAGCTCGTCGATCTTTTTGTTTTTGTCTGCCAGAAGACGGCCGGTGGTTTCGTCCTGGTCGGTGCGCTCTTTGCGGGCTTTGCGTAGTGATTCGCGTAGTTCGTCGCGTGTCATGCGGTCGATGTCGTCGAGGGTGTGGCCTGCTAGCGTTTCGCCGTCGGCCAAAGCCTGAAGGTCATCATCATCTTCGGCCATTAACTCCAGGATTTTAGATTTGCTCAAAACGGCCGCGAGCGGCCGTTTTGACCCAGAAAACTTCACCGCAGCCTGCATCATTTTTCGAGCAGGTCGTGGTTTGATGCCTACTTTCTCTAGCGCCGCTTGAAACTCTCCATGCGTCTCATGCTCTTTTAGCAGCACCAAACGGTTGCCTGCTTCGAGCATTGCGTTGGCGGACTGAGCCAGGAAGAACCGCGCTTCGTCGATAATTCTGTGCATGTCATAGGGCTCGCCAGTGCTAAACTGCGCGTCAATTTCAGCTAAGCGTTTGCCCTCGCTGTCGAGCGTTGCCGATGCTTTTTCAATGGGCTTGGCGTCGACCGTGATCAGCGCATCTTCAGCCGGTTTCTGTGTCTTTTTACGTGCCACGGTGTTCTCCTGTTGCTGTTATTAAGTACGAGTGAAGCGCTGGCGGACTTCGGCCGTTTTGTGCTCGGTACGGTCAAGGGTATTGAGCATGGCCATTGCGATCTGCGGGATGCGCGGGGTGAGCCGCCAGCGGTTGGTGTCGGTGATCTTTTCGGCGATACCGGCCTCGTCGAGGTTGGCGAGGTCACGTACGATGTTGGGTGGCGAGGCATTAATCCCCTTGGCGATTTCGCCCACAGCGAGACCGTTGATCTCGTGACCGCCGAGTGCGAGCAATACTTTCAAAATGCGTTGCTGGCTGGTGTTGGTGTAGTCAGGCATGGGCGTTACCCTCTGTTTCGCTGCCGCCGTCAAAATCGAGTTCTGGCTGGTGATGTTTTTCGACGTTGACGCGATGCCAGGCCATACCCTCCATTGCGCAGGTCAGTGCGGCGATGGTTATGCGGCTCTCGGCCGAGCCGTTGTAGAATTTGATAAGTTCGCCGACAGCGCTATTAATGGTGCACTGCAGTGCGTTGATTTCGTCTGCGTCGCCCGCTTTGCCGACGGGTGCTTTGATCATCAAATAGCCCGCCGAATGGCCGAGCCAGCGGGTGATCAGATCGATGCCGCAGGCATGCTCGAAAGCGCGAATCTGCACGCCTGGAATCTTGCCGCTCTCAGTCCATTTATAGATGACCCATTTATTGTTGAGCCCCATCAGGTCGGCGATGTTGTCTACACTGCGGTTTTTGCGCTCACGCGCATGGTCGATGCACAGCTCGATGGCGTGGCTCAAGCTGTGCGGTTGTACGCGTTTCCAAATCCGTTTAGCCATTGGCTGCTCCTAAAAGGTGGCCTTCCAAACAAAACCAGAATGTGCTCTTGTGCGGCATACCCGCGCGGCGATAGCCTTATAAAAAGCGAGCGGCGCAAGGCCGCTCGAAATACCGCCGGGGGAGAACAACTGATGAATAAAAGCTTTGATAAAACCGAGACCGTAAAACTGAGTATGCAAGCGCTGCGGACCCGAATACCTGATGAGCTGATTGTCAATGCGCTGGTGCTGCTCGATAGCGATCATGACGGCGCTTTGTCGTATCAGGGCGAATATGGAGAAGATATCGAAAAGTACTACACGTGCATGATCAGCGTCGGTGACGACGCTTATGAGGGCTTTCTCGATGAAGCGTTGGCGACTATTGAGTTCGCAAATATCATGACGCATGTTGCCGTGCGCTGGTTTTTGGCACGAGAATGGCTTTTGGAGCAGCCCGACGGTTACCGTGTCGAAAAGACCATTGAGAATGAGAGTGATCACCGTGACTGCCTCAGTTGGATGATCCATGTCGCCGGGAGCCCCGCCGATAGATCTCTGCCAAATCGGGGCCTTCGTTAACGGGGAAGTGGCGATGGTAATCAACGATGCCTTTAATTTTTTCGATTATCGTGGCGCTATCGACGTTGCTGCGCACAACCTGGTAAAACCAGATGGTGTGGGCAACCTTGAACTCAAGAGACCTTGGGGGTGTGGGTTGCTCGGCTGCCGGTTTTGCATGATTCAGTTCGGTCATGGCGGTGCGCTCCGTTGTTGTGATTAATGTGTTGCGCTGTTTTGCGTTAAACTTTGCGGGCTGCATTCGGCGGCGTGTTGCGCCTTGCGCCGCTGTTTGATCGCGGTAACGGCTAAAATGGCGTGGGTGTTTGCGCTCATCAGCTCGACATGAAGGCGTTTGCAGTGAGATGCGTATGATCTGAAATCGCCGTTTAGTAATGCGTTGTGCGCCTGTGCCAAAATCTTTTGGGCGGCGAGGTTTGTTTGAATGGCGGCTTGTTGGTGATTGATTTTCATGGCGGTGATTCCTTATTTTCTATGGGTGAATTTTTCATAGGAGTAATCAATGCCTAGAAACTCAGCAATGATTAATCGGACTTTTTCGGGAGTGCTGCCCGCTTTTGGTGGACGGGTTGGTAACACTGCAATGTCAGAGATGCGGGATGGGTTAATGTTTAGCTTGAGTATTTCAACTAATTGGCGCGGCGTTATGTCTCTATCAATAAGCTCTTGGTACACCGCTGTTTTAAATGTGTTGCCCCTAGCCTTGCTTTCGCGTAGTGCCCACTTCATCTGGCTTATCGTTTTCCTGTGTACGTGTGGGCTTGTCAGTTGCACGAAGTGTGGTAGTGCGTTTTTGTCTAAATGCAATGCCAATTTGAGTAACAGCTTTGCGATAGCTGACGCGATTGGTGCGGTAATCACTATGCCGCCATCCCTTGGTCTTCGTACCAATCTGGCCAGATCGACGAGAGCGGTGCTTTTATAATGAGAGAGATTTTTCTTTCCACACGACCTGAGCGATTACGGCTGTGAATAACGTGCGAAACGGTTGAGCGGTCTTTGATTTTTAGTGATGCTGCGATTTTCTTCTGAGTCCATCCGGCCTTGCGAAGACCCGCAGTAATGTCATAGGGATTCATCTTCTCTCCAGAAGTATTTATCTGCTTTGGCGTAATTTACCGATAAAACTCACGGTTGTGGGTCAATAATATACATAAAACTTCGTATGTCAATAGATAAAACAGAAGAAAACATAGGTTTTCGATTCCAGGAAGAGAGAAAGCGGATCGGTCTGAATCAAGCGAAGGCCGGCGCCATTTGCGGCGTGAGTGATCGCACGGTAATGACATGGGAGAAGGGCGCGAAAATTCCGGCTGGCAGCTTATACAGGCTTTCACTAAAAGGCGCGGACGTTCAGTACATCATTACGGGCGTGAGCAGTAGCATTACTAACGGAGGTTCCTCGAACACCGCCGATGCGCCCCCCGCCTTCGGCCCAGCAGAAGACCGCTCGCCGTATGAAGTCGACATCGAATTCATGGGTGACATTCTTGAGGCAATTGAGAAAGAGCTGAAGAAGCAGCGCGTCAAAATGGGGGCGTGGAACCGGGGCAGCCTGGCCGCTAGCGTGTGCCAAGTCGCCTGCGAAAAATCAAGCACCATCGAAGAGCGCAACAAGGTCGCCCAACATTACGTTGAGTGGGGGGTGAAGGTTCACAGAACAGGGCATTTGTAAGTCAATGCACTATTCACATAAATCGCAGCTGATTTAGGGGTTAATATTGCTGAGCGTCTAACGACGCACACCCGACGAACTAGGTTTTTTTCGTTTTAATCTAGGGGGGATTATGAGCGATAAGTTTCATGATTGGGTGTCAGTAAAGCAGAAAAAACCCAGCATTTGGCGCAGCCGGTCTCTGGGGGGGTTGATGGTTGCAGCGTTGTTTCTGTCCACGGTGACTATTGGTCATGCATCGCGAGCAATCACATTCAACGAGTGGCTGTTTGAGTATCACGATTGTGATTCAGACAATCCATTTTTTGAATACGATGAAGGAACGTGTAACCCCGGCCTGTTGTTACGGGTCGAGATTTACCTGATTTTGCAGGGTTGGCTAGACTGACACCGAGAAACCAGGCCCGACGCATCCACTGTGTCGGAAGTTCATCATGGGTCTAATGGCGTGCATACATGCCGCCACGGACGGCGACCCAAGGAGCTGTTTGACTTAACAGCTCATTCACTAATCGGTATTAATACCGACACCCCCGCGTGCTCTCTACACTGCCCACATGGGCAATTATCAAGATCCGTCAACAATCAAA
>JAADGQ010000147.1 GCA_013152295.1 Gammaproteobacteria bacterium | reverse complement strand
CAACCATTCGGCACACTGCACTCTCGCCTCTTCTTTACCTTGCTCTGTGCGTTGTTGATAGCTGTTTTTCAACTGCCAAAAATCTTCGTTAAAAGAGGCCTTGCCGTGCGCCAAAACCAGATTCGGCTGATCGTCAAAAAGAAGGGAAGCACAAGATTCCAATCGCTTCAACATCGCGTTGGCCGTTGCCTGGGTAGGTAAGGCAAAGATGATGCTATCGGCCAAGCCTGCAGCCAAAAGTCGCCAGGCATAGGCCAGTGCTGTTTCCGTTTTACCCGAGCCGGTGGGAGCTTCTATAAGCGTGAGCCCACGCTCAAGTGGCAATTGATCCACAAGCGTCTGTAGCTGTCTGGGCACTGCATTATCGACTTCGGGTAGCAGCGCAGAGACGCCCTGATACCTCCGTTTTCTGGAAAGCAGGCCACTTTGATCCAGCTGCTGCCGGGCGGTTATCAAGCTGTGCTGATAGTAGCGATCTAACGCCATTTCATCGGACCGATATTCGAAAGCACTCGCTGCACTGTTGGAACCCAGCCAATCTGCAACTGAACAGAAACCGGCCAGCAACGGACTGTACGGCGGTGGAGCTACATCTATCGAAAGTCCGGCGGGTTCTAAAAAAAGTGCTTGCAGAGCGAGTACCCACTCCATTCGTGCACTTTTATCGTGCTCAATAATTGAAATATCCGCCTGCAACTCATCAAGTTGTGGCGAAGCATCGGGCTGGTCGGGAGTAACACCGTGATGCCCTGTTACCGCCGCAAGCCAGGGCTGCCAGGCGTCCCATACTGTTTGGTTATGTTCATCCTGTCCGGCAAATAGCGAATAAAAATCGTGATAGAAAAGGGAAAAACCGACCGGACCGTGGAAATAGTCCTTAATCGCAATGCCATCAATGTCTGTCAATTCGCGGTCAAACGCGGGATAAACAGACGCTACTGCGCGAGGCGCTTTGAGCTGAAAACGCATATCCAGCTTGCCGTAGTCGTGCAGCGCGACAAAAAACAGCAGCCATGCTTTGGTTTTCTGAGCGGATAGAGCAGATGCCTCGGTAAACGAACGCTGGATAGAGGGACTTCCCTCCCACCAAACATCCGCTACCGTCGCCACATCCAGACAGTGAAACGGCAGCAAATGATATGGCACACCCTCTTCGCGAGCTTTGCCCCAGTATTTAAAATAATTGATGTTACGTACCTCCATAATTCCCGTTATGATGTTGGTATGAATAACAGCGAAATATTTGACCTATATACAGGCTATTTGCTCACTTTGTTCAGCAGCTGGGCTGTCAAAATTAGCATGGATGGCATAGCTGCTGGAGGTGGCGGCAGAATAGAGGCAGCACCACATGCGGCTCTATTTTAGGTTGGAAAGTACATCTTAAAGCCAAGCTTGAAGGTTGCCTTGCAGGCTATATTTAAAACCGGCAGTTACACGGAATCAGTTGCAGGCTCGATAAAAATGACGCGAAATCACCTTCTTGATAATGCGAAATATATATTGATTTTATTCGTCGTATTTGGCCACATGATTGAGCCGTTAATTAACACGCAGGAAATTATAAAAACAGTATATTTATCGATCTATTCGTTTCACATGCCCGCTTTTGTCATCATCGCAGGCATGTTATCAAAAGCAGATTTAAGCAATGAACGAATTACTAAGTTAATAACTTCAATTGTTATACCCTTTATTGTATTTACAGTGCTCTATGAGCTGTTCAACTTTGTCACAGAAGGCCATATTAGTAACTACACAAGAGACTTGCAGCCATATTGGATATTATGGTTTTTGTATAGTTTATTTATCTGGAAATTATCTCTCCCAATTATTTTGAATTTTAGGTTCCCGATAGTTACTGCATTTATCATTGCTGTTGGTGTTGGGTATTCTGACTCAATTGGGGATTTTTCTGGTTTATCACGAACGCTATACTTCTTTCCATTCTTTATTATTGGATATAAGTTTTCTCCGAAGTGTTTGTTTGATATGAAAATGAAGTTTAATTCCAATCTATATGTTGTTGCGCTGTTCGGAATTCTTGCCTTGAATTTTACTCTCTTTTCACTCTTTCACGATATGCAACATCAATGGCTGTATGGAAGTCACTCCTACGCTCAGCTTGGACAAGATGGTTGGATGGCAGCAGTCATAAGAGTTTCGCTATATGCCATATCTTTGTTGACAGTAATGTCAATATTATTATTGATACCTAACAGAGAAATAAAATTTTTGAGCAAAGGAAAAAATTCATTGCAGGTATATGTGTGGCATGGTTTTTTTATAAAAGTATTTTCCGGGATTGGAATTATCTATGTTGTCGGGACTTTTCCGACAATGATGACTTTGGTTGTGTTGTTTGGAGTGTCAGTAATATTGACGTTAATGCTTTCTAGTGATTTTGTTGCAAAGCGTACTCAGGATTTTATATTAGACCCCATCCATAAAATCCTGCTAAGTAAAAGCTAGCAATGGCTATCCCTACGGAGAGTCACACGCAGCCATTCACTTTTATGCGTTGCGCATAGCCAGAAGATAAGCCACTTGCCCTGAACGTTTGTGACGACTGATATGCCACGGCTCAGGCATGATGGGATCACCGGCTTCGGCTTCGGTCTCTATGTAGATACGTGCGTCGGTGGCCAGCCAACCTTGTTGCTCCAGTTGCACACAACAAGGCAGCAGCAGACCGGCGCGAAACGGAGGGTCGAGAAAGACGATGTCGTAGGGTTGGCACGCTCTATTGAGATAAGCTGCGGCGTCGTTGCGCACCACCGTGCCACTATCGGCGCCGAGTGCAGCCAGCGTCTCATTTAACTGCGCCACTGCACGAGGCTCTTTTTCGACAAAAGTGACCTGCGCCGCACCGCGCGATAGTGCCTCCAGCCCCAATGCACCACTACCGGCAAACAGATCGAGGCAGCGTGCGCCGACGATAACGGGTTGCAGCCAGTTAAACAGCGTTTCACGCACCCGGTCTGGCGTTGGCCGAATGCCTGGCAGGTCGGGAAAGTCGAGCTTTCTGCCGCGCCACTGGCCGCCAATAATGCGCACACGCTGCGCGACACGTCGCTTCACCGGGTATTACTCTTCACTCTTCTTTCTATAAGCGCAAGCTGGATGGGCGGCAGATGAGTTGCGTACTACTCAGTGTCGTCCTGCGCCGCATCGTCTGTCCCGCCGACGATGATGGTCACCATTTTATCGGGGTGGATGCGCCGCTTGAACGCATCTTTGATCTGATCCACCGTCACCGCGTTGATGGTGCCGATGAAGTTGTCGAGGTAGTCGAGGGGTAGGCCGTAAAAGCCGATCATTGCCAAATAACCGATCATCTTTTTATTGCTGGCGATGCGCAGCGGGAATCCACCCGTAATATTCTGTTTGGCCGCTTTCAGCTCTGCTTCGGTAGGCCCATCTGTGACGAATGCGTCTAGCGTGTCGCGCACCACTTGCAGCGCCTCATCGACCTGGTCGTTGCGGGTCTGCAAACCGATGGTGAAGGGGCCGAGTTCGCGCATCGGATTGAAATGGCTCGATGCACTGTAAGAGAGCCCGCGCTTCTCGCGCACCTCGTTACTGATGCGCGACACCAGACCACTGCCGCCGAGCACATGGTTGCCGACGTAGAGCACAAAGTAGTCGGGATCGCCGCGCTTCATGCCGGGCTGTCCCATGCGAATGTGGGTCTGTGTGGAGGGGTGCTCGATGATCACCGTGTAGGATTCGCTGAGCGGTTTAACAGCTGGTAGTGGTGTGTGTGCTGCCGACGATGCCACCGTATCGGTTTGTTCGGTAGTAGTATCTATCGTTGCTTCCGAGTGATCGACGGCGGCAGCGGCCCAGCCACTGATGCGCGCTTTTTTCTGCTGCTGCGGATCAGGGGTTGCTACTGGCAACACTGCTGCCGATTGAGCACCATCAGTTGCGGTGTGCTTAACAGTCGTGCTGGTGGGTAGATCGGCCACCAGCGCAGCAGCCATCGTTTCAGCATCCTGACGCTGTAGATCGCCGACAATGGCGACAATGGCATTATCAGCTGTATAGAAACGGCGATGAAAAGCGACGATATCTTCGCGCTGCAGCGCAGTAACACTTTCGACACTGCCCAGTGTTGGAGAGCCGTAGGGGTGCTTACCGTACACAGCGTGGTAGAACGCTTTGCTGGCAATTGCGGCGGGTGACTGCTGCTGTCCTTTCAGGGCGATCAGCATCTGGTTTCGCTCACGCTCCAAAGCGTCCTGCGGGAATGTTGGAGCGCTCAATACCTGCGCCAATGTATCGAGTGCAGGCTGTAGCAGTTTGTCATCCGTGAGGCTGCGCAGACCCACTACGGCCATATCGCGCGCCGCGCTGAGCCCAAATTCAACGCCGAGATCTTCGAAGCGCTCGGCAATACGGTCTGCATCCCACTCGCCCGCGCCGTCATCGAGCAAGGCGTTGGTGAGCAGCGCCAACCCGCTCTGATCGCCATCTCGGGCGCTACCCGCATCAAAGACCACTTGCACATCCACCATCGGCAGTTCGTGGGCGGGGAAAAAATAGACATCAGCGCCGTTGCTGGTCTGCCAGTGTTGAATCGTCGAGCCCGCAATAGCTGTTACTGAAAAGGCGGCTGAAAAAGTAGTCACAACAGCAGCCATCGACAGTGATACAAGCACTGCTGACAGACGCGAAAATAGCGGTTTACCCATCATTGTTTTTATCTCTCCTTAAAAGGGGGTTCCTGGCGGCGACTAGTGGCTGGGCCTGGCAGGTGCTGAGGCTGGCGCAGTGGAGTCCATCGGTTGCGGATCGAGGGTCGCCACGGTTAGGTGGTCTTCGATGAAGAACTCATTGGCAACGTCGCGGATCTGTTCGGCAGTGACCGCGCGGATGTTATCCACGTAGTCATCGAGCATTCGCCAGTCGAGACCCACGGTCTCCAGCGTGCCGATCTGCATCGCCTGATAGAAAATCGAATCCTTCTCATAGACCGAGCCGGTCACTACCTGCGTTTTGATGCGCTCCAGCTCTTGATCGCTGACCAGGTTTTGCTGCAGGTCTGCAATCTGCTCAAAGATCGCCGCTTTCAGCTCGTCGATGCTGTGCTCCTCGGTAGGTGTGCCGCTGATAAGAAACAGATCCTGGTGTCGCGATGTGATGCTGGCACCCGCACCGATACCGGCGGCGATCTGTTGGCCTCTGACCAGACGACGGGCAAAGCGGGCGCTGTCGCCACCGTCGAGCACGCCACTTAACACATCCAGCGCATAGGGTTGCCACGCTTTCTGCGCGGTACCCAGCACCGGCACCTTGTAACCCATGATGAGATAGGGCAGCTTGGCGGGCGCTTTGACCACGATGTTGCGTATGCCCTTTTGCGTGATTTCACGGCGTGGCTTTTCAGTAGCGATTTCACTGGGTTTGAGCGCGCCAAAATGTTTCTCTGCCAACGCAAAGACCTGTTGAGGATCAACGTCGCCGACCACGACCAGCGTTGCATTATTGGGCCCATACCACTTCTCGTACCAGTGGCGCAGATCTTCGACCGTCATGCTTTCCAGGTCATCCATCCAGCCGATAACCGGATGGTGGTAAGCGCTGTTCACAAAAGCGCTGGCATTGAACTGTTCAAACGTTAGTGCCTTCGGCTTATCTTCGGTGCGCAGGCGGCGCTCTTCGATCACCACGCGGATCTCTTTCAGAAACTCCTCTTCGGGCAGTGTCAGATTGCGCATGCGATCAGCCTCCAGCTCGAAGCTGATCTCCAGGCGACTCGCCTCCAGTTGTTGAAAATAGGCGGTATAGTCGCGCCCGGTGAAGGCGTTCTCCTGCCCCCCGTTCTCTGCAATAATGCGCGAAAATTCGCCCGGCGGATGTTTTTCGGTGCCCTTGAACATCATGTGTTCCAGCGCGTGGGAGATGCCGGTAATGCCGCTATGTTCGTAAGCGCTGCCTACTTTGTACCAGACCTGCGATACCACCACAGGTGCTCGATGGTCCTCTTTAACAACGACTTTGAGACCGTTGTCGAGTATCAATTCATGACTGGCAGTCGCGAATGCTGTCTGACTGACAGATAGCAGCAATCCGGACAGTAGCCACAGAAAAGCCATAAGCCGTGTGCGTTTCAGCATGGAGTTATTCCCTTCGTAGTGCGTGGTGATAGTTGTGCTGTGCGTATCATTAATGCGACGGCGTTGGCATTTGAGCGCCCTCCTGTTCGATCTGCTCAAATGTGATGGTACGATAGCCTATCTTGTGCGTCAGGTTTGTTCAACGACAGAAAATGTTGTGATAGCAGATTCGTTGCGACAGATTCGATTCGTGTCATGTGATTGCTTTCATTTGACCTGTTTTTAATGCCTGCGGGCCGTTTGAGTGTGTGTAGACGATAAATGTTCAACTTTGGCAGAAAAAAACCACTTGTAGAGAAACCGGGCACCGAAGCCGGCGTTTGGGGCCGTCTGAAGTCAAAGCTGGGGCGTACCCGAGCCAACCTGGGTAGTGGCCTTGGCCGCTTGGTGCTGGGTAAAAAGAGCATCGATGACGAGCTGCTCGAAGAGGTTGAAACAACACTGCTGACCGCTGATGTTGGTGTGGATGCCACCCAGGAGATTATCGACAAATTAACCGCGCGCCTCGCCCGTAAAGAGCTGAAAGATCCCGCTGCACTGCTGCCTGCACTGCGCGAAGAGATGCGCGAGATTCTCGCGCCGTGCAGTGTGCCGTTACAGATCCCACAGCAGGATGCGCCGTACGTGATTCTGGTTGTTGGCGTAAATGGCGCAGGAAAAACCACCACCATCGGTAAACTGGCCAAGCGCATTCGCAATCAAGGGCACTCCGTGATGCTGGCGGCGGGCGACACTTTTCGTGCGGCGGCCGTTGAGCAGCTGCAAGTATGGGGTGCACGCAACGACATTGCTGTGGTTGGCAACAGCAGCGCAGTAGACCCCGCTTCGGTGGCGTTTGATGCAACGCAAATGGCCAAGGCAAAGGGGATCGACGTGCTGATTACCGACACCGCCGGTCGCCTGCACACTCAGACCAATTTGATGGAGGAGCTGAAAAAGGTCAAACGGGTTTTGGGCAAGATGGACGACAGCGCACCCCATGAGGTGATGTTGGTGGTTGATGCGGGCACCGGCCAAAACGCCCTGTCGCAAGCGGAGCAGTTTGATGCAGCCGTCGGTTTGACCAGCATTACGCTGACAAAGCTGGACGGTACGGCCAAAGGTGGCGTTATCTTTGCCATTGCCAGAAAGATGGGCCTGCCGATCCGTTTTATTGGTGTTGGCGAAGCGATCGAAGATCTGCGTGAATTTGATGCTGAAACATTTGTCGCCGCGCTATTTGATGGCATTGGCGACGGCATCAACGACGATACCGATGATTCAGTTTGATAACGTAGGCAAGCGCTACCCCGGTGGCTACGAGGCGCTGGGACGGGTCAGTTTTCACCTCGCCGAGGCGGAGATGGCCTTTCTAACTGGCCACTCCGGCGCGGGCAAAACCACGCTCATGAAGCTGATCGCCCTGATCGAGCGGGCATCCAACGGGCAGGTCATCGTCAACGGCAAAAATCTCTCCGGTATCCGCCGTCGCGGTATCCCCTATTTTCGTCGTGACATCGGCATCATCTTCCAAAACCACCAGCTCTTGTATGACCGAACGGTCTTCGACAATGTATCGCTGCCACTGGTTATTGCGGGCCACCACCACCACGAAATCGCGCGCCGGGTGCGTGCCGCTCTGGATAAAGTCGGCCTGCTCGGTAAGGAGAAGCTCTACCCCGTTACGCTCTCCGGCGGAGAGCAGCAGCGAGTGGGCATCGCCCGCGCGGTGGTTCACAAGCCACCGCTGTTGCTCGCAGATGAACCCACTGGCAATCTCGACCCCGAGCTATCGCAAGAGATCATGGCGCTGTTTCGGCAATTTAATCAGGTGGGTGTCGCGGTGCTGATCGCCAGCCACGACCACGCACTGATCGCGCGCATGGGGTGCCGTGTGTTGACCCTGGAGCAGGGTGCACTGACTATAGATAGCAGGGCTCGGTTAACGCAATGAGTGAGCAGTTCAAAAACCGTCACCGCAATCGCCAGCAACGCATAAACAGCAGTGCGCACAACCATGGCGATGGCCACGAGGCCCGCGAGCAGCGCGCGCGCGCGACCTCAAACAACCGTGTTAGCGCCTATTTAATACGTCATCTGCAAGTTTTTTTCTTCAGTCTCGGGCAGCTCTGCAAAGCACCTTTTTCAAGTTTGATGACCGCAGCGGTCATTGGCATCGCCCTGGCGCTGCCGGCGGGCTTTTATCTGTTGTTGCAGAACGTACAGCAGATGGGCGGCACGCTTGACGACACGGCGCAGATTTCGCTGTTCCTGCAAAAAGGTGTCAGTGCTTCTGGCGCTGAGCACTTGCGCACGCAGATTGCTGCCATGCCTGCTGTTAGTACGGTAGACCTCATCTCCCCTGATGCTGCTTTGCAAGAATTTCAGCAATACGCCGGATTCAACCGTGCGCTGAAGTTGCTCAACGAAAACCCGCTGCCCAGCGTGCTGGTCGTTCACCCTAGTGCGGCGCACAGTGTTCCTGCGCTGGTGGAGTCGCTGATGGTTGAGCTGAGTACCATGAAAGAGGTGGATATCGCGCGTCTCGACATGCAGTGGATTCGTCGCCTCAACGCGCTGCTCGATATCAGCCACCGTGGCGTATTGATTCTGGCTATCCTGCTTGCCGCATCTGTGCCGCTGCTCGTCGGCAATACCATCCGGCTTGCCATTCAAAGCCATCACGCAGAGATCGTCGTCAATAAATTGATCGGCGCGACCGACGCGTTTATTCGCCGCCCCTATCTTTACAGCGGCATGCTCTACGGCCTGCTCGGCGGCAGTATCGCCTGGCTTCTGATCAGCGCATCATTCTGGCTACTCAGCGGCCCGATGCAGCGCCTCTCTCTGCTTTATGACAGTGCCTTCATTTTGCAGGGGTTGGGTTTTGTCTCTTCGCTCCAGCTGCTGCTGGTGGCTGGGCTGCTTGGCTGGCTTGGTTCATGGCTTGCTGTGGGTAGGCACCTGCGCGCTATCGAGCCATCATGATCGGCACCTGAAAAGGAGCCTTTTAGCTAATGAGGTTCAGCGACACGCTCAGCTCAGGGAACTTCCGGCCAGAATTAGCACTCTCATCATCCGAGTGCTAAAATTAAGAAAATTATAACCGTTGTATAGTAGTGTTCACCTGAATAGACTCGAAATATGAGAACAGGATAGAGCAGCCAGAGCCGAATGGAGCGAAGACTCTACAGCAGTTTCAGTATTTAGATGAGGGGATGTTATGGCTACAAAAACGATGGATATCGCGTTATCAATTCCGGTAGGCAGCGAAGAGGCCTACATGCGGGCGTTGTCGCGAATCTCGGTGCTCAGCCGTGAAGAGGAGCACGAGCTTGCGTGTCGTCTGCGCGAGGATAACGATCTCGATGCAGCCCGTCAGCTGGTCATGTCCCATCTGCGCTTTGTGGTCTACATTGCACGTAGCTACAGCGGTTACGGATTGCCGCAGGCCGACCTGATTCAAGAGGGCAACGTTGGTTTGATGAAAGCGGTCAAGCGTTTCGACCCGAGCCAGAATGTACGCCTCGTCTCGTTTGCGGTGCACTGGATTCGCGCTGAAATTCATGAATTCATTCTACGTAACTGGCGTATCGTCAAAATTGCCACCACCAAATCACAGCGCAAACTTTTTTTTAATCTGCGTAAATCGAAAAAGCGCCTGGGTTGGTTCACTCAGAGCGAGGTCAACAGCGTCGCTGAAGACTTGGGTGTTAAACCCGAAACGGTGCTAGAGATGGAGTCGCGCATGAGCAGCCCGGATACCCCGTTCGATCCGGGTACGGGTAATAGCGATGATGAGCACTATCATGCATCGCCAGCAGGCTATCTCACCGACAAGCGGCCAGAGCCGTCACTGCAGCTGGAGCAAGAAGACTGGGCTGAGCACACGACGGGCAAGCTGTACGACGCGCTGGAATCGCTGGATGAGCGCAGTCGTGACATTCTCAACAAACGCTGGCTCAACGAAGATAAATCAACGCTCAAATGCCTTGCGGAGAAATATTCAGTCTCTGCCGAGCGTATTCGCCAGCTGGAAAAGAGCGCGATGAAAAAGCTGCAAACGATGATCAGCGCCGAGCAATAAGGCGCGCAACGCAGAAAATTACTAACGAAGATCACGCTGTCGGGCTACAGCCCGGCAGCTTCAAATGATCTGCAACCAATTGCGCATCCATTTTTTCAAGATGGGGCACAATGCCCAAGAGCGGCGCTTCAAGCCGTGATTCAATCGATGCAATTATTTCGCTAGCGCATTCGCTTTGCGCATCAATGCGATTTGCTACCCACCCCGCAAAAGGTAAGCCACTGTCTGTAATTACAGTCGCCGTTAGCAGCGCGTGATTGATGCAGCCCAGACGGATGCCCACCACTAAAATGATCGGTAGCGCCAGTAACTCCGCTAGATCGGCCACCGTCTGCTGTTCATTTAATGGCACCAACCAACCGCCAACACCTTCGACGACGACACAGGGGAAATCTTTGACGAGCGCGTCATAGGCACTCTTTATTGCGGTGAATTCGATGGAAGTTTTTGCCTTGGCTGCCGCGAGGTGGGGTGCAATGGCGGGTTCAAACGCATAAGGGTTGACGTGCTCGTAACGCACAAACTGCGAAGTTTCGTGTCGCAGCTGCTGTGCATCGTCGTTGCGCAGGCCATCATCTGTGCGTAGGCAACCCGATGCTATCGGCTTCATGCCTGCTACCGAGAGCCCTTGGTTTTTTAGGGCCATCATCACGCCAGCGCTGACACATGTTTTGCCAATTTCAGTGTCGGTACCTGTGATGAAAAAGCCTTTATTTCCAGTCAATACTTCTGAATGCCTCTTATTTTCGTAAGCCGCTGAGGGCTGGTGCCCGCCACACCCGGCGCGGGCACCCAGCTTACTTCAAAAGCGTTGTTTCAATGCGCGTGATCGTGGGTCTCGGCATCATGGCCTGAATGGTCATGATCGTGTCCCTCCAGCTCACTATCGCTGTGCTGATGATCATGTGCACCACCCGCTGCGTGGCTATGCTCATGTTCGTGCTCATGGCCATGGCCATGCGTGTGTTTGTGCCCATGCCCATGGTTATGTTCGGTGCCATCAGCATGTTTGTGTGCGTGCTCGTGTTGATGGGCATGTTGATGGTCGTGCTCGTGTTCGTGTTTGTGTGTACCTTCCACTGTTGATCTCCTCCATTAAAACAAAAGTTAGCGTCTAACGGGTTGTCGCAGACACATCTCCGCTGACGGCACAGTTAACGGATTTTTGCACCCGAACTTTAGAGCCACCAGTTAAAGCATGCGCCAAAACCATAGTAGCACGATGGGGTATGTGTCGGAATAAACATAGTAACACGAATGTTGATTTCGTATCACTTGGCGTGTTACGATAAATGCCATCGTGTTACCGAGGTATTTTGCAGTACACCTCACACGACAAGGTGAAAGGCGATCTGCACACATCACCACGGCGAGCAATCAACCAATCAAACCATTACCATTAGGGAGTCCATAAAAAAATGTTCAAACAAAAACCGTTACAAAAAGCAGCACTATTGGCAACAGCAAGTATACCGCTACTGATGGGCAGCATCTCGTCGGCTCACGCTCACGGTGAATCGATTCGTGGTGGTGGTTCCGGTAGCGTCAATGCAATGGGTGCCGCTATCCTTGAAGAGCCAGTGATTGGTCTGCGCTGGGATGCCCGTCGCTATGAAACATTTAGTAATCAGCAGTTGGTGAATTTCAAAAAGCAGGATGAAGATGTGCATATGCACTCCAGTGAAGACGCATATTTTCTTTCGTTTGGCTTTCCGGTTAATGAGGATATGGATATTAGCCTCATGCTGCAGTACAACAACTTTAAAGGTTTTAAAGATAATGGCGATGGGCAAGCTAGCGACTGTTTTGATGGCACCTTCACTCTTACAGCTACCCCTGCGGTTAAAGGCAGCCCCAGTAGCGCCAAGTGCATCTCTTCT
>JAADGQ010000061.1 GCA_013152295.1 Gammaproteobacteria bacterium | reverse complement strand
TGAACCCACTGGGCCATTTTTATCAGCACGACGCGCACATCTTCGACCATGGCCAGGAGCATTTTGTGCAAACTCTCAGCTTGCACGAGACCATCCCCATCCACAGCCATGTGGTCACGGGCACGGCTGATAACGTCCATCTTCACCACACCCTCGACGAGTTTGGCGATGCGCTCGGAGAACGCTTCACGAACCATATCCAGCGACACCGGCGTATCACTGACGATACTGTGCAGGATCGCTGCACTAATTGCTTCGTGATCAAGACGCAGTGCGGTAAGAATTCTGGCGACGGCCAGTGCGTGCAGAAAAAGAGGCGCGCCCGCTGCGTCCGTGCGCCCTTCATAGGCCTTCTGCGCCAACACAACGGCGTGGCGTATCACGTCTTTTTCGTCTTCAGAGCGATCCAGTTCAATGGTTGCCAGCCATCTGTCTGCGTCGGGCGTATCTTTGCTGTTGACGCCACTGTGTTGATCTACAACGCTAACCATGATTTTTAGATTTCCGCGATTGACCGCTGTTTGTTAATCCGAAACCACCGCCCTGAAAGTATGGCCTGCATATTTTACACAAAAAAAAAGGGCCACTGAGGGCCCTTTTTCGAGTAACAAGCGCTGTTTTTACTCGCTCTCTACCGCCTTCATACTCAGGCGTATGCGGCCCTGCTTATCTACTTCGAGAACCTTAACTTTAATCACATCACCTTCAGAGAGCTTGTCGCTCACGTTTTGCACACGCTCTTCAGATATCTGCGAGATATGTACCAAACCATCTTTACCCGGCAAGATCGAAACGAAGGCACCGAAATCCATCAGTTTCACCACTTTGCCTTCGTAAATATTACCCACTTCGACATCAGCCGTAATCTGTTCGATACGCTTCAATGCCGCTTGAGCAGCCGCGTTATCAACCGATGCAACCTTCACGGTACCGTCATCCTGAATATCGATGCTGGCACCGGTCTCTTCAGTGATCGCGCGGATGGTCACGCCACCTTTACCGATCACATCACGAATTTTATCAGGATGTATCTTCATGGTAATGATACGTGGTGCAAACTCTGAAATTTCACTGCGCGTCGTGGCAATGGTCTCATTCATGCAACCCAGAATATGCAGCCGTCCCTGCTTCGCTTGAGTCAGCGCAGCCTCCATAATCTCGCGGGTGATACCGGTGATTTTGATATCCATCTGCAGCGCGGTCACGCCTTCGGCGGTGCCCGCCACTTTGAAATCCATGTCGCCCAGATGATCTTCGTCACCAAGAATGTCGCTAAGCACGGCAAACTTGTCACCCTCTTTGATCAAGCCCATGGCGATACCCGCAACAGGTGCCTTGATCGGCACACCGGCATCCATTAACGCCAAGCTGGTGCCACACACAGATGCCATGGAGCTGGAGCCGTTTGACTCGGTAATTTCAGAGACGATGCGTACCGCGTAGGGGTACTCGTCCATGTCAGGCAACACGGCCATAACACCCCGTTTGGCAAGACGCCCATGACCAATTTCACGACGTTTCGGACTACCGACAAAGCCGGTCTCACCAACACAATAGGGAGGGAAATTGTAGTGCAGCATAAAGGGATCTTTGCGCTCGCCCTCCAGTGCATCAATGATCTGTGAGTCACGCTCGGTGCCCAGGGTACAGACAACCAGCGCCTGAGTCTCGCCGCGCGTAAACAGCGCAGACCCGTGTGCGCGAGGCAGCGTGCTGACTTTAACACTGATCGGGCGCACGCTATCCAGACCACGGCCATCAATGCGCGGCGCACCGGCAATGATCTGGTCGCGGACCACACGTTTCTCCAGCTGGGAAACAGCGCCCTTGACCTGCTCTGCCGACCATTGGGCATCATCGCCAGCTGTCAGGCGCTCAATGGCAGCCGCACGAATTTCCGACAGCTGTTGAGTTCTCTGCTGTTTTTCGCTGATAGCGTAGGCATCGCGAACAGCTGCGCCGCTATCGTCGCTGACAGCGCTGGTGAGCGCTTCGTCTGTTTCAGCCGCCTGCCACAACCAAGCTGCATTACCCACCTCCTGCGCCAGCTCGTTAATCGCGCTGATCACGACCTGCATATGGTCGTGACCAAAAATCACCGCATTCAACATCACTTCTTCGCTCAGCTCTTTGGCCTCTGACTCCACCATTAGTACGGCGTTATCAGTGCCTGCGACAACGAGGTCCAGCTCGGAGTCCTGCAGCGCGCTGAATGAAGGATTGAGCAGATACTCACCATCTTTGTAGCCAACCCGCGCAGCGCCAACGGGACCGCTGAAAGGCATGCCTGAGATAGCCAAGGCGGCAGATGCACCAATTAACGCAGGAATATCCGGGTCGATCTCTTTATCTACCGACACAACCGTGGCAATCACCTGCACTTCGTTGGTGAAACCCTTGGGAAACAGCGGGCGTATCGGCCGATCAATCAGCCGCGAAGTCAGCGTCTCTTTCTCACTGGGGCGTCCTTCGCGTTTAAAGAAGCCGCCGGGTATCTTGCCAGCAGCGTAGGTGCGCTCCTGATAATTGACGGTGAGTGGGAAAAAATCGCGCCCCTCATCCGCCTCTTTCTTGCCGACTGCAGTCACTAGAACAACCGTGTCACCCATGCTAACCATGACTGCGCCACTGGCCTGCCGCGCAATCTCTCCGGTCTCTATAGAAACCGAATGGTCACCATATTGAAAAACTTTTTTGATGGGGGTCACTTTCGAATATTCCTTACAGTTTGGTAAGAGGGAGATGAGTTGAAGCTATATTAATGAGAAGCGGCACGCGCTATTACGCGTGTGCCGATATCTGTATGAAAATGCGCCGATACGCCGGTATAAAAGGAGTAGGTGTATGGGGTTAAGATTACTTACGGAGCCCCAAGCGGGAGATCAGCTCGCGGTAACGAGTGCTATCTTTGCCCTTTAAATAATCCAGCAACTTGCGGCGCTGGCTGACCATTCTGAGCAGACCCTGACGAGAGTGATGGTCGTGCGTGTGCTCTTTGAAGTGACCCGAAAGGTGTTCGATTTGCGCGGTAAGCAGCGCAACCTGTACCTCCGGTGACCCCGTGTCGTTAGGTGCTCTTTGATAACTCTCGACGACCTGGGCCTTCTGTTCGGCGCTAAAAGGCATGTTGACTCCTGATTTAATCCCATGAAAATAAACGCGCGTATTTTACCCACCTCTCATCACCAGAGGCAAGCTAAATAGAGCGCTGAGTAATACTAATCGCCAGCGTTTTTCCATTTCTCGGAAAAACAGCTCGCCACTGCTGCGTTAACAGGTTGTTAAACGTTAAATAACCTTTTCGGTGCGATGCGGCCATCATCCAAAACATGGCCAACACCCAAAAAGCTCTCTTGGCCAGAGTAGAGCTTGACCCAGCCATGTGTCGGCGCCTTGGGAACAAAAACCGCTTGCCCTTTGCGCACGTAGTGAACACTGTCTCGACTCAGGCAGACATCCGGCCACTGCGCTACAGCACTCTCTATTGGCATAAGCAGCGCATCGAGCTCAGCCATCCCCTGCTCACCGAGTGCCTGTAACTGCTCAAGCGTCACCATTTTGGTCGCATCAGCAAACGGACCCACTTTTAGGCGACGCAATGCGGTGACGTGTCCACCGCCACAACCAAGCGCTACGCCCAAATCATCGGCCAGGGTGCGAATATAGGTCCCCTTGGAGCAGTGAACATCCAGCTCCAGCTCATCACCTTCGTGGTGCAGCAGCTCGATGGAGTGAATAGTGATCTGACGCGTATCGCGCTCCACCTCGATGCCTTGCCGGGCAAGTTTATACAACGCCTGACCATTTTTCTTGATCGCCGAATACATCGGCGGCAACTGGTCAATCTTCCCGCTGAACTCGGTGAAGGCGCGCTGCAAATCCTGCTCTGCAATATCGACTACGGGCCAACTACCAACAACATCACCTTCGGTATCGCCGGTAGCCGTTTTCACACCAAGCTTGATAGTAACCCGGTAATACTTATCAGCCTCCAACAGAAAGCCCGATATTTTTGTCGCCTCACCCAGGCAGATGGGCAACATGCCACTGGCCAAGGGATCAAGGCTTCCTGTGTGACCGGCTTTACGCGCATTGAAAATTCGCTTTACTCGCTGCAGAGCGCCATTAGAGCTAACGCCTACAGGTTTATCCAACAACAGGATGCCGCTGATATTTCGGCCTCGACTGCGACGGTTTGCCACTACTGTTCTTCTCCCGATTTTGTAGTTTTATCTGCGCTATCTGCACTGACGGCGCTATCAATAAGTGCCGAGAGGTGTGCTGCTCTAGCAATAGAGATATCGTGATAGAAACGCAGCTCAGGAATATGCTTCAGTGAGACACAACGACCATACTCGTGGCGCAAAAAACCAGCTGCGCCATTGAGTATCTTGATGGAGGTCTTGATCTCCTCCGGGGTATTACGATCCATCAACGTGACATACACCTTGGCAATACTCAGGTTACGCGCCACATCGACCGCAGAGATGGTCACCATCCCCAGACGTGGATCTTTAATCTCTCTGGGGATAATTTTCGACAACTCACGCTGAATCTGTTCGCCGACGCGACGGCCGCGACTAAACTCTCTTGCCATTAATTTGCCACTAATTCAGAGGAAGGGGAGAGAGGCTCACCTACAGTTCACGCGCAACTTCGATGCGCTCAAACACTTCGATGCGATCACCTGGAACAACATCGTTGTAGTTCTTGACACCAATACCACACTCAACCCCTGAGCGAACTTCGTTGACATCATCTTTAAAACGTCGCAACGATTCGAGTTCACCTTCGTAGATCACAACCTCGTCGCGCAATACTCTGATCGGCGCACTGCGCTTAATGAGTCCTTCGACCACCAGACAACCTGCAATCGCGCCAAACTTCGGCGATCTGAAGACATCGCGCACTTCGGCGTAACCGATAATCTGTTCACGAATTTCAGGAGCCAGCATGCCGCTAACGGCCTTTTTAACATCGTCGATGACATCGTAGATGATGCTGTAATAGCGAATTTCGAGGTCCGCACTTTTGGCAATGCGCCGCGCTGATGCGTCTGCACGCACATTAAAACCGATTAGAATGCAATCCGAGGCCATCGCCAAATTGACATCAGATTCGCGAATTCCGCCAACGCCACTGACAACAACGTTGATCTGAACTTCATCGTTGGATATCTTCAACAGCGAATCCTTCAACGCCTCTACGCTACCTTGAACATCTGCCTTGACGATCAGGTTAAGGGTCTGCACAGCCCCTTTGCCCATCTTCGAAAACATCTCTTCGAGCTTGGTGGATTGCTGGTGAGCAAAGCGGGTCTCGCGCGTCTTGGTCTCGCGACTTTCAGCAATTTCACGGGCTGCGCGCTCGTCCGCCACACACGTCAGCTCATCACCCGCATTGGGCGTACCCGACAGCCCCAGAATAACGACAGGAAATGATGGCCCGGCCTCATTAACAGGCTTACCATTAGCATCCAGCATGGCTCTAACGCGGCCATACTCGTGACCGGACAGAATCACATCGCCCTTGCGCAAAACGCCATGTTGAACCAGCACAGTGGCAACAGGGCCACGGCCTTTATCCAGCGCCGACTCAATGACCACACCCTTGGCAGGGCAGTCCTGAACGGCGCTCAACTCAAGCATCTCTGCCTGTAGCAATATGGCATCCAGCAGAGCATCCACCCCTTCACCGCTCTTCGCCGACAGTTTGACGAACATGGTGCTACCGCCCCACTCTTCAGGGATAACCTCTTTGGTAGAGAGCTCCTGCATCACCCGCTCAGGGTCAGCATCAGGTTTATCCATTTTATTGATGGCTACGATGATCGCCACACCTGCCGCCTGCGCATGCTGAATCGCCTCAACCGTCTGCGGCATCATGCCGTCATCGGCGGCAACCACCACAATCACGATGTCGGTCACTTTCGAGCCGCGCGCACGCATCGCGGTGAATGCCGCGTGGCCTGGCGTGTCAAGAAAGGAGATCATCCCCTTATCCGTATCAACATAATAGGCGCCGATATGCTGGGTAATTCCTCCAGCTTCGCCGTCAACCACTTTAGTGCGGCGAATGTAGTCGAGCAGCGTAGTCTTGCCGTGATCGACATGCCCCATAATCGTCACAACGGGTGCACGGGAAACGCGCTCACCGATAACCTCTTCACTGATACCCGCTGCCTCTTCGAGGGCGTTCTCCTGTAGCGGCTTGGCAATGTGGCCCATCTCTTCGACCAGCAGTATCGCCGTCTCCTGATCAATCGGTTGATTGATGGTCGCCATACTGCCCATTCCCATCAGCGCCTTGATCACCTCCGCCGCTTTAACTGACATGCGTTGAGCCAGCTCGGCAACGGTGAGCGTTTCAGGGATGCTCACCTCACGAACGACGGGCGCAGTGGGTCTGGCAAAGCCGTGCTTGCCGCCACTGCTGGCTGCGCCCATTGTTCGTGAGCGAACCTTCTTTTTGCGGCGCCCGGTCTTCTCTGATGCCACATGCAACTCTTTGCGGCCAAATTTTGAGACGTGACTGCCTTTGTCTTTCGCGCCACCGCGACGCTTGCTTTTTTTGCTATCTTCTGCGGCCTGCTGCGGGTCTGGCTTGGCGGCGGATGCTTGTTGAGCTTTCTTGAGCGCCTCTGCCTGCTCAGCCTTGAGCCTGGTGGCCTCAGCCTCCTCTTTGCGGCGCGCCTCTTCTGCGACGCGTGCTTTCTCTGCCTCAACGCGACGCTGCTCCTCCTGCTCCTGATCGCGCTGTTTTTTCAACAGCGCCTCTTCCAGCAGGTTTGCTTCCTTGGCCTTCTCCGCCTCTTCGTCGCTGCGCTCTTTAACCAGCTTTTCCAGTCGTTCAGCCTCTTTGGCCATCACGTCACTGCGTTTAACGTAGGTGCGCTTTTTACGAACCTCTACATTGACAGTATTAACTTTACCCCTGCCTGCCGGGCTCTTCTGCTTCAGCTCACTCATCGTGCGACGCTTCAGAGTGATTTTTCGTGGCTCTGCTGCACCCGCATCCTCTGGCTGTTTAATGCCATGGTTCTTGCGCAAGAAGTCGAGCAATTCAACTTTTTCTGTGTCGCTAATGACACCATTTTCATCATCGATCGCAACGCCGGCGTCACGTAGCTGGGAGACCAGACGCTCAGGGGGAACACCAACGAGTTCGGCAAACTTTTTAACTGTTACTTCAGACATTATCTCAATCTCACCCGTTATCCCTGCTGCTCAACACCTTCAAACCACGGGGCTCGGGCGGTCATGATCAACTCCCCGGCGCGCGTTTCATCCACATCTTCCAGATCAATCAAGTCATCCACTGACAGCTCTGCTAAATCCTCCTGACTCTTCACGCCGCGCCCTGCCAACAGGTGCGCCAAACGCTCGTCCATACCATCCATCTCCAGCAGATCCTGTTCCGGTTTGGCGCTCTCCAGCGCCTCCTCGTCACTGATAGCGCGCATCAACAACACATCCTTGGCACGATTGCGCAACTCTTCGACCATTTCTTCGTCAAACTCTTCAATTTCAACCATCTCGTGACTTGGAACGTAGGCCACCTCTTCCAGACTGGAGAAGCCCTCCTGAACCAGGATGGTGGCGAGCTCTTCATCAACATCAAGCTGCTCCATAAACAGGGCTTGCAGCTTTTCGGACTCTGCTTCGTTCTTCTCTTCAGCCTGGTCCTCGCTCATCACGTTGAGCTCCCAGCCGGTCAGCTGGCTGGCCAGACGAATGTTTTGCCCACCACGGCCAATCGCCTGCGACAAGTGCTCTTCGGCAACAGCGATATCCATAGAGCGCGCATCTTCGTCAACGACGATAGATGCCACTTCAGCCGGCGACATGGCATTGATCACAAACTGAGCCGAGTTCTCATCGTGGAGAATAATGTCGATACGCTCGCCATTCAGCTCATTAGAGACCGCTTGAACGCGTGCACCGCGCATGCCGATGCACGCGCCGACAGGGTCAATTCGTGGGTCATTGGTCCGCACTGAAATTTTAGCGCGGGCGCCCGGATCACGCGCAGCGCCGATCACTTCGATCAAACCGTCACCCACTTCAGGCACTTCCAGCTTGAACAGCTCGATCACTAATTCCGGCGCAGTACGACTCACAAACAGTTGAGGGCCGCGCGGCTCAAAACGCACTTCACGCAGACAGCCGCGCAGACGATCACCGGGGCGCACAGCCTCGCGGGCGATCATCTCATCGCGTGCAATAAAAGCTTCAGCATTGTTACCAAGATCGAGAATCACATTGCCACGCTCAACCCGCTTGACGACACCCAACACCATCTCGCCCACGCGATCTTTGTAGCTCTCAACAACCAGAGCCCGTTCAGCTTCACGAACCTTCTGCACGATCACCTGTTTGGCGGACTGCGCGGCAATTCGTCCAAACTCCACGGAGTCGATCGGCTCTTCAATATAGTCGCCAACGTCGATATCGGCACGTTGCTCGCGTGCGTCGCTCAGGAAAATCTCCATATCTGGAAACTCTAATGCGCCGTCCGTCTCGTCATCGCCCTCTTCTGCGTCTGCAACCACCAGCCAGCGCCGGTAGGTGTCATAATCGCCCGTTGCACGATCGATAGCCACGCGCGCTTCGATATCTTCAAGATGGCGCTTTTTAGTCGCGGTTGCCAATGCGGTCTCGATAGCCTCGAAGAGCACATCTTTGCTGACGCCCCGTTCATGGGACACCGCATCCACAACTGCTAGAATCTCTTTACTCATGATTGACCTCTAAAAGTGCGCTGACCCACTTTTTGTACCCGACCTGTTTGTACCCGATCTGACACTCGTGCGATTAAACAGCAGCGACTAAACGTGCTTTTTTAATTAACTCCATGGGGACCTCAACCTGCTGACTCTCATCTTCAATCATCACGTTGCTGCCACTCATGCCCAGCAATTTTCCGCGCAGTCGGCGCCGGCCGTCCAGCGGCGACTCCAGCTGCAACTTAACCTGTTGGCCGGCAAAGCGCTCAAAATGCTCCGCGTTAAACAGAAGCCGATCCAGCCCTGGCGACGATACCTCCAGCGTGTAATTTCCCTGCACTGGCTCCTCGACATCAAGCAGCGCACTCACTTGCCAGCTCACCTGGGCGCAGTCGTCTACATTCACGCCGCCCTCTTTGTCGATATAGAGCCGTAGCAACGCATTCTGGCTGTGCACCTGGTACTCAATCCCCACAAACTCATAGCCCAGACCAGTGACCACGGGTTCGAGCAACTGCTGTAATTTTAGCGGACCTTGTATCACCTGCACACCAACATTCAGAGCAACCAAACAAAAAATGGGCCATACGGCCCACCCTCATAAAACAGCTTTGCGCAATCCCTTTTTTAACCACCGCGAACAAGATCTCCGCTGACTAACTTCCATGTACAAAAAAGCCCCGGATTCGGGGCTTCTTCACGTCCTGCTTTTCGATGGCACCACCTCCCGCTCGTTACGACTCGCCAGAGATGACCCCACTAAAACCCTGATACCTACCAAAAGCTGGCAGAATGATACATGCTCCTCATAAGACAGGCAAGAAAAAATGCTACGCGGTTGTTTGTCCGAAAACTCTCATCAGATCACTTTTTAGGGATTCCCAAGTACTATAGACTCACACCGATGAGCAAAATCGCAGCAGTCATTCACTGGAGTGGAGAACCCGTAACCACTCAAACCATCGGACAGATAACCACTCCCTCCCCTTCCCTCCATTCGTCTCCCCATTCCACTTCGGCCAAACCAAGCCTATTAACCAAGAACAACACAGGATTCGGCCACCTGCCCCTCAAACCTTTGGCGCAAAGCCAGAACCTTCTGACTTCCACAGACGGACGTTTTACTCTGGTTTGTGATGCACGCATCGATAACCGCCAAGAGCTGCTCGACCAATTTGCTGATGCTATCGGCGACCCTGCCCATATCAGCGATGCCGAGATTATCCTTGAAGCCTACCGCAGGTGGGGACGCCACTGCGCAACACATCTTATTGGTGATTTTGCTTTTATCGTGTGGGATAACCAATCGAAGCGCGTTTTTGCCGCGCGCGATGCGATGAACATGCGTACGCTCTCATATGCCCAGACTGACAATAGCGTGCTTATCGCCAGCGAAGGGGCTCAGCTGCTGGCTCATCCGGCCATTCGAGCAAACATCAACAGACACGCGCTGGCGAGCTGGATCGGCGGCTGGCCCGACCCCAACGTGTCGATGTTTGAGGGTATCCAGCTGCTGCCGGTTGGCCACTACTTGCTGGCAGATGCCAATGGCCTAGTCGTTGAGCGCTACTGGGCGCTGGACCCGGCATTCAAAATTCGCCACCGCTCAATAGCCGATTACGAAGAGCAACTGCGCGGGATTCTGCGCCGCAGTGTCAATGATCGCATGCGCACGTCGGAGAGTGTGATCGCATCACAAATGAGTGGCGGCATGGACTCAACCACCGTCACCGCATTGGCGCAGCAAGAGGCGACCAAACGTCACAAACAGATTGCTGTCATTTCACACACCTACAAAACCGTCGCCAGCTGTGATGAGAGCGAGCGAATCAGCGACATGTTGCAACACTTGGGCCTTGAAAATATTCACTACTTTGCCGCCGAGCAACACCTGGGGCTGGATTTCAGAGAGCTCTATCCACCATCGCTGGAAAATCCGGGCACCGTCTGTTCACCGCGATATATCGACGAGATGAGACTGATCAAAGAGATCGGCGCTGACATTTTACTCACAGGGAGTGGCGGCGACGAGATGGCATGGGGCCATAGCTTGACTTATTCGCGGCGTCTACTACGTGGTGATTTTAAGGCTATTAAAGAAGTGATTAGCGGCTGCAAGGAGATGCAGCTGCCGCTATTAAATACGTTATTAAACTTGTTTGTTATCCCTTTTCTTCCGCCGCAACTCAAGCAAGGCATCAGAAAACTGCGCGGCAAACCACCCGCCTCAAATGTGCCGGACTGGGTTCCTGACAAGACCAAGCGTCTGCTAGAAGCACATGAAAAAAGCAGCCGTTCCAACGATGTCGTTCACTTCAGCAACCCAGCGCTGCAGGCGCGTTACGATGCGTGGCTAAACAGCTCGACAATCAACTCCGTGCGCTCCTATCAGCAGGCGGGAGCACACTTCGGCATCGAAGTACGCCACCCCTTTTTTGATCGCCGCCTGGTTGAATTCAGCTTCGCCATTCCCGATGATCTGTGGATTCGCGACAGCTATCCCAAGTGGTTGTTGCGCCGCAGCATGACAAACGTGTTACCCGATTCAGTCTGCTGGAGCAGAAATAAAGTGATCTTCGACAGTTTTTTTGGCCAGATTATTCGTGATCAAAAAGAGACCATTCAAACGATTCTTTCTGACGAGCGTCTGCAGGCGATGGGGTTGGTCGATAACAAAAAACTACTGAGCGCATTTGAATCTTTTACAGAGAACAAACACGCATCACTCAACGTTAATCTGCTCTATGCCCTGATGGCACAGATATGGTTTCAAAGGCATGCCGCTGTTTTTGGCCATTAAAACCAAAAAGCTAAAACTTCGCGTTACACCACTGATCCCGCCCCAGCTCAACGTAGCGCTCGGTCACATCCGGTCACATCCGGCGAGTCATTCAAGATTTTCTGGTTGTGCGAAAGCCATGAGTGAGCCGCAAAGCCAGCCCCCTCTTTTTTTACGCCGACATGAACACAAACAGCGATGCCCCGTCTCGCTAACATCAACTTTTGCGCCACCGTTCGACGCAGACAGTTCATGGGGCGGATGTGATGCCTGGCTGCCGCCTCGGAGCGATTGATCAGCAACGCAACGTCACACGCCCGCTGTGGATTGCTGTTATCGCCTTCGTCAATATCACCACACTCGATCCAGTGGCGCCAACGTCGGTAGGGAACGGTGCTAATCAGCAGATCCACCCAGCCTAACGTCAACCACGCCTCTGCCAGTAGCAGATAGTCCTTGAGTTGAAGGGAAA
>JAADGQ010000045.1:40656-45147 GCA_013152295.1 Gammaproteobacteria bacterium | reverse complement strand
CCGAGAGGTGGATCAACGCCCTACGTGATATGGGGGAACTGGCTGATCGTGACATTGATGATCACTATTCTGGCTACTGTTGTGCTCATCAAGCGGGTCACGCGAGGTGCTGCTTCACAACCGCTTGAGGGTGCGAGCGAACGGCCGAGTGTTTAAGGCCGCGCGGCGTTTAGAGAGCAAGTGCAACACCTCTCGTCTTCGTTACTGTTTTGAAAGGTGTTCTTTAATATAGGTAGGATTTCTCCTACGCGTCCCATCCTCTTGCGCCGATTGTGAATAACCGCGCATTTTGTCATCTTGTTATCTCGTCTATCATCTGTCCAACTGAGAGCGACGAACTTTTCCCCACTGGTTTACCAGCGGGGATTTTTTTTGTCCTTTTTTTACCATTTATTGTTAAGTTTCAGCGCCTCTTTTTCTCTCTCTAGTTGCTTCCGTAGCCACAACAAAAGTTGTTAAGTTTCAATAGATACGCGCTTAAGTCTGGCTGTTGGGAGGCCGTTATACAGTTTAAGAGAGCGCGTTTATTGCCAGCTTTATACTGCGTAACGATTGTCTGGCGGGTGGTGAATGCAGCTCGTTTTGCAGGAGGGCTGTCATGAGAGGAAAATTTACATATAGCATGTGCGGGTTGGTGCTGATTCTGTTACCCCAAGTGCTGCATGCACACGGGTCGATGGTTTTGAGTGGTGAAGAGCAACGTTGCTACGCGATGGCGATGATTGGTCTGGATTCAGTTATTAATTCGAGGTTGGGTGTTCCTGCTGAACATGTGCTACGACTTGCGACCAACAACCGTCTATCGCTACAGGAAGTAGCAACGGATACTCGTGGTTACTCAATACCGCTGCTAAAGACGATGCTAGCGGCCTATTTATGGGAGCGATCCCCGCACAGCTACGGGGTCAAAGTGTTCTATAAATGCGCATCGGGGCAAGCACCCCTGCGCAGCGCACTGAACAGCATACGATAAACACTCTGGGCATGGCAGCGGATGCGGTGCCCAGAGTGTTTGAGCGTCAATCGGCGGGCGATCAGAGTTTGTCCGCTTCAGCAGCCAGATAAGCGGCAACGCCGTCTGGTGTTGCCTCCATCGCTTTGTCACCCTCTTTCCATCCCGCCGGACAGACTTCACCGTGCTCTTCGTGGAAGATTAACGCGTCAATCATTCTCAGCATTTCGTCGATGTTGCGGCCAAGTGGCAGATCGTTAACCACCTGGTGACGCACAACACCCTCTTTGTCGATCAAAAAAGAGCCACGCAGCGCGACGCTCTCATCCAGCAGTACGTCGTAATCGCGGGCGATACTCTTGTTCAGATCGGCAACCAGTGGGTATTGAACGTTGCCGATTCCACCATTATTGATCGCTGTGTTTTTCCACGCCAGGTGGGAGAAGTGGGAGTCTACAGAGCAGCCAATAACCTGGGTGTCGCGGCTCTCAAACGCTTTGATGCGATGGTCAAAGGCGAGCAGCTCTGATGGGCAGACAAAAGTGAAATCCAGCGGGTAGAAGAACAGCACAACATTCTTTTTACCGTGGTAGTCAGAGAGTCTGAAATCTTCGTTGAAACTGTTGTCTGGCATCACAGCAGTGGCTGTAAATCCGGGTGCGGCTTTGGCAACTAATACGCTCATATATCGATCTCCTGGTGTGGTTTTAGTCTTGACTTAATATTGTTTTTCAACATCGGCACGGAGCATCGAGCCGATTGTGCTGCTTTGATTTATGGGCCATCGGGCGGTAATCAAGCCCCTGGCGGGGTGCATCTGCAGGCGGGAGAGTCTATCCCGTTTTAGCGGCGGCACAACCCTTGGCGCATGGGGTTATAGCGCGGTCGCCAGCACCTGGGTCCAGTAGGTGCCGTATTTGCTGGCGCTGTTGCGTGCGCAGGCAGCGCCCATCTGTTTGAAGTCAGGATTCATAATGTTTCTGCAGTGCGCAGGGCTGCGCAACCAGCCGCGAACCGCCTGTTCGGAGCGCTCGGCGCCGCCGTAGAGGTTCTCCCCCACCCTGCGCCACTCGTAACCCGCTGCATCGACGCGGTTGCTGACATCAGAGTCGTCGCTGCCACTGTGGCTAAAAAAGTCACCGCGCGCCATGTCTAATGAGTGATCTGCTGCGGCGGCCTTCAGCGCGGCATTCCAGGTCAGTGGCGCGACACCGGGAAAGCGCTGTTTGCCACAACTGCGTGGCTGTGAGCGCGCTTTATTGATCAACGCCAACATCTCTCTTTTGATTGCTGCGGCAGGACTGCATCTGAACTGCTTGTTGACGATGATGGTGTTGTATTGATAGCTCGCCTGGCGGGCGCTGTTACTGCTGCAGCCAACACAGCTCAACAGCAGTAGCAGTGACAAGGTCAACAATCTCGACATGCTCTCGTCCCCTTCTATTTTTTATCTCTTTTGTCGTGGTGGATAATCAGCGCCATGAGTCTATCCAGTGCGCCACGATTTTCTGCGACGATTTTCAGCCCCTGCTCCCCCATCGCGTGGCGCGTCTCTCTCTCTTGTAGCAGCTGTGCAATGCTCTCGCCCAGCTGTTGTGCATTTTCGATCTGCCGTGCGGCACCGGCTGTCGCCAGTGTTTGACTAATCTCAGCAAAATTGAAGAGGTGAGGGCCGGTAATGATGGGCAGGCCGAGAGCAGCCGGTTCGATTGGATTGTGGCCGCCAATCGGCACCAAACTGCCACCGACAAAGGCGACATCGCTGGCTGCGTAGAACAGCATCAGCTCGCCCATGCTGTCTCCAATAAAGACGGCGGTGGAAGCACTGCAGGACTGCATCGAGCTGCGCAGCACGCTGTCGAAACGTTGTTCGTGGCACAACGTTTCAGCGTCACGAAAACGCTCCGGGTGGCGCGGCACCAGTATCAACAGTGCATCGGGGAGCACCATTTGAACGTGGCGGTGTGCCGCCAGTACCTGCTCCTCTTCGCCAGGATGCGTGCTGGCGGCGACCCACACCGGGCGCGTGCCCCACTGTCGGCGCAGCGCAGCACCGGCACGTTTAATATTGGGTGCCAGCTCGATATCAAATTTGATGCTGCCGGTGATTTGAACGGCGCCTGCAGTGGCGCCGAGCTCGATAAAACGCTGCGCACTGGCGTGGTCCTGAGCGGCAATCGTGGTGATGTTTTGCAGTGTCTGGCGAGTCAGCGCGGCAAATCTGGCATAACCTGCGGCGGAGCGCTGTGACAGACGCGCATTGGCGACAATCAGCGGGATCTGTCTGTCGCGGCAGTGGTGGAACAGATTGGGCCAGATCTCCGTCTCCACCATGATCGCCAGCCGTGGTCGCGTGCGCCGAAGAAAGCGCTGCACAGAACCGGGCAGGTCGTAGGGCAGATAGACGTGGTGCACGGTTTTGCCGAGTTCACTGCTGAACAGGCGCTGGACGTGTGCGGAGCCGGTTGGTGTGGTGGTGGTGATCAGCAGTGCTTGCTCGGGGGCGCGATTCAGCAGATGTCTGATCAGCGGAGCGGCGGCTTGCACTTCGCCAAACGAAACGGCGTGAATCCACAGACAGTGCTCACTGGGCAGCGCGGGGAAAAACCCGAAGCGCTGCGGCCAGCGTCGCCAGTAGTCCCTCGCCTTGCAGCCGCGCCACGCCAGGCGCAGCAGTACGATGGGTGTGAGCAGCGTCAGCACCAGTGTATAGAGTTGTCTCACTGTCTGTGGGGTTGCTGGCTGTTGGTTTGGGCAATGGCGCACGTGACAGCAGCAACGTTTTGGCGCAAGTGCTCGGGGTTGATGGTGCCGATGATGGCGCTGCTGATGCCAGGCTGGCTGAAGATAAATTTGAACGCGGCATCAATGCCCGCGCCGCCTGCACTGGGGTCAGCGTGACCGCTCTGCAGCCCCTTTTTTACCAGTATGCCGCAGCTGTTTTGATGCGCAGCAGCGATGACCTGTCGGTCGTCGTCACTGTCGCGGTTGCAGCTGACCATGATGACATCGCAGTGCTGCGCCACCCAGCAGCCGCCTGCAACGGTTTTGGTGGAGATACCGTAAGCGCGAACCAATCCCACCTCTTTGAGCCGTTGCAGTTCGGCAAGCACTCCCTGATGGTGGATGATCTGCATGTCGTCGCCATCGGAGTGGACGAGTACCACGTCGAGCTGCTCGCGCTGCAGCCGTTTGAGGCTGCGCTCGACACTGGCGCGCGTAGCAGCGGCGCTGAAATCGAAGCTGGACTGGCCATTGTCGAACGCCTCGCCGACTTTGGTGACGATGACCCAGGGTTGGTTTTTCGGCAGAAGCTGCCCCAGACGCGCTTCGCTGTTGCCGTAGGCGGGCGCGGTGTCGATGACATTGATGCCCAGCTCCCACGCCAGCGCCAGTAGATTGCTGACGGTACGGTCGTCGGGGATGGTAAAGCCGCGCGGGTATTTAACCTGCTGGTCACGGCCAAATTTGACGCTGCCCAGGCCGATAGGGCTCACGGCAATGTTGCTTGCGCCGAGTGTTCTCAGCTCCATTGCTCA
>JAADGQ010000045.1:0-40588 GCA_013152295.1 Gammaproteobacteria bacterium | reverse complement strand
GCTGATCCCCCCGTCACGCAGCCGTGTTATCACCGCGTCGGCCAATAGAGGCGCCAGTGCCAGCTTGGTTGGCCAGATGGTGATGATGCCGTCGCTGTCGTCAGCAAAAACGGTGCTGGGCCGCTTGCCGTCGGGTTGCCGTGGTTCGGCGCGGTCGATGGGCAGTGTCGCCCAGCGTGCGTCACGCCACGTCTGTGCGGGTAGTTGCGGGAGCAGTTCGGCAAGTTCGCGTTTGGCGTGCTGGATCAGTTGGTTGGCGTTTTGCCGTGCGCCCTCTTCTGCCAGCTGACCACCCAGGTACCATACTGTGCTGCCGTCGCGGCATGGGTGGCTGGTGATGGTGATGCGCGGTGTTGCGCCGCTGCCGAGGCAGTGGGCGAACAGTTTTGCGGGCAGTGCTGCGCTGTTGACCACGACCATCTGTAGCGGGCGAATCTGCATCGCTGGCGTGCTGCGGCCGAGGGCGCTGAGCAGCGTCGCGTTGCCAGCACCTGCGGCAAAGATGAGGCGCTGTGCCTGAAGCTTGAGTGGTTCGCCGCTGTCGCGCGTTAGTTCGACGGTGGGTGATGGTGTGCAGGCAAGCTTCACCCCGTCAGGCCAGGATATTTTCCAGATGCGTGCGCGGTGGGGGGCTGCCAGTGCATCGATGACAGACAGGGTGTCGATGATCGGTTCGTCGAGACGATAGAGCGTGCCTTTGAACTGAGGCGTTTGAAACAGGGGCGGATAGTCGCTGCGCGCGACTGCCTGCATGCGACTGCGCATGAGATGGCTGGCAAAAAATCCACTGAGTCGCGATGAGAGATTTTGGCGGCTCCACAAGTACTGGTGGTCCGCGACCCGTTGCGCGGCGCTCAAATCCACCTCGCCGACGCCGCGCAGGCAGGCATCCCATACAGCGGGCATGTTGGCGATGGCTTGCGCAGAGGCGCTGGCGCTGCCGCTCAGCGCGTATTTGGTGCCGCCGTGGATAATGCCTTGAGCGTAGCGCGTCTGTCCCGATCCGAGCTGTTGCGGTTCGAGCAGAACGGCGTTGTAGCCCTGCTGGCGTAGCCGCGCCAGTAGCCATAAACCGGCGATGCCGCCGCCAAAGATAACGGTATCTACGTGCACGGTGTTCATGAGTGCATCAATCGTCGCTGGGGCTGCGTGCACGAATGGTGTTGATGAGGCCGGTGGTGGAGCAGTTATCGATGTACTCCATCACTTTGACTTCGCCGCCATTGGCGCGTACGCAGTCGCCGCCGGGGATCTGCATCGGGTTGTTGTCACCGCCCTTGACGAGAATATCGGGCAGCAGATGGCAGATCAGCTGCGTCGGCGTATCTTCATCGAACGCCACCACCCAGTCGACACAGGCCAGACCGGCGAGCACACGCATGCGCCGTTGCAGCGTGTTCATGGGGCGTTCCTCCCCCTTGAGGCGTTTCACCGAGGCGTCTGTATTGACAGCGACAACCAGTCGATCGCCCAGTGCTCGCGCCTGCTCCAGATAGGTGACGTGCCCTGCGTGAAGGATGTCGAAGCAGCCGTTGGTCATCACGACCCGTTCACCGTGCGCTTTGGCATCGGCGATGGCGGTTGCCAGGTGCGCTTCTTCGATCACTCCGCGCTGTGCTTCACTCTGTTCACGAACGGCGCGACGCAGCTCGTGGGGGGCGATGCTCGCGGTGCCCAGTTTGCCGACGACAATGCTCGCTGCCAGATTAGCCAGCGCGGTAGCATTCGCCATCGTCTCGCCGCAGCCGAGCGCTGCGGCCAGGGTTGAGATGACAGTGTCGCCAGCGCCGGTGACATCGTACACTTCGCGGGCGCGGGTCGGCAGGTGCAGTGCGTCTTGGTCGCGCTGAATCAGCGTCATGCCCTGTTCGCTGCGGGTGATGAGCAGTGCTTCGAGCTGCAGCGTGGCGCGTAGTTGTTCACCTTTTTCGACCAATATCTCATCGTTGGCGCAGTGGCCGACCACCGCTTCGAACTCGGCCAAATTGGGTGTCAGCAGTGTGGCGCCACAGTAGCGCTCAAAGTCGTTGCCTTTGGGGTCAACGAGTACCATTTTTCTTGCGCTACGTGCGGCGGCGATGAGCGTTTGGATAGCGTGCAACGTGCCTTTGCCGTAGTCGGAGAGCACAGCAATATCTGCTGTTTCGAGCGCGCTGGTGAAGCGTTGCAACAGATTCTCTGCGGGGTGGTGGTGAAAGCCATCTTCAAAATCGAGGCGGATCAGCTGTTGGTGGCGGCTGAGTACGCGTAGTTTGGTGATGGTTGAGCAGTCGGCTACGCGTTCGAAATCGCAGTGAATGTTCGGGCCTTCGAGGCGGCGTTGCAGCGCATCCGCTGCCTCGTCGTCGCCGGTCAGACCGAGCAGCACGGTGTGGCAGCCCAGTGCACTGATATTCAACGCCACGTTGCCCGCGCCACCGGGGCGCTCTTCAGCTTCGCCAACATGCACCACCGGCACTGGTGCCTCCGGCGAGATGCGCGAGGTGCTGCCGTGCCAGTAGCGATCGAGCATCAGGTCGCCGCAGACTAGCACGGCGGTGTCGTTGAAATCGGGAATGTGGATCTTCATGTGCTGAGTTCGAGAGAGCAAAAAACGGCGCCAATCATACCATATGCACCTCTGCGCGCTGCCGCGTTTGTTTGTCATCAGTGGCACGCTATAATGCTCCGCCCCAATAATCGTCGAGTTCTCACGCTGGTGACACACAAAGAGCGCATCGCCCTGCTCCGTTTTCTGCAGCCCCGTTACTGGTTGATCTGGCCGTTGCTGGCGTTAGCTCGGGGCATTGCGCGCTTGCCCTATCGTTGGCAGATGCGTTTGGGCAGAGCGCTGGGGCGTTTGGCGCTGCTGTTTTCGCGACGCCGCAAGCGCATCGCGATCATCAATCTGGATCTGTGCCTGCCGCAGCTGAGCACTCGCCAGCGCAAGCGGTTGTTGCGCCGCCATTTCGAATCCTTCTGCATGGGCTTGATTGAGGTCATTATTTCGTGGTGGGTGGCGGATGAGCGGCTCAAGACGCTGGAGCAGATCGAGGGACTGCAGCATCTGCAAGATGCCTTTAAAAAAGGCAAGGGTGTGATTCTACTCAGTGCACATTTCACCAGCCTTGAGATTGGCGGGCGGCTGCTGGCGCGCCACTGTCCGTTTCATGTCGTCTACCGCAGAAACGAGAATCCGCTGATCGAACACTTCATGCGCCGCAGCCGTGATCTCCATTTCGACAAGGCGATTCCCCGTGACGATATTCGCGGCATGATTCGTTCCCTGCGGGAGAACAAGGCGGTGTGGTACGCAGCTGATCAGAACTACGGCCGCAAATACAGCGTGTTTGCGCCGTTTTTCGGTGTGCAGGCATCGACGCATACCGCGACCAGCCGCATCGCCAAAGTGAGTGGTGCGCCAGTGGTGCCGTTTTTTACGCAGCGGCGAGCGGATGGCAAGGGCTACCGGCTGATCCTGCTGCCGCCTTTGAAAAATTTCCCCAGCGCTGATCCGCTCAACGATACGACACGCATCAATGCGTTGATCGAAGCGCAGGTTCGTCAGGTGCCCGAGCAGTATTTTTGGACCCATCGTCGTTTCAAGCATCGCCCGCCGGGCATCGAGCGCTTGTATTAGCCCCCCTGTACCAACCGTATCTGAGGTGATTTTGGACTCATGACAGCAGCGACGCTTTACATTGTTTCAGCACCTTCGGGAGCGGGCAAAACCAGTCTGGTTAATGCACTGATCGACAGGGATCCGGCGATGGTAGTCTCGGTCTCTTATACAACACGTCCGATGCGACCGAGCGAAGAGGATGGTGTTAATTATCACTTCGTTGACAGGGCGCGCTTTCAATCGATGTTGAGCGAAGGGGCGTTTCTTGAGCATGCCGAAGTGTTCGGTAATTACTACGGAACCGCCCGCTCGAATATTGTGCAGAAGCTGAGTCAGGGTACCGACGTAATATTAGAGATTGATTGGCAAGGTGCCGCGCAGGTGCGGCGCTCGATGCCCGAGAGTGTCTCGCTTTTTGTGTTGCCGCCTTCGCGCGCCGCGTTGATCGAGCGTCTGCGCGGGCGTGGCCAGGATAGCGAAGAGGTGATCAAGCGCCGCACGGCAGAGGCGGTGGTGGAGATGTCCCACTTTCGTGAGTACGACTATGTTGTGCTCAACGATGTGTTCGAGGTGGCGCTCGATGATATGTTGGCGGTGGTCAGAGCGCAGCGCTTACGGCGCTCGCGGCAGCAGAGCAGCCACGCGGCTCTGATCGCTGCGCTGCTTAATTGAGCGTAGTATACTGGGCTCAGGTTACTCAAATTTAACGTTGTAATACAGGAAGGTAGATTTAGTTATGGCACGAATTACGATAGAAGATTGCATGGGGCAGGTGGAGAGTCGTTTTCAGCTGGTGCTGATCGCGGCCAAGCGTGCCCGGGAGTTGTACATGGGCGCAGAGGCGCTGGTGGACTGGGAGAACGATAAACCGACAGTGGTTGCACTGCGTGAGATTGCTGAAGGCAAAATTGATGCGTCTATTCTGAATAAAGTTAACGCGCGTGAGCACGCCCAGGAGTCGCTGGTGGGCGAAGAAGAGCTGCGCCAGGCTCTTTAGTGATGATCTACTTTCGGCAGCAAGGCTAGGGCTTTGTTAACAACAGAGTCTGTTGCCAGCGCTACCTCTCCGCCGCCACAAGCGTCCAGATCGGATGTCGGTACGACGGTGTTGATTACGCGCCTGTGTAGTTTGCTGCAAGAGTACGCCGAACCCGAACACATCGATATTGCGCGCCGCGCTTACGAGCATGGTGCCAACTCACACGAAGGGCAGTATCGCCGTTCCGGCGAACCCTACATTACTCACCCCCTCTCTGTTGCCATCATTCTGGCCGAGATGCGTCTCGACTATCAGAGTGTGGTCGCCGCGATTCTTCATGATGTGATCGAAGATACTGCAGTCACCAAAGATGAATTGGCGGCTGAATTTGGCACTGAAGTGGCGGGGTTGGTCGATGGTGTCAGCAAGCTGACACAGATCAAGTTTGAGAATCGTGTTGAAGCGCATGCGGAGAATTTCCGCAAGATGATTCTGGCCATGACACGGGATATCCGCGTCATTTTGATCAAGCTGGCGGATCGTCTGCACAACATGCGCACGTTGGGCGCGATGCCTGCCGACAAGCGCCGCCGCATTGCACGCGAAACCCTTGATATCTACGCGCCCATTGCCAACCGTCTGGGCATGAATGTATTGCGCACGGAGCTGCAGACGCTTGGCTTTCAGTCGCTCTACCCGATGCGCCATCGTGTGTTGGAAAAAGCGGTCAAAAAGGTGCGTGGCAATCGCCGCGAGATTGTTGAAAAAATCGAGAGTGCACTGAAGCTGCGCTTGGAAGAGGAGGGGCTGGCGAGCGTCGTCGTCGGTCGCGAAAAGAACCTGTACAGCATCTATAACAAGATGCGTAGCAAACGGCTGCCGTTTGCTGATGTTTTTGATGTTTACGGGTTTCGCATTATCGTTGACAAACCGGATACCTGTTACCGCGTACTGGGTGCGGTGCATCATCGCTACAAGCCCGTACCGGGGCGCTTCAAAGACTACGTGGCGATTCCCAAAGCGAACGGTTATCAATCCCTGCACACGGTGCTGTTTGGTCCCTACGGCGTGCACATTGAAGTGCAGATCCGTGCCGAGGATATGGATAAGGTGGCCGAAGCGGGCGTTGCTGCACACTGGCTCTATAAATCAGGGGATAACAGTGATACCCAGGCGCAAAAGTACGTTCGGGATTGGCTGCACAACCTGCTGGAGTTCCAGAAAAAAGCGGGAAATTCTCTGGAATTTATCGAAAACGTTAAGATTGATCTGTTTCCCGATGAGGTTTACGTGTTCACCCCTAAAGGCGAAATCATGGAGTTGCCGCGTGGCGCGACAGCGGTGGATTTTGCCTACGCTGTGCACACCGATGTCGGTAATACCTGCATCGCGGCCAAGATAGATCGCCGTTTGGCGCCGCTACGCACGCCGTTAGTGAACGGCCAGACCGTAGAGGTGGTTGCTACCCAAGGCGGCCAGCCCAATCCGGCATGGCTCAATTTTGTGGTGACGGGCAAAGCGCGCTCCAACATTCGCCACTTTCTCAAAAACCTCGAGAGCAAGGAGGCGATCGCTCTGGGTCGCCGTCTGCTCAACAAGTCGCTCAGCGAGTACCTGCTTACAGTCTCTGATCTGCCGCGTGACCGGGTCAGTAATCTGCTCAAAGAGTTTAGCTACGAGACGCTCGATGAGCTGCTCATGGATATCGGACTCGGCAATCGCATGGCGACGCTGGTTGCGCGGCGGCTGGTGCCAGAGCACAAAATGAAGCGTTCCGGCAACGACAGTTGGGTGGCGCGCCAGCCGCAGGCGATCAAAGACGTGTTGACTCGTTACGTGCCCGCCTGGCTCAAGCATGATCGCTACGCTGTAAAGCCATTGGTTATTCGTGGCACCGAAGGTATGGTGGTCAGCTTTGCCAAGTGTTGTCGGCCGATTCCGGGTGATCCGATATTAGCGGTGGTGACGGCTGGGCGCGGTATTGTGGTACATACCGAGCCGTGCAAAAACGTTGGGGAGTTCCGCAAGCGACCGGAAACCTGGCTGGATGTGGAGTGGGAGAGCAAGGTTGAAGGGGATTTTCTTGTCGATATTCGTGTCGATGTGCTCAATCAACGGGGGGTGCTGGCAACCGTTGCATCGGCCATTGCTGCGATGAATGGCAACATTGCCAACGTCAATATCAGCGACCGTGACGGTAAATACAGCTCGCTGGATTTTGTTATCTCGGTGCGTGGTCGTAAACATCTGGCCAACATCATGCGCTTCGTGCGTAAAATTGATAAGGTGGTGCGCATCAGTCGCAGTAAGGGTTAACAACCTCCTCCTGCCTTCCGGTTGAGCAGCGTTCGCTCCTGAATTCCATCTTCTTTTACTGCTCTAGCAAGTTGCCCTCGCTATGGGCATGTCGTTATCATCACCCGCTTTGACTAACGCAGGGTCGAACGATGGCACGAGAAATCATCAGCACTGACGACGCGCCGCGCGCGATTGGTACCTATTCACAGGCGGTCAAGGTGGGCTCCACCGTCTACCTCTCCGGGCAGATTCCGCTACTGCCGGAGACTATGGAGATGGTCGATGGGCCAGTCGAGGCGCAGATTCGTCGCGTCTTCGATAACCTTCAAGCCGTGGCTCGCGCTGCGGGTGGTGAGCTGAAAGATGTGGCTAAGCTGAATGTCTACCTGACTGATCTGGGCCATTTTTCACAGGTTAATGTGGTGATGGCGGAGTATTTCCAGACGCCCTACCCGGCTCGTGCCGCTGTAGAAGTTGCCGCTCTGCCCAAGGGTGCCGCCGTTGAGATGGATGGCGTGATGGAGCTGGTGTAACTGTCTGAATTACCTGACAGGTTAGCGGCGGGCAGCGCTGTTTGATGCGATGACGCAGACATTAGAGGCGCTTGCGGTAACGCAGCTCAAGGGTGTGGGGCCGCGTGTTGCGCAGAAACTGGCGCGCATTGGCATTCACACCGTAGCGGACCTGCTGTTTCACCTGCCGCTGCGCTATCAGGACCGCACCCGTGTGACAGCGCTGTGCGACCTGCGTGTCGGTGCCGAGGCGGTTATTGTCGGTACGGTTGAGAGTAGCGAGCTTCAATTGCATCGTCGACGCATGTTGGTGTCGCGTATCAACGACGCTAGCGGCGCGATTTCGCTGCGCTTTTTCCACTTTGGTGTGGCCCAGCAGAAGCTGCTTGAAAACGGTCGTCAACTGCTCTGCTTTGGTGAAGTGAGAAGTGGCTCTGGTGGCCTGGAGATGATCCATCCGGAAGTGCGACCTGTGGATGGGCAGGAGCTGCCCGAACTGGACGATGCGCTGACTCCGGTCTATCCAACCACCGAGGGCTTGCACCAGACACGCTTGCGCGCACTGACCGATCAGGCGTTGCAGCACTTGCAGCAATACGGGTTGCATGACTGGCTACCGCAGTCGGTGTTGTCTGAGCGCGGCATGCCCACGCTGCATGATGCGCTGAGTTATGTGCACCGTCCCCCCGCTGATGCTCCCGTGAATGTGCTGTTAAATGGTTGTTACCCTGCGCAGCAGCGCCTCGCGTTTGAGGAGCTGCTTGCCCACCACTTGAGCCTGCGCCGCATCCGTGTAATGCAGCGACAGCGCCCGGCGCCGGCGTTGAAGGTGCCGGGGCAGCTGTTTAAGCGCTTGTTAAATCATCTCCCTTTTAAGCTGACTGGTGCGCAACAGCGGGTGGTGAAGGGGTTGCTTGCCGAGTTGCGCCAAGGACAGGTGATGCAGCGTCTGGTTCAAGGCGATGTCGGTTGCGGTAAAACGCTGGTGGCAATGGCAGCGGTTTTGCAGGCTGTTGAGGCCGGTTATCAGGCGGCGATCATGGCGCCGACAGAGCTGCTGGCGGAGCAACACTTTAGCAACTTTCAGCAGTGGTGCGGGTTGCTGGATATTGAGGTCGCTTGTTTGAGCGCCCGCCTCAAAAGCGCAGCACGGCGTGAGTTGCTGCAATCATTACACAGCGGGCAGCTGTCAGTGGTGGTGGGAACACACGCACTTTTCCAGGATAATGTCGCGTTTCATAAATTGGGGCTGGTCGTCATTGACGAACAGCACCGCTTTGGTGTGCAACAGCGCTTGTCGCTCTTTGAAAAAGGTGCTGGCGATCACGGTTATCCACACCAGCTGGTGATGACGGCAACACCGATCCCGCGCAGTCTGGCGATGACCGCCTACGGTGATCTGGATGTGTCGGTGATCGATGAGCTGCCGCCCGGCCGTCAACCCGTCGAAACGGTGGTGGTCTCCGATAGCAGACGTGCACAGGTGGTGGAGCGGGTACACAACGCGTGCCGTAACGGCTGTCAGGCCTATTGGGTCTGCACCCTGATTGATGAGTCCGAAGTGCTGCAGTGCCAGGCAGCTGCAGACACTGCCGAGGCGCTAAAAGAGGCGTTGCAGGATCTGCGTGTCGGCTTGGTGCATGGGCGCATGAAGTCCCAGGAAAAGAGCGCGGTGATGGCCGCGTTCAAGGCTGGAGAGATCGATCTGTTGGTGGCGACCACCGTGATTGAGGTGGGGGTGGATGTAGCCAATGCCAGCCTGATGGTGATCGAAAATGCCGAGCGCCTCGGTTTGGCTCAGCTGCATCAGCTGCGTGGCCGGGTGGGTCGCGGCAGCGAAAAGAGTAGCTGTGTGTTGATGTACCGCCGACCGCTGTCGCGTTTGGGGCAGTCGCGTCTGGCGGTGATGCGTGAAGTCAGTGACGGCTTTGAAGTGGCGCGCCGCGACCTGGCATTGAGAGGCCCCGGTGAGGTTTTGGGCACCCGTCAAAGCGGTGCGATCAGGCTGCGTATCGCCGACCTGATCCGCGACCAGCAGTTGGTTCCGGCAGTGACTGAGGTGGCAGAAACACTGCTGGAGCACTATCCCGAACACGTTAACCCACTGATTGAGCGTTGGTTAGGCGATGTTTGTCGTTATGGCGAAGTATGATGGCCCTGTTTGAAACAGTAAAATTTGAGAGGCAAAATGGCTAGCAGTTTCGCCGAACCGAGGTGGCGGTCGCAGCGCCAGTGGCGGCGCGGTAGCGTGCCAGAGGCACTTATCCATTGGTTGCTGGATACCAGTTCGTTGACGTTGCGCCTGCGTCAGGCATGTGCGGGTTGCTTTCGCGTCAGCGTTGTCAGCCAGAGTTGGCAGCGTCCTGCGCTCAGCGAGCGCCGTGCGCTGGGGATGGGTGATGCGGAGTTTGCGTTGGTGCGCCAGGTGCGCCTGCTTTGCGATGAGCAGCCGTGGGTGTTTGCGCGCACAGTGATTCCGGTTTCGACGCTGGGTGGTGCGCGGCGACGCCTCATCTGTTTGGGTAGCAAGCCGCTGGGCGCAGCGCTGTTTGCGGACAGATCGATGCGCCGTGGTGAGGTGGAGATCGCTGCGTTTGAGCACGGCCAACCTACCTTTGAACGGGCTGTGGAGACGCTGGATCAGCGCCCTGTCACGGTATGGGGCAGGCGCTCGGTATTTTGTCTGAATACCAAACCGCTGATGGTGAGCGAGCTGTTTTTGCCGGGTATCGAGCGTTGTGGGTTAGCACTGTAATGGCAAAAATGGCTGCTCCCTCCGTTTATCAGCGCTTGCAGCATTATGCGTTGTTGATGCGTCTCGATCGCCCCATTGGTATCTTGTTGCTACTGTGGCCGACGCTGTGGGCGCTGTGGATCGCTGCCGAAGGCTTTCCCGATCCACTGGTTTTCGTTGTGTTCACTTTGGGTGTATTGCTAATGCGCTCGGCGGGCTGTGTGATCAACGACTACGCTGATCGCCACATCGACGGCAAGGTGGAGCGCACGCGCCAGCGGGTTATCGTCGCCGGGTTGGTCACACCGCGAGAGGCACTGATTCTGTTTGCTGTATTATGCGCGGCTGCGTTTGGCCTTGTTTTGCTGATGAACACGCTGACAATTTTGTTATCGTTTGTTGGCGCACTGTTGGCAGCGCTCTATCCGTTTATGAAACGCTACACGCATCTGCCGCAGATTGTGCTCGGCATGGCTTTTGGCTGGGCGATACCGATGGCATTTGCGGCGCAGACCGGCGCAGTGCCAGCGGTGGCATGGTGGTTGTTCATTGCCACCGTGTTGTGGGCGACCGCCTACGACACCATGTATGCCATGGTGGATCGGCGTGACGATCTGCGTATCGGCGTTAAATCCACAGCAGTACTGCTGGGTGACGCGGACAGGATTGGAATTGCGCTGATTCAGCTGCTCTTTTTGGCGCTGATGTGGGCTGTTGGCAGCCAGCTGGATCTGGGTGGACTGTATGATGTGGGGCTGTTGGTTGCCGCTGTTTTGGCGCTCTATCAACAGTACTTGATTAGAGAGCGTGATCCCCAATTGTGTTTTAAGGCATTTTTGAATAACAACCTGTTTGGCGCGGCTATTTTTATAGGTTTGGCGCTACACTATTTTTAATAACTAAATATTAACTATGCGTGATCGGGAGTCTGGCAGACACTTGGTCTACAATTTTCAACTGCCTTCGCTTTGTGCGCGGGCTGTCGGGTCTATACATGCTTGAGTCTATTATTGCCATTCTCGGTGGTTTTGTTGTGCTGGTGTGGGGTGCGGATCGCTGTGTGCTGGGTGCGTCTGCCACCGCCAGAAACCTGGGTGTGTCGCCACTGGTTATCGGATTGACGATTGTTGGTATTGGCACCTCTGCGCCGGAGTTGCTGGTTTCGGGTATCGCCTCCTGGCAGGGTAATCCCGGTCTGGCCATCGGTAATGCGCTCGGCTCCAATATCGCCAACGTGGCACTGGTTATTGGCGTGACGGCACTGGTTGTTCCACTGGTGGTGAAGTCTGAAACACTGCGCCGCGAGTTCCCGGTACTGTTGGCAATCATGGTGTTAGCGTTACTGTTGATGATCGATGGCGATCTCAGCTTTTTTGATGGCGTGGTGCTTCTGGTTGGCTTGTTCGCGATGTTCTTCTGGCTGGTACGTCTAGGTTTGAAGGAGCGTGGGCAGAGCGGCGCTGATCCCATGACCAGTGAATACGAGGACGAAATCCCCAGCCATATGCCAATGGCCAAGGCTGTAATGTGGTTGGTGATCGGTCTGGTCTGCCTGCTGGCGGCGTCGCGCGTGCTGGTGTGGGGCGCGGTTAATATTGCGCTTGAATTTGGTATCAGTGATCTGGTGATTGGTTTGACCATCGTCGCCGTGGGCACCAGTCTGCCCGAACTCTCCGCTTCGGTTATGAGTGCATTGAAGAATGAGCACGATATTGCCGTGGGCAATGTGCTGGGCTCAAACATGATTAATCTGCTGGGTGTGCTGGCAATGCCGGGTATTTTAGCGCCGGGCGTGTTTGCCGAAGAGGTGCTAACGCGTGATTTGCCGGTGATGATTGGTTTGATGGTGGCCTTCTTTTTAATGGCGTATGGTTTTCGTGGCCATGGTCGTATTAACCGCCTTGAGGGAGCGATACTGCTTTCGGCATTTATTGGCTACATGACAGTCATCTACTTCTCATCCGTGAGTTAGCTTGGGCAGACGTGATATGAACAGAGAGATCGATTCCCGTAAGTTGCGTCAACTGGGTCAGGCGGTGATTAAAACCGAGAGCGACGCAGTGGCGGCGCTGATGGCGCGGGTTGATGATGATTTTGTCCGTGCTTGCCAATATATGCTGGCGTGCCAGGGGCGTATCGTGGTGATTGGCATGGGTAAATCCGGTCATATCGGCGGCAAGATTGCGGCGACGCTGGCGAGCACTGGCAGCCCCGCTTTTTTTGTCCATCCCGGCGAGGCGAGCCATGGTGATCTGGGCATGATCACAGCCAAAGATGTGGTGTTGACGCTCTCCAACTCGGGCTCCACCGCAGAGATCGTCACCATATTGCCGCTTATCAAACGGCTGGGTGCCCCGTTGATCGCGATGACTGGAAACGTCGAGTCAGCGTTGGCGCAGGCGGCAGATGCGCATATCGACGTGAGTGTCGAAAAAGAGGCGTGCCCGCTAGGTTTGGCGCCAACAGCGAGTACCACGGTTGCGCTGGTGATGGGGGATGCACTGGCCATTTCACTGCTTGAGACGCGTGGCTTTACGGCCGAAGATTTCGCTTTTTCCCATCCCGGTGGACGCCTTGGCCGGCGCTTACTGGTGCATATCAACGACATCATGCATCGTGGCAATGAGTTGCCAGTGGTGAGTGATCGCGTGCTGTTGAGCGAAGCGCTGGTCGAGGTGAGCAAAAAAGGGTTGGGTATGACAACGGTTGTCGATGATGATAATCGCCTTGTTGGCATTTTTACCGATGGAGATCTGCGCCGCGTTATTGATCAGGCGCTTGACCTGCACACTACCGGCATCGCCAGTGTGATGACCCGGCAATTCAAGACGATTCGCGCTGATCTGCTTGCCGCCGAGGCGTTGCAGCTCATGGAGAGGCACAAGATCAATGCACTGCCTGTGGTCGCGGACAATCAGGTGCTGGTCGGTGCGCTCAATATGCACGACCTGCTGCGCGCGGGCGTGGTGTAAGCGTGGCTGTTGTGGTTTTTATAGGTCACTAAGTTAGGTAACTATTAGGTAATCCCATGAAAAGCGTGTCACAACGAGCAGTGCAGATTAAGCTGGTGATCTTTGATGTTGATGGCGTACTGACCGATGGTCGCCTCTATTTTGGCCCTGATGGCGACGAGTATAAAACCTTCCATTCGCGCGACGGCCTGGGCATGAATATGCTGCAGCACAGCGGTATTCTGATTGGCATCATCACCGCGCGAACCTCTCAAGCCGTTGCCAAACGCATGCAGGGATTGGGTATTGAGCACCTCTATCAAGGTCAACAAAACAAGCTGCCAGCCTATCAGGCGCTGCTCGAAAAATTGTCGCTGCAGAGTCAGCAGGTGGCCTATGTGGGGGATGACCTGATTGATCTGCCCATAATGCGCCGTGTTGGGTTGGCGGTTGCGGTGCAGGATGCACACGCGCTGGTCAAACAACACAGCCACTGGCAGACGCCGCACGGGGGTGGGCAGGGGGCGGTGAGGGATGTTTGTGAGTTGATACTGGAAGCGCAAGGCCAGCTGGTGGCACAGTATCAACAATACCTCACTGATTGATGGACCGTAGCGCATACAGAAAGCTCAAGGTGGCAGCGCTCATCGTGTTAGCTGGGCTCAGCTGGTGGTGGATGGATGGTGAAACGGAGCAGCCGCTGGCGGTCACTGAGCGCTCACGTGATGATCCTGACTACTATCTGCAGCGCTTTACCACAACGGTGATGAGTGCTCAGGGTGAGCCGCGCTATCGGATCAGCGCGCGCTCCATGCACCACTACCCCGAGACCGATACGGCTCTGCTGGAGGGACCGCAGTTGGTCATCTATCGTCAGCAAGGTGCGCCGTGGCATGTTGATGCCGAGCATGGGCAGGTGTTAAACGGGGGCGATATGGTGCTGCTGTCAGGTGTGGTGTCGATGCGCCGCGAAGCGAGCGGAGCTGAGTCAGATATACGTATCGATGGCCGCGATTTACGCCTCTGGCCCGACCGTGAATATATGGAGTCTGACAGCCCGGTGGTGATCTACAGTGCTTCGAGCGTGCTTCGTGGCGTTGGGTTGCGGGCAAACATGAAGTATGGCCAGTTGAAAATTCTGTCGCAGGTACGAGGATATTATGAACCGCTCCATTAGCGTCTGTGCCCTGATGTTGTTGCTGTCGTCGACACCGCTGTGGGCGCTGGTTAGTGATCGTGAACAACCCATTCAGATCGAAGCTGACAGCATCGAGTTCGATGAAACAAAAGGTATTAGCATCTACCGTGGCAACGTCAGTTTTGTGCAGGGCAGCGTCAAGCTGCTGGCAGATGCCATCTCGACGTTCAACTCTGATCGTGCCACGCTGGAAAAAGTCGTCGCTACCGGTCAGCCGGTAAGTTTCAGTCAGCGCGTTGAAGGCGAGGCGCAAGAGGAGACGGTGCGTGGCGAGGCGCGCAAAATAGAGTATTTCGCCGCTGACGAAAAGTTGGTGCTGCACGGTGATGCGCAGCTGTGGCGCAGCCGCGACAGCTTCTCTGGCAACCGGATTGAGTATCAAACTGTAAAAAATGTAGTCAGCGCTCGCAAGGCAACAGATAGTAAGGAGCGTGTCTCCGTGACCATTCAGCCGCGTAAAAAGCCACTCAATGCAGAACCGTCCAAACCTGGTGATGGTGCGCTGAATGAAGAGAATGGAGCGAGTGCCGACGCGCCATGAGCAGGCTTGTCGCTAAAAACCTGGTCAAGAGCTACCGTTCGCGCCGCGTCGTTGCGGGTGTCTCTCTGCACGTTGATAGCGGTGAAACGGTAGGGTTGCTCGGCCCCAACGGTGCCGGCAAAACCACCTGCTTCTACATGATCGTTGGTCTGGTTGCTCGTGACGAAGGGACGATTGAGTTTGAAGGTCGGGAGATCAGCCACTACCCGATGCATATGCGTGCCCGTCTGGGTATCGGCTATCTGCCACAAGAGGCATCGGTGTTTCGCAAGCTGACGGTGGCCGACAATATTCGGGCGATACTGCAGACCATTCGCGGCCTGGACCGCGCCGAGCAGGAGCAGCGCACGCAAGAGCTGCTCGAAGAGCTGCACATTACTCACATTCGCGAGCAGTTGGGGATGAGTCTCTCTGGTGGCGAACGACGGCGCGTGGAGATCGCACGCGCACTGGCGACCAAGCCCCGCTTTATCTTGCTGGATGAGCCTTTTGCCGGGGTTGACCCGATCTCTGTGGTGGACATTCAGCGCATCATTAACCATTTGAAAAGCAAAGGAATCGGCGTACTGATTACAGATCACAACGTGCGTGAAACACTGGGTATCTGTGACCGTGCCTACATTGTTAGCGAAGGCCGGGTAATTGCTGAGGGCGCGCCGCAGGTGATATTGGAAAATGAACAGGTTAAGGAGGTCTATCTTGGTCACAGCTTTCAGCTTTAATATTAGCTTGGATAGTGCACAAATAGGGTAGAATGCCCCCCATTTTTCAGACCAACGGATAGAGCGCCAGACAACAGTATGTCGATGAAACCCTCATTGCAGCTCCGCCTCGGACAGCACTTGGCAATGACGCCACAGCTGCAGCAGGCGATTCGCCTGTTGCAGCTCTCCTCCCTCGAATTGCAGGTAGAAGTGCAGGAGGCGCTTGAGTCCAACCCGATGCTGGATGTCGAGGAGGAGACGGAAAATGCTGCCGACCAGGATTGGGACGTACAAAAAGGCGGTGCTACCGAGCAGCAGTCCACAGAGCTTCCCAGCGAGCGGCAGCAGGATAACGCCGTTGATATGGAGTCAGCCGTAATGCCTGATGAGCTGCCGGTTGATAGCTCATGGGAAGATACCTACGATAGCGCCGTCGCGACCTCTTTCAGCAGTGGCGCGGCAGCGACTGAAGCAGATGATTCGTGGCAGGAGCGCTTGGGTTCTGCCGAGCAGACGTTGATAGAGCAGCTGTTGTGGCAGATGCGTTTGATGTCACTTACTGATATAGATCGGGTCATCGCCGAGGTGATTATCGACTCCATCGATGATAAGGGCTATCTTGCCGCGCCGCTTGAGGAGATCCATCAAGGATTGGCTGAAGAGCACGATATCGATTTTGATGAGGTCGAGGCGGTACTGCATCTGGTACAGACATTTGAACCGGCAGGCATCGGTGCTCGGGACTTGGCGGAGTGTCTGCTCATTCAGTTGCGTCAAATGGACAAAGAGACGCCCTGGCGGAGCGCAGCGATCAAGCTGATCAGGAGTCACATGAAGCTGCTGGCTAACCGTGATTACCGCCAGCTGATGAACCGCATGAAGCTCAGCGAAGATGAGTTGTGCCAACTGATTACCTTTATTCAGACACTGAACCCCCGTCCCGGCAGCGGTATCAGTAGTGGCCGTTCCGAATATGTGATCCCGGATGTGATCGTTAAAAAAGTTAAAGGTGCGTGGCGCGTTGAGCTCAACGGTGATGCGATGCCGCGACTGCGGGTTAATCCCCAATACGCAAATCTTGTGCGCCGTGCGGACAATAGTACTGACAACACCTACATGAAGGGGCAGTTGCAGGAGGCACGCTGGTTTCTCAAGAGCTTGAAAAGTCGCAGTGAGACACTGCTCAAGGTCGCGACCTGTATTGTCGAGCGCCAGCGCGGCTTTTTGGAGCAGGGTGAGGAGGCGATGAAAGCACTGGTGCTTCACGACATTGCCGAAAAGGTGGGGATGCACGAATCGACCATCTCTAGGGTTACGACGCAGAAGTATATGCACACCCCGCGGGGCATTTTTGAGCTCAAATATTTCTTCTCCAGCCATGTCAGCATGGGCAGTGGCGAAGAGTGCTCGTCCACCGCGATCCGCGCACAGATCAAAAAACTTGTTGCCGCAGAGGATCCGCGCAAGCCGTTGAGCGATAGTAAACTGGCGGCGGTGCTGGGTGAGCGTGACATAAAAATAGCGCGGCGTACGGTCGCCAAATACCGTGAATCACTTGCTATACCCCCTTTTAATGAGAGAAAACGCTTGGTGTAGCGGGTGTAGCAAACGTTGGGGCCTGCCTCTTTTGAAAAGTTGTTAGTTGTGAGTCAGGGATGCAGTTGGTGCGAACGGAGAATCGTTTTTTTGTAACGGAGTGAAATAATGCAAGTAGATCTAACGGGTCATCACGTAGAAATCACCGAGGCTTTGCGCAGCCATGTTATGACCAAAATGGAGCGCGTGGAGCGCCACTTCAATGGTGTGGGTAACGCCCACGTCGTTTTGACAGTGGAGAAGTTGGTTCAGAAGGCGGAGGCGACGGTGCATGTGACCGGCGCTAACCTGTTTGCCGAAGCGGCAGGGGAGGATATGTATGCGGCGATTGACTCGATGGTTGACAAGCTGGATCGGCAGATCAAAAAGCACAAAGAGAAGTTGACCAATCACCATCGTGGCGCTGCCGTCCCCGATCCTGAATGAGGCGTTGGGCAAGCGAGCGCACGGTGCGGCTTGTGTGTCCTGGAATACCTGAATATGCAAATAGCCGACTGTATTTTGCCCGAACGCATCGTTTGCGGTGCCAGCACTGGCAGTAAAAAGCGCGGTCTTGAGCTGCTCAGTGGCCTACTCAGCGAGGGTGAAGAGCAGTTAAGCAGTGTTGTTGTTTTCGAAAGCCTGTTGGCACGAGAGCGGCTGGGCGGGACCGGCGTGGGTCACGGCGTTGCCATTCCACACGGTCGCATGAAAAATATCGATCACGCTGTCGGCGCTTTTTTGCAGTTGGAGAAAGGTGTCGATTTTGATGCGATCGATAACCGCCCGGTGGACCTGCTTTTCGCACTGATTGTGCCCGAGCAGTCGACAGGCGAACATTTAAAGCTGTTGGCACAATTAGCGCAGATGTTCTCCGATGAGAAGCTGCGTGACGCCCTTCGCCAAGCACAGAGCTGTAGCGAAATCCACCAACTGCTGACCCAGTGGAATCCACCCCCTTCACAAGGTAACACGGCGTCTCAGGGATAATAGCAATGGCAAGCCCACTGACGGTCGGTGCACTGTATGAGCTGCATCGTGAAAAGCTCGTGCTCAAATGGCTGGCCGGGCGGGCGGGTACGGATCGTGTCATTGATATTGACTACCATCACCCCGATGCGGAGCGTCAGGCTGCTTCGCTGGTTGGGCATCTCAATCTGATCCATCCGAACCGGGTGCAGGTATTGGGACGCTCGGGTCTTGAATACCTGCAAAATCTGGGTAAAAACTCTCACCAGGATGCGCTCGAGCACCTCTTCAACAGCGACCCAGCCCTTATCTTGATTGCCGATGGTCAAGCGGCAACCGATGAGTTTCTCGACTACTCGGCGCGCACTGGCACGCCGCTGCTGGCATCGCCGCTCTCTAGCCATAAGTTGGCGAGTCACCTGCAATACTACCTGGTTAATTTGCTCACAGAAAAAATTATCTTACATGGTGTATTTATGGAGGTGATGGGCATCGGTGTACTGCTGGCGGGCTCCAGTGGTGTGGGTAAGAGCGAGCTGGCGCTGGAGCTGCTCAGCCGTGGCCATCGTCTGGTTGCCGATGACTCGCCGGAGTTCTCCCGTATTGCGCCGGATCGCCTCAATGGGACCTGTCCGCCTGTGCTCAGTGGCTTTCTTGAGGTGCGCGGCCTGGGCGTACTCAATGTTGCCAATATGTTTGGCGGTAGCGCAGTCAAATCCAGCAAATATTTGCGCCTGATTGTCTACCTCGAGGCGATGAGCGATGAAGAGATCAGCCGGGTTGACCGCATACACGGCTGCCATCAGACGCGCACCGTGCTGGAGGTCGAAATACCCCAAGTGACACTGCCAGTGGCGCCGGGGCGTAACCTAGCTGTGCTGGTTGAGGGCGCGGTGCGCAACTACCTTTCATTGTTGAACGGTTATAATGCAGCCGAAGATTTTATCGCCCAACAACGCCTCTTTATCGCACGGGACCAAACATGAAACTACTCATTATCAGCGGGTTGTCCGGTGCCGGGAAAAGCCACGTGCTGCAGGCGCTGGAGGATCTCGACTTTTACTGCATTGATAACTTGCCGTTGGCGCTGTTGCCACATCTGGCAGTGCAGATGAAGCAGGCGTGTCAGTGCGATGAGCAAAATGAACAGAGTCCGCGCGGCAGTGCGTCGGCGTGCGGCGTTGCAGTGGGCATTGATGCACGTAATCTCACCAACGATCTGCAGCGTTTTCAAGAGATACTCAACACTCTGCGAGAGTCTGGTTTTACGTGCGAGATTATCTTTGTCGAGGCCAACGCCAATACCCTGCTCAAGCGTTTCAGCGAAACCCGCCGCAAACATCCATTGACACGCTCTGATGTGGCGCTGGTCGAGGCGCTCAGCGCAGAGCGTCAGCTGCTGCGCACCATCTCCAGACATGCGGACCTGCATATCGACACCAGTCACCTTAACGTGCATCAGCTGCGTACATTGGTGCGCGAGCGCATTGCTAAAAAAGAGAAACCCTCACTCTCTTTGTTGTTTCTTTCGTTCGGCTTTAAGTGTGGAATTCCGGCCGATGTCGATTTTATTTTTGATGTGCGCTGTCTGCCCAATCCGCATTGGGAGCCGGCCCTGCGCCCGCTGACAGGCCGTGACGCTGCAGTCGTCGAATTTTTGGCGAAGCAGTCGCTGGTCGGTGATATGCAGCAGAGCATCAACAGTTTTTTGCAGCAGTGGATTCCCCGTTTTGAGGAGGAGAATCGCAGCTATCTGACGGTCGCTATCGGCTGTACGGGCGGGCAGCACCGCTCGGTCTATTTGGCAGAGGCGCTGACCGATGCTTTTCAGCAATCCAGGGAAAATGTGCTCGTCCGTCACCGAGAGCTGCCATGACGGTAGCGGTGCTAGTGATCTGCCACGATCGTATTGCGCAGGTGATGGTGGAGGTGGCTTGTGGTGTGCTCGAAGTGATGCCGATGGCTGTGGATGTGCTGTCGGTATTTAACGGTGATGATCGCGACGCCGTTTTGCAGCAAGCGCGTCAGCGCGTTTCGGCGCTGGATCAGGGCGATGGTGTTTTGGTGCTGACGGATATGTATGGTTCAACCCCCGCCAACATTGCTATGGCGCTGAGTGACAGTGAGCAGGTGCGTGTTGTCACCGGTATTAATTTGCCGATGCTGATTCGTGTGCTCAACTACCCGCGCTTAACTTTGGCCGAGCTGGTTGTTAAAGCGGTGAGTGGTGGTCGGGATGGGGTTTTTTCTTGCGCTGAGCGCTGAGATCTAGAGGCGAACGAAGTAGGGAGTAAGCGTGATAGAACGGCAAGTTACCATCATCAACAAACTCGGCCTGCATGCTCGTGCCGCCGCCAAATTTGTCTCGCTGGCGTCACAATTCAAAAGCGATGTTGAGTTAGTTAACGACCATCAGCGTGTGAATGGCAAAAGCATCATGGGCGTGATGATGCTGGCTGCTGCGCGCGGTACTGCGTTGACAATGTGCGTTAACGGCGCAGACGAGCAGGTTGCTGCCGATCAATTAGAGGCGTTGATTGCAGACAGGTTTGGTGAATCCGAATGAGTTTGGCACTGAGTGGCGTGGGCGTATCCAATGGTGTGGCCACGGGCAGGGCTCATGTTCCTCAACGTGAAGTGTTGGAGCCGAGCGAATATGTGCTGCCGCAGCATCTGCTGGCAGAGGAGGAGGCGCGCTTCGTCAGGGCGGTGAATGCAGCCCGGCAGCGCCTCAAAGGTGTGCGTAACCAGATACCTGTCAATACGCCTGTCGAGATCGCCGCTTTTATCGATACCCACCTGTTGATGATGGAGGACGACGCGCTCTCCAAAGCGCCGATCAAGTTCATCAAAAAGCATCACTACAATGCGGCATGGGCGCTGAAGATGCAGCGCGACGTGTTGGTGGCGGTGTTTGAACAGATTGAAGACCCCTACCTGCGTACACGCAAAGATGATGTCGATCATGTGGTCAACAGCATTTTGCGTGTGTTGCTGCAGTCGGATGATGAAATAATCGATCCGCTGGAGCAGCAGCGCAGCGATGCAATTCTCGTCGTGGACGATCTCGCGCCCGCCGAAATCATGCAGATTCGCCAGCGCGGTTTCGTCGGATTTATCACTGAACACGGCAGTCCGGTGTCGCACACCGCGATTTTAGCGCGCAATCTGGGTATCCCCGCGCTGGTGAGCGTGCGCGGTGCAAAGCGTTATATCCAGCAAAATGATCTGCTGGTCGTGGATGCCCGCGAGAGTGTGGTATTGGTCGATCCCGATGCATTGTTGCTCGACTATTATCGTGGTCGCCGCAGCGAGGATGAGCGCCACCACGTGGCACTCGACTCGCTTAAACAGTGCCCCGCCGAGACCACAGATCAGTACGCCATTACGCTGCAAGCCAATATTGAAGTGGCGGAAGACATCGCATGTGTTAACGCGACCATGGCTGCAGGTGTGGGGCTCTATCGCACCGAAATGCTCTATCTGAATCGCGCCGATGCGCCAAGTGAAGAGGAACAGTTTGAGAACTATCTGCAGATCGTGCGCGCTTTAAACGGCAAACCGTTAACGATACGTACACTGGATTTAGGCGCAGACAAGCCGTGGCGGGAGGGCTTTAATGCGGTGAATCCGGCGCTGGGGCTGAGAGCCGTCAGGCTCTGTTTGAAGGAACCCGCGCTCTTTATGCCGCAGCTCAGAGCGGTATTGCGGGTCTCGGCATTTGGTGACGTGAGGATGATGATTCCCATGCTCAGCGGATTGACCGAGCTGCAACACGTGCTGCATTTGATGGATGAGATACGCGCTGAATTCAGTCGCGACGGTATTGTATTTAACCCCGAGATGCCCGTGGGCGCGATGATCGAAGTACCAGCTGCGGCGTTGATGGCGGATGCCTTCTGTGAGCAGCTCGATTTTTTGTCCATCGGCACCAATGACCTTATCCAGTATACGTTGGCGACCGATCGCCTCGACGACGAGGTGAATTATCTCTATGATGCGCTGCACCCGGCGGTGCTGAAACTGATCCAGATGACCATTGACGCTGGGCGCCGGGCGGCGATACCGGTTGCTATGTGCGGTGAAATGGCGGGAGATACTCGCTATACGCGGCTGCTCTTGGGCATGGGTCTGAAGCAGTTCAGCATGAATCCGCGTGCGCTGCTAGAGGTTAAACGGGTGGTGCGATCGACCTCAATGTGCGCTTTAACAGCGCCAGTGGAGCGGCTACTGAGAGCAACGGCTCACGATGAAATTGCTGCTTGCGTGACGGTGATCAACGAGGGCTTATAGCGCGGGCCGCTTATTCAATGCGTGGTATCGCGGCACGTATATCATCAAAAGCTAATTAAATGTTACCTTTGCTATTCGGTCTGATGGGCGGCATCGCGGACAGAATAAAAACAGAGCTAGTGGATAGCTATGCCTGAAAAGGCCCAAGACAACCAGCAGCAGCTGCATAGACTGACCGCCGCCATCGATAGCGGTGCGATGGCTCGTGTGCGCACGATGCTCAACGGACTTCATCCCGCTGAGATCGCCCACCTCTTGGAGTCCCTGCCGGGCAAGGAGCGGTTGCTGGTGTGGGAGCTGGTTGATTCTGACTATGAAGGCGACGTGCTTAGCCACGTCAACGACGAAGCGCGTAGCGGTCTGCTGCAGCGGATGCCTGTCCAGCAGCTGATCGCCGCGACGGAAAGCATGGATGCTGATGACATGGCGGATATTTTGCAGAACCTGCCACGCACTGTCATCAGGGAGGTGCTGCAGTCGATGGGGGAACAGGATCGTCAGCGTCTGGAGACGATGATGTCCTACCCGGATGGCAGCGCTGGCGGCTTGATGAGCACCGATACCATTACGGTGCGACCCGATGTGACGCTGGATGTGGTGTTGCGCTATCTGCGTATGCGCGGTGAGCTACCGCAGGCCACCGACCGCCTGATTGTTGTTAATCACGACGACATCTATCTCGGCGTGCTGTCACTGGCCGATCTGCTTACCCACTCCCCCCACCTGATGGTGGGTGATGTGATGACCAAAGATGTTGATAGCATTCTGCCGGATGCTGCGATTGCATCAGTTGCGGCGCTGTTTGAGCATCGGGACCTGATCTCTGCCCCCGTTATCGATGGCTCGGGTAAGCTGCTTGGGCGTATTACCATCGACGATGTGGTTGACGTGATTCGCGAAGAGGGCGAGCACTCGCTGCTCGGTCTCAGTGGTCTCGACGAAGAGGCGGATATGTTTGCGCCGGTGGGCGTGAGCGTGCAGCGGCGCGGTGTGTGGCTCGGCATTAATCTGGTGACGGCGCTGCTCGCCTCTTGGGTGATCGGGCAGTTTGAAGCCACGATCGAAAAAGTGGTGGCACTTGCGGTGCTGATGCCTATTGTCGCCAGCATGGGCGGAATTGCAGGCACGCAGACACTGGTGCTGATGATTCGCGGTATCGCGGTGGGTCAGATCGGTATGGCCAATGCTTCGAAAATAGTGCGTAACGAGCTTGCTGTCGGCGCGGTGAACGGTCTGCTCTGGGCACTGGTGGTCGCGGTGGTGACGGGGTTATGGTTTCAGGATATCTATATCAGCATCATTATTGCGGTGGCGATCGGTATGAACCTGATCGTGGCAGCTTTTGCCGGTGCAATTATTCCGTTACTGCTGCGCAAAATAGGGGCTGATCCCGCGCTGGGCGGTGGTGTCATGCTAACGACAGTCACCGATGTCGTGGGTTTTATGATTTTTCTCGGTCTAGCGACCCTGGTACTTCTATAGTTTTATATGTTTAATTTTTATATAGGGCGACAGCCAATCTATAACCGTAACCTGAAGATCTACGGTTATGAACTGCTGTTTCGCAGCAGTGAAGAGAATCAGGCCAGTGTGGTTGACGCTGATGCCGCGACTTCGCAACTAATATCCAACACCTTTGTTGAGCTGGGGCTGGATCGCATTGTCGGTGCCCATCACGCCTTCATCAACTTGACCCGCTCATTTATTGTCGGTGACTATCCGCTTCCTGCCGCTGAGAGCCAGATTGTCTTAGAGGTGCTGGAAGATATCGAAGTTGATGATGTGCTCATCGAAGCCTTGCGTGATCTGTCGCAGCGGGGTTATCGCATTGCACTGGATGACTTTATCTACCATGAGCGTTTAAGGCCGCTGGTGGAAGTTGCCGATCTGATCAAAATTGATGTGTTGGCGATGGATCGCGACACGGTGAAAAGGCATGTGACAGAGCTGCGTGAATATGATGTCGAGCTGCTGGCCGAGAAGGTTGAAACCCAGGATGAGCTGGATTTTTGTCGGCAGCTCGGCTTTGACTATTTTCAAGGCTATTTTCTTTGCCATCCCAACATCATCAAAGGCAAGCGCCTGCCGGTGGGGCGCGCCAGTGTGCTGCATCTGCTTGCGCAGCTGCAAGATCCGAACGTGGATATCGACAGTCTGGAGGAGATCATCAGCAGCGACTTGTCGTTGAGTTATCGGCTGCTGCGTTACATCAACTCAGCATTTTTTGCGCTGCCAAAGCGGGTGGAGTCGATCCGTTCAGCGGTAGTCTATCTCGGTGTGCGCACCATTAAAATGTGGGCAACGATGAGCGCGCTGACAGGCATCGGCGAAAATTCCTACGAGCTGCTGCTGACTTCGATGATCCGCGCAAAAATGTGTGAAGGGCTGGCGCAGGCAACGCAGCAGGCGCACCCGGAGACCTTTTTTACCGTCGGTCTGCTCTCAGCTCTGGATGCGCTGCTGGAGATGCCGATGGATGAGGTTCTTGCCTACATGCCGATGTCGGACGAGGTTGCCGAAGCGCTGACCAGCCACTCCGGTGAAGCGGGCCATGCATTGCGCTGTGCACTCACTTACGAACAGGCCGATTGGGATCGTGCGGCGTTTCTATGGCTGCGCCCATCAGTGATTACCGGCTGTTATCTTGATGCCGTTAGCTGGTCGGACAAGGCGATCAACGCACTGCGTGATTAACGCTTGTTTAACTGGCCTTCCGCTTGAGCAGCAGATTGCCATAATCATCGGCACGGCATGACCAATGCGGGGCGATGTAGGTGGTTGAGACGGTCTCAGTGATGAGGGCCGGACCCGTTATGGTTTGGCCTGCGGCGAGCTGCTCGCGCCGGTAAATATTCACGGGATGCTGGATGCCATAAAGCCCGGCGCCGCCGCAGGGTGCGCTGTTTTGCGCACCGACATTCATGGGTGCCGGGTTGAAAGTTGGCACATGGCCACGTACCGCGGTGCGTACATTGACCAACTCCAGTGCGAGAGGCAGAGCGTGTCCATAACGCTGCTGATGATATTTTTCAAAAGTATCGGCACAGGTTTTGATGCTCTGCCACGGCACAGTCAGTGTGTATGACTGGCCTTGATAGCAGAGATCAAGCGAACGCTCGATGTTGATACTCTCTGCATGCACCCCTTCCGCCCCCAGCTCTCGACGCCCCTGTTCTTCCTGTTGAATAAAACAGCTCTCTAGCTGCTCTGTCGATAGACTATCCAACGCAGCGCCCAGTGTACGCGACAGATTTCTGCCGCGTGGCGCGGTGAGCATACCCAATGCGGACAGCACACCGCCGTGCAGTGGCACCAGCGCACGCTTGATCGCTAGCAAATCTGCCAAAGCACAGACATGCAGGCCACCGGCACCACCGAAGCTGGTGAGTGTGTAGTCGCGGGGGTCGATACCGCGCTGTAGCGAAATTACCCGCAGTGCCTGCGCCATGTGTTCATTAGCGATGCGGATGATGCCGCTCGCGACCTGCTCCACGCTGAGTTCAAGCTGTTGCCCCAAAGCTAAAAGTGATTGGCGAGCCGCCACGCTGTCGAGTGTCATGGTGCCACCAAGAAATGCCTCGGCGCGCAGGCGGCCCAGTACCAGGTTGGCATCGGTGACGGTTGCTGCGCGCCCGCCTCTGCCATAGCAGGCGGGTCCTGGCGCGGCGCCCGCCGATTGCGGCCCGACCTGCAGCAGGCCACCGTTATCGACATAAGCGATGGAGCCGCCACCAGCACCGATGGTGTGCATGTCGACCATCGGTATGGCGATGGGATAGCCGCTGATCCGCCCCTCGTTGGTCAGCTGCAACTCGCCGTCGATGAGTGCTACGTCGGTGGAGGTGCCGCCCATATCAAATGTCAGCAGACGACTCTGGCCGGCTGAATGCCCCATGGTGCGTGCGCCTTCGAGACCGCCGGCGGGTCCGGAGAGCAGCAGGCGTACCGCTCGCTCGCCAGCCTTGTGGGCGGCAATGGTGTTGGCACAGCTCTGCATGACAGAGATCGTCGCTTCAGGCAGCTGCTCAGTCAGGCGTTCGAGATAGCGTTTGACGACAGGGCCGATCCACGCATTCAGCCAAGTGGCGATGCCGCGCTCATACTCTTTGTATTCCAGCAGTACCTGCGATGAACGCGAGACGAAAATGTGTTGAGGGATGATCGCCTCAATCGCTCTCTCGTGCTGATCATCAACGTAGGAGAAGAGCAGATTGATGGCCACCGCTTGGGGGGCAAGGGCTTCGATCTGCTGTCGCAGCTTATTTAGGTGCTGAGTGGTCAGTGCCTCAACTGTTTCACCTGTGCTGGTTGTGCGTCCTCCCGTTTCGAGGCAAAGCTCAGCGACGACTGGCGGTGGCTTCGGCGTAGGCTGCAGTTCGTAGATGTCGTCGCGGGCCTGGCGACCAATGCTGAGCAGGTCGGCCATGCCATGGTTGGCGATGTAAACAGTACGCGCGCCCTTCCCTTCCAGCACGGCGTTGGTGGCGACGGTCGAGCCGTGAACGATGCGTAGCTGACGGGGGTCGAGACCGAGTGCTTCAATACCTTGGAGAATGGCGCGCTCTGGGGCTTCCGGTGTTGACAGCAATTTGTGGACTCTGAGGTGTGTGCCGTCAAAAAGCACAAAGTCAGTGAATGTGCCGCCCGTATCAACGCCGAGTATGTTCATAAAATTCTGTTGCGAAGAGATTTGTTATTGCCCGTGCCGGCCGCGCGCAAGACGCATCCGGAGAAGCGCTGCATTATCCCAGAAAAGAGAGGGCAAATTCGCTGAAAATCCCGTCGGCAACTCTTGGTTTCTCCTGCGTAGCGTAGTTTGTCACGCCTCAAGCTGAGGGGAGAGCAGGTCGACAACCTGCAGAAGTTCCTGCTTTTACGGGAGGTGTAATGGAGTTCCTTGAGTATCTGAAGGTGATGGTCGCCAACGATGCGTCAGATGTCTATTTGAGTACGGGCGCCCGGCCTAGTGCCAAGTTTGATGGCATCTTGAAACCGATCGCGGACGATTGGCTGAGGCCTGGGGAGATCAAGAAGATCGCCTATTCGGTGATGAATGCCGAGCAGATTGCCGAGTTTGAGCAGGTTCCCGAGATGAACCTAGCTATTTCGCAGCCCGGTATTGGTCGTTTCCGCGTCAATATATTCAAGCAGCGCAACCAGATCTCAATGGTGATTCGTAACATCAAAGTTGAGATACCGAGTATGGAGGAGCTTAAGCTGCCCCCCATACTGGCAAAGCTGGTGATGCAGAAACGCGGCCTGATCCTGTTTGTTGGTGGCACCGGCTCGGGTAAATCAACGTCACTGGCGGCGCTGATCGATTATCGCAATACGCACAATGCGGGTCATATCATCACCATTGAAGATCCTATTGAGTATGTTCACAAGCACAAGAAATCGATCGTCAATCAGCGTGAAATCGGTATGGATACCAACTCCTATGACGATGCGCTGAAAAACACGTTGCGTCAGGCGCCTGACGTGATCTTGATCGGTGAAATTCGTGACCGGGAGACCATGGAACACGCCATTGCATTTGCCGAGACGGGCCATTTGGCGATATCGACGCTGCATGCCAATAATTCCAATCAGGCGTTTGATCGCATCATCAACTTTTTCCCCCAAGAGCGTCACAAACAGCTGTTGCTTGATCTCTCTCTCAACGTGCGCGGCATTGTCTCTCAGCGTTTGGTGCGCACAACGGATAACAAACGTACCGCAGCTATCGAGATACTACTGGGCAGCCCATTGATTGCAGAGCTGATATTGAAGGGAGATATTGCCAGCATCAAAGAGGTGATGGCCAAGTCGGAAAATTTGGGCATGCAGACGTTTGATACGGCGCTGTACAAGCTGTTTAAAGCAGGTCGCATCACGATGGATGAGGCGCTACGCAATGCCGATTCGCAGAACAACTTGCGTCTGCGTATCAGTTTGGAGCAGAAGCAGTCGGCGAGTGCGGAGTCAGCGTTGTCACTGGCACCTGCTGAGTATATAAAATAAAAAAAGCCTCGCCGATATGCCATCGACGGGGCTTTTCTTGGTTTCCCAGTTGCTCGTAAACGAGCAGTGACAAATAGTTAGCAGATTACATCATGCCGCCCATGCCACCCATACCGCCCATGCCACCCATATCCGGCATGCCACCACCAGCAGCTTCTTCCTTAGGTGCATCAGCAACCATCGCTTCGGTGGTAATCATCAGACCGGCGATTGACGCTGCATTTTGCAGTGCAAAGCGGGTGACTTTAGCTGGGTCGAGAATACCCATCTCAACCATGTCGCCGTACTCGCCGGTGCCTGCGTTGTAACCGTAGTTACCGCTGCCGTTAGCCACTTCGTTGAGAATTACAGAACTCTCTTCGCCAGCGTTAGAAACGATCTGGCGCAGTGGCTCTTCCATCGCGCGGGCGGCGATAGCGACGCCTGCGGTCTGGTCATGATTGTCGCCAGTGGTTGCTTTGACCGCTTTCAGTGCGCGGATCAGTGCAACACCGCCGCCAGGAACAACGCCCTCTTCTACAGCAGCACGAGTCGAGTGCAGCGCATCTTCAACGCGTGCTTTCTTCTCTTTCATCTCAACTTCTGTTGCAGCGCCAACTTTGATCACGGCAACACCGCCAGCCAGCTTGGCAACACGCTCTTGAAGTTTCTCTTTGTCGTAATCAGAAGAGGACTCTTCGATCTGGTTACGGATCTGGTTAACGCGGCCTTCGATGTCGTCTGCATTACCAGAGCCATCAATGATCACGGTGTTCTCTTTAGAGATCACAACGCGCTTGGCGGTGCCGAGATCGTCCAGACCGACCTTCTCCAGGCTCAGCCCCACTTCTTCAGCGATAACCGTGCCGCCGGTGAGGACAGCAATATCTTCCAGCATCGCTTTGCGACGATCACCGAAGCCAGGCGCTTTAACAGCAGCAACCTTGACGATGCCACGGATGGAGTTGACGACCAGTGTTGCCAGTGCTTCGCCTTCAACATCTTCAGCGATGATCAGCAGCGGCTTGCCTGCTTTGGCGACGTTTTCCAGCAGCGGCAGCAGCTCGCGGATGTTGGAGATTTTTTTGTCGTGAAGCAGGATGAAAGGACTTTCCAGCTCTGCAGACATGTTCTCTTGGTTGTTGATGAAGTAGGGCGACAGGTAACCGCGGTCGAACTGCATGCCTTCAACAACTTCCAGCTCGTTGTCCAGACCTGAGCCCTCTTCAACGGTGATCACGCCCTCTTTGCCTACTTTCTGCATCGATTTTGCAATGATGTCACCAACAGCAGTATCAGAGTTAGCAGAGATGGTGCCGACCTGTGCGATCGCTTTTTCGTCGGTGCATGGCTTAGACAGTGCGCTGAGTTCCTTCACAGCAACGACAACGGCTTTATCGATACCGCGCTTGAGGTCCATCGGATTCATGCCGGAAGCAACGGCCTTCATGCCCTCTTTGAGGATCGCCTGAGCCAGAACGGTGGCGGTGGTGGTGCCGTCGCCAGCAACATCGGAAGTCTGTGATGCAACTTCCTTAACCATCTGTGCACCCATATTTTCGAACTTGTCTTCCAGCTCGATCTCTTTGGCCACTGAAACACCATCTTTAGTGATGGTCGGTGCACCGAAGCTTTTGTCCAATACGACGTTACGCCCTTTAGGGCCAAGTGTGACTTTAACGGCATCGGCTAAAACGTTGACGCCTTTGACCATGCGGTGGCGGGCGTCATCACCAAATCTTACTTCTTTTGCTGACATAATTATCTTTCCTCTTAATCTTTGTATCGGTTATCGAATGGTGTTGTCGCTTAACCTTCGATAACAGCCATGATGTCTTCTTCGCGCATCACCAGCAGCTCTTCGCCATCAACTTTCACTTCGGTGCCGGAGTATTTGCCGAACAGCACGGTGTCGCCAACTTTGACGTCAAGTGGGCGGGCTTCGCCGTTGTCGAGGATTTTGCCATTACCAACAGCGATGACTTCGCCCCGAACAGGCTTCTCTGCTGCGGAATCAGGAATCACGATTCCACCCGCTGATTTAAGTTCTTCCTCCAAGCGACGAAGGATGATGCGGTCATGTAAAGGACGGATCTTCATCTGTCGATTCTCCTAAATAAAAACAATTAGTTAACGATTAAAATTGAATATGGGGTAGAGCAATTGGCACTCACCCCATTCGAGTGCCAACAGATAATAGGGACGAAAATCAGAGAGTCAAGGCATGCCGCACTTTTTTGGGAAAATTTAACAGCCTGTTTAGAGCATGGCTTGCGTAGCTGCGCCGAGTGCCGAAGGCATGTCGTATTGTGGAGAGTGGTTGTTAGCTGAGAAAGCAGTGCCTAATCGCGCGGCTCGCGCTTGAATTCACCCTCGATGGTTTTTGGGGTGTGATGCCCTTGTGGGTGAGGGCCGGTAGAGGCATTGCCAACATAGTGCAGTACAAACGATTGGATAAACCAGCGGCGCAGCGGAGGAATGAGGCAGATAAAGCCGATGGTGTCAGTAAAAAAACCAGGGGTCAGCAGCAGCGCACCGCCGACTAGCAGCATCATCCCTTCGACCATTTCGATGGCGGGAACTTCTCCCTGCCGCAGTGTCTCTTGCAGTCGGTGCATGGTGCTAAGCCCCTGTGCCCTGAGCAGAAAGGCACCTGCAATTGCAGTAAGAATAATCAGCAAAATTGTCGGGATGGCACCAATGAGTCCACCGACTTCGATTAACAGGTAGATCTCAATAACGGGAACAATAATGAAAAGGGCAAAAAGTAGCTGGAATGGACTCATGGCATTGCACTCGATGACAGTTCACGGTCGAAGACCATCGCAGTCTACATGAAAACGTGTTGGGTCAAAATCTGTGGTTGGGTCGGTTGCAAGTTGGTCACGCTCTGCCAATAATAAACGGCTGTCCATTTCATCTCTTTGAGTGCCTACGCGACCGTTTTTTGCCGATGGAACATCTGATTCTCTTCTGTACCTGTCCGGATGCCAACAGCGCTGAAAGGATTGCTGAAGCGTTGGTTGATCGCCGCTTTGCTGCCTGTGTCAACATTGTGCCGGGGATAAAGTCGGTTTACCGCTGGCAGGGTCAGCGAGAGAGTGCTCAAGAGGTGTTGCTGCTGATAAAAAGCAGCGATGAGCTCTACCCGTTGCTGGAGCAGATGATACGCGACATACACCCTTATGAACTCCCTGAGATCATAGCGGTCCCTGTTAAGCGGGGTCTGGCACCCTATTTGGCGTGGATCGGCACATCACTGATGGTCAACGAACGAAACGGTAAATCATGAACCACTGTAAGCGGGTGCCCGTAGCGGCATACTTGTTCGGCATTTTATTGCTGGTGACTGGCTGGACGGCGCAGGCAAGCAGTGAGCCTTTGAGGCCGGAGCAGGCCTTTGTCTTTGATGTCATTGCGGTGGATGCAGATCTGCTCCGAGTCGAGTGGCAAATTGCTGAGGGCTACTATCTTTACCGGGATAAGATCAAACTCAAGTCAAATACGCCAGGAGTGACTTTGGGTGTGGCAACCTACCCCAAAGGCAAGTTTAAGCACGACGAGTTTTTTGGCGAGATGGAGGTGTATCGGGGCAAGGTATCGATTGATGTACCACTGATCCACGATGGTAGTGCAGACACGTTAGAGTTACTCGGCAGCTCGCAGGGGTGTGCCGATTTTGGCTTTTGCTACCCCCCCCTTAAGCAGTCGAAAGTCGTTGCGTTGCCCGTTATTGCCACATTTTCGAGCGTCCCGCAGTCAACGTCATTATCCATCACATCGAGCTTGAAGAGCGTATTTTCGTCGTTGGGCGAGCGCTTGGGCATCAGCGAATCTGAAATGCCCTTTCTCACCCCCGAGCAGGCATTTAGGTACGTGCTCGAGGTGCAGGATGCGACAACATTAGTTGCTCATTGGGAGATTGAAGAGGGTTACTACCTCTACCGCGACAAGCTCTCTTTTACACTAAAATCGGATGTTGACGGTGTTTCGCTGGGTGCTCCGTTGCTGCCGCCAGGGAAAATTAAAAATGACGAATCGTTCGGCCATTCGGAGGTTTACTACGACGCGGTGACGATTCGTATTCCGCTGCAGCGCAGCAACCTCGATGCACTGGATCTTGTGCTTGAAGCGCGCTATCAGGGTTGTGCGGACAAGGGTTTCTGTTACCCGCCGACGACCCAAGAGAGCACGGTTTCACTTGGCTCAATGACGCAGGTAACGACTGCGGCGGCTGCTAGTGGCAGCGTGCAGAAAGTCAGTACAGTGTCAGAAACGGATCGTATCGCCCAATCGTTGGCCAGCGACAATATTGTGTTGATGGCGCTGACATTTTTTGGATTTGGACTGCTGCTCTCTTTTACCCCCTGTGTATTTCCGATGATACCGATCCTGTCCGGCATCATTGTGGGCCAGGGTGAGTCGATTACCACGCGCCGCGCATTTGTACTATCGCTGGTTTATGTATTGGCGATGGCATCGACCTACACGGTGGCGGGTGTTATTACCGGGCTTTTTGGCGCCAACGTTCAGGCGGTATTTAAAAACCCGTGGATCATCAGTGCTTTTAGCGGGCTGTTCGTGCTGCTCGCACTGTCCATGTTTGGTTTTTATGAGTTGCAGTTACCCGCTCGTTGGCAGAGCAAGTTGGCCGATATGAGCAATAGCCAACGTGGTGGCACGCTGTTGGGTGTGGCTTCGATGGGTGTGTTGTCGGCGCTGATTGTGGGTCCCTGTGTTGCTGCGCCGTTGGCAGGAGCGCTCATCTACATTGGTCAAAGTGGCGATGCGCTGCTGGGTGGCGTGGCGCTCTTTGCCATGGGCTTGGGCATGGGTGCCCCGCTGCTGGTGATCGGCACTTCGGCGGGTAAGTTGCTGCCCAAGGCGGGCGAATGGCTCAACTCCATAAAGGCTGTTTTTGGCGTGCTACTGCTGGGTGTGGCGGTGTGGATGATGGAGCGTGTACTGCCTGCTCAGGTCTCGATGCTGCTTTGGGCGTTGCTGATTATTATCTCTGCCATCTACATGGGTGCGCTGACGAGATTGGCAGCAGATGCGTCTGGGTGGCATAAGCTGCGCACCGGGCTGGGTGTTGTGCTGTTGGTCTACGGTATTTTGATCCTGGTGGGTGTTGCCAGTGGCGCCAGGGATATTTTTCACCCGCTGCAAAATTTTAGCGCGGGTGCGGGACATGAGGGCAGTGCGGCTGGAGCGGTTCAGCATGTGCAATTTAAACAGATCAAGGGCACAGCAGGGTTGCGTCGTGAGTTAGCCACAGCGGCTAGCAATGGTCACTTTTCAATGCTCGATTTTTATGCAGATTGGTGTGTGGCATGCAAAGAGATGGAGCGCGATACCTTTTCAGACGCTTCGGTTATCCAGCAGCTGGCAGATGTTGTCTTGCTGCAAACCGATGTGACTGCCAATGATGAGATCGACCAGGATCTGATGAAAGCGCTGGGGGTGATTGGTCCGCCGAGCATCCTCTTTTTTGACGGTAATGGCGATGAGATGAAGGCGTTTCGCATTGTTGGATACATGGGGCCGGAAGCGTTTCGTGCTCACGTTGCCTCGGTTGTTGCGGTAACAGGGCGCGCCTTTTAATTGAGAGCGCCCCTAGACATCATGCGTGGCCTTGGGCACAATCCGGGGCTGTGGCGAAGGATTAGATTAAGTTCTCAATAAATTGAGATAGTTGTAGTTTTCGGAATGCTGCCGGGTTCAGGGCGAATTCGTGATAGCGGAATTTAAAAAGTTATGGCTGCACTGCTGGTGCTCAATGGACCCAATCTGAATCTGCTGGGTGAGCGTGAACCCGACCATTATGGGCGCGAAAGTCTGGACGCGATTAACGACGGTTTGCAGCGTTACGCGCAAGACTCTGGTCATACATTGAGTTACTTTCAAAGTAACGCTGAGCACGAACTGATTGAACGTATACACGATGCAAGGCGGGATTCGACGGCTTTTATTATTATCAATCCGGCGGCATTTACCCATACAAGCATTGCGTTGCGTGACGCGTTAAGCGCCACTCAAATTCCATTTATCGAAGTACACTTGTCTAACATCCATGGCCGAGAATCTTTTAGGCATCACTCATATTTTTCTGACGTGGCGTTAGGCGTGATTTGTGGGCTGGGGGCTCAAGGCTATGAGCTGGCTCTGGCTGCAGCAGTTCGTTATTTGTCGAACGCATCGGCTGGACAGGACTGACCCCGTTAGAAGTTGCTGGTTTTCTTAAAAATTGATTGGTATTTTTGATGGATATTGACAAGGTAAAACAACTGATTGAAATGCTGGACGGATCCGAGCTCGCCGAGATTGAGATCCACGAGGGTGATGATTCGATACGCATCAGCCGCTACAGCCAACTTGCGCCGCAGGTGGTTGCTTCTGCACCCGTGGCATATGCGGAAAATACGGTTTCGCCGGTTCCTGCAGCTGCTGATGAAGCTGCGACGGCGGCGGCTATTCCAGATGGGCACATCATTACTGCACCGATTATTGGAACCTTCTATCTCGCCCCCTCTCCGGGCGCCAAGCCGTTTGTTAGTGTGGGTCAACGCGTTAATGTTGGCGATACGCTGTGTATTGTTGAAGCGATGAAAATTTTGAATCAGATCGACTCTGACAAAGCGGGCGTTGTGACGGCAATCTTGGTGGAAAATGGTCAGCCGGTTGAGTACGGCGAGCCGATGTTCGCTATAGAGTAGCCTTGTATGAAGCCTCTGTTGACTTGCTTGGAACAGAGGCGCGTCATCTAGTCATCCCCGGCCTATTTTTCTGTTCTGTCGAATCAACGGAGCACCCCTTCGATGTTTGAAAAAATCGTCATTGCCAATCGCGGTGAAATTGCGCTACGTATTTTGCGTGCGTGCCGCGAATTGGGCATTAAAACAGTTGCTGTTCACTCCACTGCAGATCGGGAGTTGAAGCATGTGCGGCTGGCTGACGAGTCGGTCTGCATAGGTCCGCCCCCGTCCACCGATAGCTATCTCAACATACCTGCACTGATCAGTGCAGCCGAAGTAACCGATGCGGTCGCCATTCACCCTGGTTATGGCTTTTTATCGGAAAATGCTGATTTTGCCGAGCGTGTCGAGCAGAGTGGTTTCACCTTCATTGGTCCGCGCGCAGAGACGATCCGCTTGATGGGGGATAAAATTTCGGCCATTAAAACAATGAAGGCAGCGGGTGTGCCGTGTGTGCCAGGTTCGGACGGGCCGTTGGGTGAAGTGGTTGAAAAAAATATTGCGCTGGCACGTGAGATTGGCTACCCGGTTATTATCAAAGCCGCTGGCGGCGGTGGTGGTAGGGGGATGCGGGTTGTACATAGTGAGGCGGCGCTATCCAGCGCGATCTCTTTGACTCGTACAGAAGCGCATAATGCGTTTAACAACGCTACGGTTTACATGGAGAAGTTTCTGGAGAATCCGCGCCATGTAGAGTTTCAGGTGATGGCCGACAGCCATGGCAACGCGATTCATCTGGGTGAGCGCGATTGCTCCGTACAACGCCGCCATCAGAAAATTATTGAAGAGGCGCCTGCGCCAGGCATTAGTGATGAAGTGCGTAGCAAAATGGGCAAGCGCTGTGCTGATGCATGTCGTCAAATTGGTTATTTGGGTGTTGGCACTTTCGAATTTTTATATGAAAACGGTGAGTTTTATTTCATCGAGATGAACACTCGGCTGCAAGTAGAGCATCCCGTGACCGAGCTGGTGACTGGCATTGATATTGTGCGTGAGCAGTTGAATATTGCCGCTGGAGAGCCGTTGAGTTTTAGTCAGGATGATGTAGTTATCAACGGCCATGCCATGGAGTGCCGCATCAACGCAGAAGACCCTAAAACTTTTGTGCCTTCCCCTGGGGCCATCAGCCAGTATCATCCGCCGGGTGGTCCGGGCGTGCGCGTCGATTCGCACATCTATAATGGGTATGTTGTGCCGCCTCACTACGACTCGATGATTGGCAAGCTGATCACTCATGGTGAGTCTCGTGTTACCGCGATGGCGCGCATGCGCACGGCTCTTAGTGAGTTCGTTATCGAAGGGATCAAGACCAACACAGCCCTGCATCAGGATATATTGCTCGACTCAGCTTTCAAAAACGGTGGCGTCAGTATCCACTATTTGGAAAAGAAGCTGGGTTTGAAGTAAGCGTGTCCGCGCCGCAATTGGTCTGCCACGTTATTTGTGGTGCCGTAAACGAACCTGTTCACCTTTAACGATAACGACCATGACTTGGTTGCAACTCAGTCTGGAGGCCACGCCAGATAACGCCACTCTGATATCGGATCTTTTGGATGAGTTGGGTGCCGCTGCAGTGACGCTGCAAGATCTTGGTGATGACCCCGTCTACGAACCTCCCGTTGGTAGCGAAACTTATTGGCGTCACATCCGGGTGACGGCACTGTTCGATGGTGCTGCTGATATCAGTGCAGTGGCAGATCAGCTGTGCAGTGGCCTTGAGGTGTCTGAGCTGCTTGGTTTCAGTGTTGCTGCATTGGACGATGATGACTGGGTGAATAAATGGAAGGCTGACTTTAAACCGATGCATTTCGGGGCGGATTTATGGATCTGTCCGCGTTGGAGTAAGCCTCCCCGCAGTGGGGCGATTAATATTTTTCTCGATCCCGGACTGGCCTTTGGTACTGGCACGCATCCAACCACCGCGCTCTGCCTTCAGTGGTTGGCTCGTGCTGATGTGGAAGGACACGACGTGATCGACTATGGCTGTGGCTCAGGGGTGTTGGCGATTGCGGCACTCATGCTAGGTGCCAAACATGTGTGGGCGGTAGACCACGATCCCCAAGCACTGTTGGCGACGCAGGACAATGCGCGGCAGAATGGTGTTGATGGTTGTTTGACGGTCTGTCTGCCGGAGCAACTTTCAGTGACGCGCTGTGACCTTTTGTTGGCGAATATTTTGTCGGGACCATTGATTGAATTGGCACCGCGTTTTGCTACCCTACTCCCTGCCCATGGTCGACTGATTCTCTCTGGCCTGCTGACGGAACAGGCTGCGCCAGTGAAAGAGGTATACGACAAACAGTTCGAGCAGCTATCTGTGGTAAGCAACGCCGGGTGGATACGGCTGGAGGGCTTGCGCAAAGCGCACTAGCCCTCCTCCTCTCCTCAGTTTTTTCTTTGTATGATGGCGTGGGCTGCAGTTTCCCACGGGCTAACGCGCTTCTTGCAGCATTTTTTTAATCTGCATCGCTTTGATGCGGGTTAACAGTGCTGGATTGACGCCAACCTTGGAGAGCCCCTCGGTGGTGCTTAACTCAATCACTTCGTCGTAACACTCAGCGATCAACGCCGACACCGCGCCTGAAATTCTCAGGAATGCACTGAAAACGCGATGTGCTTTGTCTTGATCGTAGCTCTCCATGCATTTTGCGAGTATGACCTGTTGTACACGGTTCATGATGCCCAGCATGTAGAGGTTTCTCACGCCACGCTGCACGTGAAGCAGTGCGATCAGCCACTGGTGCTCCCAGAACTCTGACCCTTTGTCACCGGCAATGATGCTGGCGATCCAGTCTTCTAGCGTCTTCTCGAGTTTGGGTCGTTCTCCCTCGCAGAAGATATTTTTGGTCTCTTCCAAGCCGTAAAGTGTGTCGTAAAATACGCTCACTAACTCTGGGGCCCATTGTGTTATTTGAGGCCCCTCTTCTTTTAGTATCGCCCAATCCTCATCGTTGTAATCGATCAGCGTAGAGATTAATTCGAAGAGTTCAGTCGCCTTGATGGACATTTATTACCTCCTTAGGGGGGGGGGACATAAAACTTTTGTCGGGGTTTTATTGGGATATATGAGGGTGTCGCCGCGATCTATGCAGAGAAACAGTGTGCGTACAGGCGGTCCGCTAAGTTTAGCTTGCGCATACATCTTAAACTTAAGCACAGTTCACAGTCGGCGAGCCACCCCGCGACGATATTGAGTCTACGGGATTAAAGCGCCTTTTCAACCTCACCAATGATCTTTTTGATCGCGTAGCGAATGGCGCCAATCACCGCATCGGTATCGGTAATAACTGCAAGGATGTCATTTCCGACAGTAGCCATGATGATTTTACCGCTGCTGTACTCAACCAGATATTGAGACAGTTCACCTAATGCGAATTCACCGCCGAGGCTCTCTGATGTACCTATGGAGGTTGCAACCATGGCGCCTAGGCCGTCCATGTCGATATTTGTTGAGCCTGCGCTGTCGATAACGAAACCATCCCGGCCGACAACAGCGACAATATTGACGTTGTTGGTTTTGGAGAGTTCGTCGAGGATTTCGTTAAGATTTTTATTGGATCTAGCCATTGTGATTTACCTTTTTTTAAGTGGATATGTGTGGCTCAAGCTTGGAATAGCGAAGAACCTCTTTGGGTGGGGAGTACTCCCCGGGTGTTTGGGCTTGGTATACTAAGCTGACGCTAGTCTACGTCGGGCCTATTCAGATTGTTCGACTCCTTTATCAAGTCCTCTTCAAAAGAAGAGTCGGTTTCAGCGTTCTCCGGGAAGTTAACGTCCATAACTTCATTTTCATAACGTGAAATACGAAATTGGGTGAGTACATCCTGAGTGTATTGGCGCGGCGTGTTTAGTATAACGACAAGAGGTGCAAGATCCTCAAGCTGCTGGGCGCCCAAGCGTTGGTTGATCGCCCTGGCGAGAAAATTGCTCATCAGGTCTGTAGCCTGACCCCTCATATAGATCACTCTTGCATCACTATCCAGGTAATATTCGGATTCGCCGACGCCGACCAGAATCTGGCGCTGCTCTATCGGGTCGCTCATCCAGAATTCGGCATGAATGGATTGCACCGCAACGACTGACAGTTCAGGCAACCAGTTAAGTTCGTAGCACTGGTCGAAGCCATGGCGGTGGCGGATCAGGCGAATCAGGCCTGCGCGGAACTCAAGACTGCGTATTGTATCCTGCCATTTTTCGCAAAGCTGTGACAGCACCGCATTTTCTGACGGAGTGGGGCGATCAATCAGTTTTTCAATAACATGCTGTGATAACCGCTTGAGATTTGCTGCTTTGATCAGGTTGTATTCTGTTTCGCTGTGAAGCAAGTGTACCTGTTCGCTGCTAAAACGGCTTTCATACCACGGTGCATCAGCGATGTAGCCGGCAGCGGCGGAGACCAGCCTGTTTGCAGCGCTCAAGACCACCAGCCGATTGAGCGCGACGGAGCGATGCTGCTGGATCAGGTCTGTGCCGAGGTGGTGAAGTACCTGCAACACTTGCCGGCTTTCGCTGTCGCAGAGTGGCTCATTGCCGTGCGTGTTCTGACTCTCTTGCAGAAACTCGATGTAATCTTCGATTGATGGTGCTTTGCGGCGTCCGAGTGCTGCAATACCACGATCGTGGTCAGGGTCTTCAGCGCGCAGATCTGTGCGCCGGGGTTCGAAAAAGGCAACCGGCGTTTTAAAGGTATGTTTGGGTACCCAGAGCTGCTGTTGGACAGGGTGCCAGATGCACGGTTTGTCCTGATAACGTGCTTTTAGTTTATCCAGCGTTTCATCGTCTTGTATGGCACCAAAATATTGGTAGACAGTCGTCAGTGCTTTTTCAATATTTTCAGTGGCACTGCTACCACCACTATCCTGTTTTTGGTTGGCGAGCTCCAGTAGTTGATCAAAGTGTCGGCTGACGGTGTCGATGGTCGCTTTCGTGGCAAACTGCAGCGCCTCGATAATCGCATCCGATGGTGCACAGAGAGCCGCCACGGGCTGCTGGCTCGCGACCAGATTGCCGAGCGCTGGAGGGTAGATCTCGGCTGGACGGTAGAGTCGATCGGGCGGCGCGATGAATCCCGGATAGCGCTCTCCGCTCTGAATGGCAGGAAGCCACGCGCGTCGCGACAGCGCTTCAATCAGTGACGTGCTTTTGCCGCCTTCCGGTGGATTATGAATGGTGGCGTTATGCCATGTTTCCCAATGTTCATCCAGATAGCTAAACAGGCGCTGCAGGCGCTGCTTGATCGTTGTGCTGCATTCGCTGCGGGCGTCGTCAATGAGGTTGTCGATGGTCTTGATGAGGTCTTCCGCTCGTGGCGTGGCGGACATGCCCAGCTCAGCGAAAAAAGTGAGCCAGTGTGCCTCACCTTGCTCATAAGTTGAACGCAGAGGGAACGCTGCTCCCTCGCCGAGTATGGCGCTGATCTCTGCCTGGCGCGGGTCGTAGATCTCGGTTGCTGCGTGCAGGTTGCCGTCGCTGCAGTGAATCAGAGGTGCGTGAGCG
>JAADGQ010000084.1 GCA_013152295.1 Gammaproteobacteria bacterium | reverse complement strand
GATGGCGCGAATTGGGCTAGCTCTGCGACCGTTTTCGACCAGAGCGGGTCGCGCTTGATTGCGGCGTAATCAACACGCGCCAGTGCCACCCCGTTTTTGGTGCCATCACGTACATGCGTGCTCAATAGCTCGCTATAACTCTGCCAGTCTGGTTCTGAGGCTTGCGTGTTTCCGATCCAGCCTGCCGTCAGCACGATCAGCAGCAATTTGGTCGCTGATTTTTTATTCATCCATCCACTCCATAATAGCCAGGGTTTGCATTAACACGGTAGTCGCACCGGGTAGGGCCACCTTACAATGGTGTGCGTTGAGCGGGATGGCTATTGTCGCTATCAGCGACCCTGCGATTGGGTTAGAATCTCGCCATTTTTGGCAGCCAGGTTAAATTTAGGTTCAATCATGATCAATGTAGGCATTGTTGGTGGCACCGGCTACACGGGTGTAGAGCTTCTGCGCTTGCTGGCTGCGCACCCTGAGGTGGATCTGCAGGTGATTACATCGCGTTCTGAAGCGGGTCGGGCGGTGGCGCAGCTGTTTCCCAATTTGCGTGGGCACGTCGCGCTGAAGTTTAGCGAGCCAGAGATCAATCGCCTGTGCGACTGTGATCTGGTCTTTTTCGCGACCCCCAATGGTACGGCGATGCAGATGGTTCCGCAGCTGCTCGCATTGGGCGTTAGAGTGATCGATTTGGCGGCTGATTTTCGGCTGAGTGACGCCAAACAGTGGCAGCAGTGGTATGGCATGCCGCATGCCTGCCCGGAGCTGCTGAACGAAGCAGTATATGGGTTGCCTGAGGTCAATCGTGCGGCTATTCGCGATGCGCGTTTGGTGGCGAATCCTGGCTGTTATCCCACCGCGACTCAGCTCGGTTTTCTGCCGCTGATTGAAAGCGGCCTGGTTGATGTTAGTCGTTTGATTGCCGACGTGAAATCGGGTGTTAGTGGCGCCGGGCGTGGTGCTAAAGTTGGCTCGCTGTTGTGCGAGGCGAGTGAGAGTATGAGTGCCTACTCTGTGGCTGGGCATCGCCACCTACCGGAGATTTGCCAGGGGTTGGAGCAGGCAGCAGGCCAGGCCGTCGGTTTGACCTTTGTGCCGCATCTGACGCCGATGGTTCGTGGCATACACGCGACACTTTATGCGGAACTCAGTGATCCCGATGCGCAGTTGCAGGCGCTCTACGAGCAGCGTTATGCCGATGAGCCGTTTGTCGATGTGATGCCTGCACAGAGCCATCCACAGACGCGCAGCGTCAAAGGTGCTAATACGTGCCGTATCGCGCTGCACCGCCCACAGCAGGGCAGCACGGTGGTCATTTTGTCGGTCATTGATAATCTGGTGAAGGGGGCGGCTGGCCAGGCCGTGCAAAACATGAACATCATGCACGGCTACGATGAGCGGCTTGGATTGGCGCAGATTGCCCTGCTGCCGTGACCCGAAGACATAATGTCTGACTAAATTGGTCGGATAAGTGGTTTGTGGTATTATCGCACGATTACTCTCTGTTGCAGAAAGGTTGCAGAGAGATGTTTACAGCACCGCAGATAGATGAGGTTGATGATGACAATGGGCACAGAAACGGCCACAACAGACAGCGACGGGGCCATTATCTTTACCGATAGCGCCGCCGCAAAAGTCAGCGGATTGATCGCGGAAGAGAATAACGATGCATTGAAGTTGCGTGTCTATATCAGTGGCGGCGGATGCTCCGGCTTTCAGTATGGCTTCACCTTTGATGAAAATATAGAAGAGGGCGATACAACCATCGAAAAAGGCGGCGTGACACTGCTCGTCGATCCGATGAGTCACCAATATCTGGTCGGTGCGGAGATCGACTACACCGAAGGTCTGGAAGGTGCTCGCTTCGTTATCCGCAATCCGAATGCTGTTACCACCTGCGGTTGCGGCTCTTCATTTTCGGTGTAAATACGACGCATTGCAGCATGTCGTTATCGCTGTGCGTGCTATTCGCCCCAAAAAAAGGGAGGTTTTGCCGCCCTTTTTTGATATCCTTCCCGGCATTTTTCACCGCCTCCCTTGGTCTTGTTCGTTAGCGCCAAGGCGACATAATGATGATCAGCTCAGCATGAGTGCGGTCTGATTTTACTACTATTTTTTGAATATTGAGCAGGGTGTTTGCATGAGTTACATGCCGGGTCTGGAAGGAATTCCAGCTACAAAATCAAGTGTTTCCGAGATCAATGGCGAGAAAGGAATCTTGGCTTACCGAGGTTTTCCCATCGAGACGCTGGCACGACACAGCACTTATGAAGAGACGGCCTGGCTGTTGCTGGAGGGCTCGTTGCCAACAGCGAAGCAGCTCGAGGGATTTGATCAGGAGCTGCGCGCCCAGCGTCAGCTCGACGACTCAATCCTGCAGATGATGCATCACCTGCCTCGCGCGGGGCACCCCATGAAAATGCTGCAAACTGCCGTGGCCGCGCTGGGAATGATCAATCCCAACACAGCCTGTATGAGTGCGCTCAGCGGTAGTGAGCAGCAACAGCACATCAGGCGCATGGCGATTAAAATTATTGCGCAACTGCCAACGTTGGTTGCCAGCTGGGAGCATATCCGCAAAGGCAGCACACCCGTGGTGCCTCGTAGTGACCTGACATTCGCAGAAAACTTTCTGTATATGTTTACGGGCAGTGAACCTGATGCAACGCTGGCACGCATTCTGGATACCTGTCTGGTGCTGCATGCGGAGCACACCATCAACGCGTCAACATTTGCGGCACTGGTGACGGGTTCTACGCTGGCGAGCCCCGACAGTGTTATCTCTGCGGCCGTTGGTACGCTCTCCGGGCCGCTGCATGGGGGGGCTAACCAGCGCGTGCTGGAGATGCTTGAGTCTATCGGCTGTATCGAAAATGTTGTGCCGTGGCTGGAGCAGCGCTTGGCTGCCAAAGAGATCATCTGGGGAATGGGCCATCGCGAGTACAACGTCAAAGATCCGCGTGCCAAAATTTTGCAAGCGTTGGTGGGTACGCTGGCCGAGGAGGGCGGCACCTCTAGCGAGTCGCTGCTGCCGATTGCCATCAAGCTGGAGCAAGAGACAGAGGCTAGGCTGGCTGCCAAAGGCGTTTACGCTAATGTCGATTTTTTCTCAGGGATTCTCTATGCGGAGATGGGCTTTCCGACGGACCAGTTTACATCGCTGTTTGCAGTCTCTCGCGCGGCAGGTTGGCTGGCGCATTGGCGCGAGCAGCTTAACGACAACCGCATTTTCCGCCCCACCCAGCTTTATGTTGGCGAAGCGTTCCGTGAATATGTGCCCGTAGAGCAGCGGGCCGATGAGCACTAGGTGATTTTTACTCATGCACAATAGCCCAGAAAATCCGATGGTGAAGTTTGAAAAGCTGCGCGAGATGGAAGAATTTTCAGAAGCGATGTTCAATCGAAACTTCGCTTTTCAGGAGAAAAACCATCCAGCCTGGGATGCGCAGCAGGACTTCGGTGAACGCATCAAAGATCTTCCTCTGCACGCGCTGATATTCAGCAATCCCGATCGGGATCCGGCCACTCACGGGCCGACGGTCAGCCATTTTTACCCGCTGCACTGGGAGATTCTGAAAATAGCCCAGTATGCACGCCAGGTGGCTGAGGAGCCTGTCGTGTGTGATCTGCATTGTACCAACGGCTTTGTCGGCAGCCTCGTCGCGCGCGAAGGTGTGAAGGTCGTTGGCGTACGCAATCCGGGTGCTAAAGCCAACCAGATTGCCGATTTCTATGACCCTGAGTGCTACGACATGCGGCCTGCGCAAGCAATCAGCGATATTGATTTTGTGTTTGATGTTGCGCTCTCGGCGTGGATGCCCGCAGGCATCAATCTGACGCCGGACATTATTAAACATCGCCCCAAGCTCATCGTTTTTATCCACACCAATCATGTCGATGAGTCAACTCAGCTGCCGCAAACGGGCACGCCTGAAGCGTTTACCGAGCTGCCGGATGGCTACAAACTGATCGATCAGTGGTCGGTCAAGCGTCCCGAAGATCTACTGCATGACGTTTGGCCCGATTTAACGCCGAGCATCGAAGAGGTTCGTCACGTGAAAATTTATGCGGATAGCGATCATCACGGTATTGGTCACAGTGCGAGTGTTGTGGCAGACGGTTATGCATGGGAAAAAGAGTTGGATATGGCTCAGCTGGCCCTTGAGGCGAAAGAACACCTTCGCTCAAGAGGGATCCCCGTGTAGCGACTCAGTATCGTGAAGGCTTTCATAGAAGCTGTTTTGAATATCATGTAACCTGAGCAGGTCAGTTGCACGGAACGCTTTGTGTGCAGGCTTATTCAGGGGATAGATTGTCGATGCCAATGGCTGCACCCTTGCTCGATGTCAAATCGCGCATTGCTGAGCTGAAGAGTTTGCCCGCTTTTCCTGCGGTGGCGATGAAGATATTCAGCCTGCGTGGTAACCCCAATGCCACTATCAAAGAGCTCAGTCAGATCGTTGAGTCTGACCCCGTGCTTGCTGCACAGGTGATGCGCTACGCATCATCCCCTTTTTTTGCTTACCGGGGCAAAGTTGACTCGGTTCATAGCGCTATTTCCCGTGTGCTCGGATTTGATCTGGTTCTGAATTTGTCGCTTGGTATTGCTGCGGCTAAACCCTTCAAAGTACCACCTGGCGGTCCAATCAGCCTCACCAGCGTGTGGCGTCTGGCAATTCACTGTGCTGCGTTGATGCAGCGCTTGAGTGGTTTGCTGCCTGTGTCTATACGTCCGCCGGAGGGAATGGCCTACTTGGCGGGATTACTTCACAATATTGGTTATTTGTTGTTGGGGCACCTGTTTCCAAAAGAGTTTATGGTCTTGAATAAGGTCATATCGCAAAATCCTCAGCGATCTGTTGGTGAGTTGGAAATGGAGACGTTAGGGGTCGAACACAGCAAGTTGGGCGCGTGGTTGCTTGAGGCTTGGGAGCTGCCCGAAGAGTTGATCGTTAGTGCGCGAGAGCATCACAATGAGGCCTATTATGGTAGCCACTCGGTTTATGCCAGTCTGGCCCTGATCAGTGCTCGTGCATTGAAAGTTCATGGCGTAGGCGATGGGGAGAGTGCAGATCTTCCATTACATATACTTAATTCACTGGAGCTCAGTGAATACCAAGTTACCATGGCGCTTAGCCGCGTTTTGGAGGGGACTGACAACCTCGATAGCATGGCGCTTATGCTTGCGGCCTAAGCTTTTTTAGCCTCTCTGCGCTGTGTTTTTGGAGTGTTATGACAAACCTGTCATCTACTTTTTACATTTTCAGTCAAAAAGCCCCGCTCCTTAATATGAGTTTTAATATAAATCAACGAGTTGTTGTGTGTGGCATTGTCTTTGCTTGTCATGAATTCTAACCAAGCATTGACGGGGGTGAGTTATGAGTAAAGCAGAAAAAATGAAATTTGATTTCGACGAGTGGTTAAAGCTAAGCAAGTCTGACCCTGCAGCTTTTGACAGGAAGCGTGAAGAGGCGATTCAGGGACTGATTGCTGCTGCGCCGGAACGAAGCCAGCAGCGACTTCAGTGTTTGCAGTGGCGTATCGACATGGAGCGTTCACGCAAACATTCAAGTCCTGCGCATGAGCGGATTTTCAATATGATGTACGGTTCTGTTTACAATAAAGGTGGGTTGCTGCATCAGCTGCGCGCACTGACGGGCGAATGCCCCCCAATTGCCGTAGGTGGTAAAGCGGGTGCCGGTTCGTCGACAGTTATCCCCTTTACGGCTGAGAGGGTTGGCAACGGCTAGCTATGGCAGTCGGGGCGGCAGTCAGCTGCATTTGGAGTCGCCACAGCTCAAGCAGGTCATGCAGCCATCCATCTGAATCATCGCTTTGGTGCCGCACTTCATGCAGAGCTGCGCACCAGCGGGGAAGTCGCCGTTGCTTGCGTCACCACCTTCAGCGCTGTTGCTTGCGCTCTCTTCAGTGGTTGCTGCGTCATATTGGGCGCGTTTCTCATCCAGTATTTTTTGTTGGTGGTCGCTGATTTTTTCATCTTTGATCATGCCGATCATACGCAGGTGCGACTCGATCGCATCACCGATTTCTGCGACCAGTGAAGGCATGAATTTACCGCCCTTCTTGAAGTAACCACCACGCGGGTCAAAGACCGCTTTGAGCTCCTCAGCCAGAAAGGTTACATCCCCACCCTTGCGGAAAACGGCTGATATGATCCGCGTCAGGGCCACAATCCATTGGAAGTGGTCCATATTTTTTGAGTTGATAAAGATCTCAAATGGGCGACGTGCTTCATGCTCGGTTCCGTGGTTGAGAATGATGTCGTTGATGGTGACGTAGAGCGAATGCTCCGACAGCGGCGTTTTGATCTTGTAGGTTGAGCCGATGAGCATCTCGGGTCGTTCAACCTTTTCGTGCATCTGTACGACGTTGGACTCCGTCGTCGCGTCATCTTCCTGATCTACCTCTGTGGCAGTCTCCTCTTTTTTGACGACGCTGTATTTAACGATCTTTTTTTCAATCTTTGCAGTCATGGCGAGCGCTCCGCTAAAGTTTTCCGTAGTAGCCTTCTTTCAGGGCATCATATAGATTGGCGGCGCTGTGCAGTTCGCCGTCATACTCCACCTCTTCGTTGCCCTTGAGTTCGACAACCGCACCGTCTTCCAGTGTAAATTGATAGGTCGTATTTTCCAGGTCCTCCTCTTTGACCAATACGCCCTGGAACACTTCGGGGTTAAAGCGAAATGTTGTGCACCCTTTGAGTCCGCGCTCGTAGGCATAAACATAGATATCTTTAAATTTTTCGTAGGGGAAGTCGGGTGGCACGTTGGCGGTTTTGGATATGGATGAGTCGATCCACTTCTGCGCAGCGGCCTGCACATCCACGTGTTGCTTTGGCGTGACCTGATCAGCGCTGATAAAGTAGTCGGGCAGTGCGTCTTCTGCGTTTTCCGCGAACGGCAGTGCATTCGGGTTCACCAGCTCGCGGTAGGCGAGCAGTTCGAACGAGCAGACATCGACCTTCTCTTTGGTTTTTTTGCCTTCTCTGATGATATTGCGCGAATAGAGGTGCGCAAACGAAGGCTCGATGCCGTTACTGGCGTTGTTCGCCAGCGAGAGCGAGATGGTGCCGGTTGGTGCAATCGAGCTGTGGTGAGTGAAGCGCGCACCGACCTCAGCCAAAGCGGCAACTAGATCGGGGTCCAGCTCGGCGATCTGTTGCATGTAGCGGCTATATTTGGCATGCAGTACTTTGCCCTTGATGCTGTCGCCTGCCTTCCAGCCATCATCAGCCATCTCAGGACGCTTGAATAACATCGCTTCGGTGACGGTGAAGTTCTCTTCCAGCACGGGCGCTGGACCCTTCTCTTTGGCCAGCGACAGTGCGGCTCGCCAACCCTCCAACGCTAACTCACGGCTGACTCGCTCGGTGAATTGCAGCGACTCATCCGAGCCGTACTTTACGCCGAGCATGGTCAGCGTGGAGCCGAGGCCGAGATAACCCATGCCGTGGCGGCGTTTGTTTTCGATCTCGTGGCGCTGCTCTGCCAGCGACAATCCGTTAATTTCGACCACGTTATCGAGCATGCGGGTAAACACAGCGACTACGTCGCGGTAGGCTTGCCAGTCAAAGGCCGCTTTGTTGCTGAATGGGTCGCGTACAAACTTGGTCAGATTGATCGAGCCGAGCAGGCAGGAGCCATAAGGCGGCAACCCCTGCTCGCCACAGGGGTTGGTGGCGCGGATATTTTCGCAGAACCAGTTGTTGTTCATCTCGTTGTATTGGTCGATGAGAATAAAGCCGGGCTCTGCGTAGTCGTAGGTGGATGACATGATGACATCCCACAGACGCTGCGCGCGCATGGTTTTGTAGATCTTGCAGGCGACTCTGCCTGTGCTATCGCTGACATAGTTCTCTGTAATCGGCCACTCGCGCCAGCAGACCTGGTTGGGATCGTTGAGGTCAAGGCCGTCACTCTCGACGGCGTTTTGGGTGACGGGAAAAGCGAGCTGCCAGTCGCGGTCATTTTTGACAGCTTCCATGAACTCTTGGGTAATCAGTAGTGATAGATTGAACTGGCGCAGGCGGCCATCTTCTCGCTTGGCTCTGATGAAATCGAGCACATCCGGGTGGCCGATATCAAAGGTGCCCATCTGGGCGCCACGACGCCCTCCCGCCGATGAGACGGTGAAGCACATCTTGTCGTAGATATCCATAAACGAGAGCGGGCCGGAAGTGTGGGCACCCGCGCCCGAGACGTAGGCACCTTTGGGGCGCAGGGTGGAGAATTCATAGCCGATGCCGCACCCGGCTTTCAGCGTTAGACCGGCCTCATGGACCTTGCCGAGGATGTCATCCATGGAGTCGGTGATGATGCCTGAGACTGTGCAGTTGATGGTCGATGTTGCTGGTTTGTGTGCCAGGGCACCGGCATTGGAGGTGATGCGGCCCGCCGGTATCGCACCGTGGCGCAGCGCCCACAAAAATTTATCAAACCAGTGCTTGCGTGCTTCGTCGTCTGTTTCGACATCCGCCAGTGCTTTTGCCACGCGGCTGTAGGTATCGTCAATGGTGTTGTCGACGATGGCGCCGTGCTTGCTTTTCAGGCGGTACTTTTTATCCCAGATATCGAGCGATGCAGGTTGTAGCGGGAGGTCTGCTGACGTGTTGGAAATCACCCGAAGATGTCTGTTTTTCATAGCGCTTGTCATCGCTCCCACCCTGTTTATTGTTGTGAGACCCGCACTGGCTGCAGGAGGTCAATCGGCTCATCTCCGGGTGAGTGCTGCAACGGCAGAACACACTATATGTAGTGAGCGTCGCGCAGATTACCCACAATATAGGTGGTTGTCAATGGATTTGTCCACGGCAAAAATCACGCCTGAAAGGTGTAAAAAAAGAGGTTAATAGTGCCGGTTTTTTTAACGATGGAACATATGGAGGAAGATGGGATAGGCGGGGCGAGGGAGGCGGGAAGAGGCGTCAATCTTCAAGGTAGGTGTAGCCGCTCAAGCCCACCTCAAGTGAGGCGAGGCTAGCGCTGCTCTGTGCTTCGGACATCCCTGAGCGTTCAACTTTGTCGCGGAAAATTTTCAGCAGCTCATCTGCATTGATATGCACGTAGCGCAGCACGGATTCAACGGAGTCGCCGCAGGTTGGTTCGACACGGCGATAGTTGCCATCTGCATCAATTTCAACGTTGACCGAGTCGGTGTCGCCGAACAGGTTGTGCATATCGCCGAGAATCTCTTGGTAAGCGCCGACCAGAAAGATTCCCAGCAGATAGGGTTGACCCTGAATCAGCGGGTGCACGGGCAGCGTTGACTCAATGCCCGCCTCATCGACGTACTGCTCAATGCAGCCGTCGGAGTCGCAGGTGATGTCGTGAATGATGGCGCGCTGTGTCGGTCGCTCGTCGAGGCGATGCAGCGGCACGATAGGAAAGACCTGATCGATGGCCCAGGCATCGGGCATTGACTGAAATAGCGAAAAGTTGCAGAAATATTTATCCGCCAGTTTTTCGTTCAGCTCATCCAGCGTCTTGCGATGGGCGCGCAGTGCAGGTTTGAGGCGCTGCTGCAGCGTGCGGCAGGTGGCGAAAAAGATCTGCTCCGCCTGCGCCCACTGTTCGAGGCTTAGCACACCGTGGGTATACATGATCTCTGCTTCGCTGCGCTGATGCACTATATCGTGATAGACCTCCAGTGCAGGCCTTGAGGTGACGGTTTGACAGCTGTCGCGCATATCTTTGAGTAGCTGTATCTCTTCGTCACTATTGTTGTCGTCATCGCCGTTGCTTACTGGCGTAGTATCGATACCGCCAGCACGCTCGGTATCGATAACGTTGGTGATCAATACGGCGTGGTGGGCGGTGATCGCCCGGCCCGACTCGGAGATGATGTCGGGGTGGGGTAGCGACAGCTCTTCGCAGATCTCCCGGAGTGTGTGCACAATGTTGCGCGCGTACTCCTGAATGCTGTAGTTCATCGAGCAAAAGCTGCGTGAGCGGGTTCCCTCGTAGTCGACGCCGAGGCCGCCACCGATATCTACGCAGCGGATATTCGCCCCCAGACGATGCAGTTCGGCGTAGTAGCGAGCAGCTTCAACAGCGCCGCGCTGAATATCACCAATATTGGAGACCTGCGAGCCGAGGTGAAAGTGCATCAGTACCAGGGTGTCGAGCATGTTGGCATGGCGCAGCTGTTCAATGGCTTGCAGGACTTGGGCTGCGCAGAGGCCAAATTTTGATTTTGCGCCACCGCTGTTTTGCCACTTGCCCGCACCGATAGAGGTTAGGCGGATGCGAATGCCCAGCTGCGGAACAACGTCGAGTCGGCGCGCCTCCTGAATCACCTTTTCAAGTTCGGATAACTTCTCTATCACGATGTAGACCCGGTGGCCGAGCTGGGTGCCGATCAGCGCCAAACGGATATATTCGCGATCTTTGTAGCCATTGCAGACAATAATGCCGGACTCCGGTCGAGAGAGCGCCAAAACAGCGATCAGCTCCGCTTTGCTGCCTGCCTCAAGGCCAACCCGCTCTTGATCGCTGCGCAATATCTCTTCAACGACACTGCGCTGCTGATTGACTTTAATGGGGTAGACGGCGGTAAAGTTGCCCCGGTAACTATCAGCCTGCATCGCTTCATCAAAGGCAGCGCACAAGCGCGCCACTCGCTGACGGAGAATACCGGGAAAGCGCACCAGCAGTGGCAGTGCCAGCCCGTCCTCTTTGATCTCTTTGCTGAGTTGGTAGAGGCTGACAGCGGCTCCATCATCAACGCCGCCATTAGCGTCGTTGGTGCGCGCGACCAGATGGCCAGCCTGGTTGATGTCGAAAAAACCTTCGCTCCAGCGGGATATATTGTATAGCGTGCGCGACTGTTCAATGCTCCAACTCATAGCGGTCTACCCCATTGAAAAACCAGAAGATACACAAGCCCATGGCGCAAAGCGAGGTTGTAAATTTGCTCCTGTTGTCGTCCATCAGTTATCTTGCGCACTTTTTGTTACGTATTGTTGCGCAGAGAGCATCGGAGTGCATGATGACAATCGATGATAAGGGTTGGTTTACAGAGGTTTGCGAAGATGCGGGAACGGCCTTTTCGCTGAAAACGTCGCGCAAGCTTCATCAGGAGCAGACACCCTATCAGCGTATTGAGATATTCGAGACCGAGCAGTTTGGCAGTCTGATGGTGATCGATGGGTTTATTATGCTCAGTGGTCGCGACAACTTTATCTATCATGAGATGCTCGCCCACCCTGCACTGTTTACCCACCCCGATCCGAAAAATGTGTTGATTATTGGTGGCGGTGATTGTGGAACACTGCGTGAAGTGCTTAACCACGAAGGCGTCGGTCGCGTGCAGCAGGTTGAAATCGATGAGCGGGTGACCCGTCTGGCAGAGCAGTATTTCCCCGAGCTGTGTGTTGCCAATAACGATTCGCGCGCCGAGCTACACTTTGATGATGGCATTCGTTGGGTCAAGGCTGCGTCGGCGGGTCAATACGACGTGATTATTGTCGATAGCACTGACCCGATCGGTCCCGCTGAGGGGCTGTTCTCCGAGCCATTTTACCGCGACTGCTACGCTGCGTTGGGTGACGACGGTATTCTTGTGCAGCAGAGCGAGTCACCACTGCTTCACCAATCCATCATCAATGATATGCGTAGCGCTATGCGTCGCGCCGGGTTTGAACAGGCGCAGATGCTTGGTTTTCCTCAGTGTGTCTACCCATCCGGGTGGTGGAGCGCAACCATGGCGGCCAACCGACCGCTCGGTCACTTTCGTGAAGATGATGCGAGCAACAAGACGTTTGCCACTCGTTACTACAATAGCGCTATTCATCGTGCGGCCATGGCGCTGCCTGAGTTTATGAGGCAGGTGCTGAAATAGCGGGGCAAGGTACACGTTGCCGACTACTGTTTATCGATGATGCCCACTTCGCCGTTTTGACGTGCACGCAGAAAGCGCAGTTTCGATAGCGCACGCTCTGCTCGCTGGATGTGCTCTTGCGCAGTCTGATTGTCTGGGTCCAGCACTAAAATCTGGCGCCACTGGTCGATTGCGCGTTCAAATTGGTTGTGGCTATAGAATGAGTTTCC
>JAADGQ010000074.1 GCA_013152295.1 Gammaproteobacteria bacterium | reverse complement strand
TGCCCCCGCCACCGCAGAATCCCACCAGCACCCCCGCCTTGGCCAATTCGCGCATGGCGGCCTGGGTGATGGAGGTGCCCGTCCCCAACAGCATGCAGGTGGTGTTGGCGATGGGAATGTTCCAATAAAGCGAAGCCTTGCCCTCATCGGTGACATACTCCACCCGGCCACCCTTGACCAACACCCGGCAGTGTTGCAGGTAGTAGATGTTGGCGCGCTTGGAGTGCAAGACGCTTTTTAGATCACTGGGGGATAGATCTTCCATATTCTCTCCTTAAATTGTTACTCCACCACCCAACCCCACAATCCTCGCCTCCAGCCGCTCGCCGTGCCCCATCATCTGGGAGACTACCCGGTTCTCCCTGCGTGGCAGGTAGCCCAGCTTTTGGCCTTGCCAATAGACAGCGACTGCACATTTATCATGTCTGTTTTGTAGCTCACGCTACAGAGGCGAGTGGTTGGTCTACGCTGAAGTGATCCCACAGTGTTGGCCCGGCGCAGAATGAAATCCGGCCAGCGAACATGCACCAAGAGGTTGTGCGGCGCATAGATGTAATCAAAACGGTCCATCGGTGTTTTTGCAACCTCGGAATATCAGGTGTTTTTTATGACACAAAAAGAGACTGATGTATGTGGAGGGCTACCTGTTTCTGACTCATATTCCACACCCCCAGCCACGAAAAAAAGTAGCGAAGAATCAACACAACTCAAAACAGGTTTTTAAAAGGCGCCGCATTTGGCGGAAGATACTATTGAAAATGGGGAGCAGGGATGGGTAATTTTAAACGCCTGCTGCTTGGCTTTGGGATAATGTTTGAAAGGCGCGGGCCGCTGTTCTTACTCCCCCGAACGACGCCACACTTCACGAATAGCGCGATTAAAGAGCGCGACCATTTCGGGGCAAAACTGACTGCCACTGTAGTTGTTAATTTCACTCGCTGCACGCAGCAGTGAGCGCTTGTATTGTCGATCAGGGCGCGACTGGATCATCGATTCGTAGGCATCGACAATCGCCAGGATTCGTGCGCCGGGACGAATCTCATTGCCCGCCAAACCATTGGGATAGCCGCTGCCATCGAACCTTTCGTGATGCTGCTCGACCATCGCCATCGCATCCGTCCATTGTGGCGCACAGCGCAACAGGTCAGCGGATAACCGGGGATGACTGTTAACTTGAGCCTGCTCCTGGCGACTGTACTCCTCCTCTTTTAGCACGACGTGATCCGCTATAAACGCCATGCCCAGGTCATGCACGTAGACCGCCATCTGTAGTTGAAGAGGCTCTTCCACACTATGGGCTAATCCATTGATGGCCTGCGCAATGCTCACACTTCTCTCGGTGCGCCCTTGCCATAAGCTGTATTTCTCTTCCAGCTGCATCGCCAGATTGCAGTACATGGCCAACTGCTCATCAGCCGCTTCATTGGGCTCATCTGTGTCAGCGCTCACTAACGGAACATTGGCGTCAGCACTCATATCGAAGCTACCACCGGAGATCTCGCAGCGAAAGAGTCCAATTGCCTTTTCCAGCTGAGCGGGCAACACCTCCACAGCAGTGCCACGCAACTGCTCAAGACACGTAATCAGTCGCGTTACCAGCTCTTGGTCTACTGCATTTTCACTGAAAGTTTCGCGGCTGCAATGGCCGAACTCATCGACAGCAAGCAGAATGACTTCGCCCAGTGGGTTAGTGAACGGAAAGCGATGGCTGCGAACTTCGGAAAAGAGGCCTTCAATGGCGTGGGCAAACTGTGTCAGCAGATTAAGCTGACACATGTTGGCATTCCCTTTGATGGTGTGCAGCGCCCGGAACAGCTGGTGAATCGATTTTTCGTGCTGAGGGTGATCTTCGAGCACGGCTATCGCGGTGGCGATAACCTTGCTCTCCTCGTCTACGCTATCCAGAAAGTCAGCGATCGTTTCGGAATCTAGCTCAAGTGGAATTTCGTTCGCCATGATGCGTAGAGGAGAGAGGGAGAGGAGCGCGTGCGTTACAGTATCGCCTCAAACCCCTCAAATTGTGGTGGTCCTAGATAGATCTGTTTTCTCGTTCCACCCGCATTTGCATGCGCTTTTCTAAACGCCTCGGATTTGGTCCAACATTCAAAATCAGCTTTGGATTGCCAAACAGAGTGCGATGCAAATAGGGTGTACTCCTCCGTTTGCGGGCCGCGCATTAGATTAAATGACTTGAAACCGGGCACGGTGTCGAGATAGCTGTCACGATTTTTCCAGATGTTGATAAATTCATCCTCGCAGTCGGGTGCGATTTTGAAGCGATTCATTGCAACGTACATGGCTGCATTTTCCTTTCTCGTTATTGTCTGTTAGTGGTCGGTGTGCATCCGACTCAGCTTCGATCCGTTGCCGTTCAAATGCCACCATGTCACGTAGAGTCTGCTCCAGACTGTACTCCAAAGTCCACTGGGTCGCTGCATAGAGACGCCGGTTATCACCAACCATGTAGGGCGTATCCGTGCTACGTACACGCGCCGCTTCAATTTCGATCTCGACCTCAACATCAACCAGCGCCCGTATCTGCTCAAACAGCTCACGAATTGAGACGCCCCGCCCACTACACAGGTTGTAGGGCGTACCGCTAATGCCTTGATCCATCAACATCCAGTAACCACGCACCATATCCCGCACGTCACAGAAATCGCGCACTGAATCAACGTTACCCAGCTTCAGAAAGGGCGGCTCAAGCCCGGCCTCGATGCGCACCAATTGGCGCACCAGTGTCGGCAAAACGAAATCTGGCGACTGCCCGGGTCCGCTATGGTTAAACGGACGGGCACGAATCACATGCAGACCATCGAGCGCATAACCCAGCACCGCCATATCTGCTGCAGCCTTGCTTACACCATAGTGGTTGATCGGTTGTAGCAGATCTTGCTCATTGACGGGGCGCTCATATCGACCATAGACGTAAGCACTGCCAACAGCCAGCATCTTGGCACCCACAGTGCGTGCGGCATCCAGAATATGAATAGTGCCGTTCAGATTGACATCATAGAACGATGCCGTTCTGCCCAGAAAGGGGCGGGAGATACCGGCCAGATGGTAGATCTCTTGCGGCGCAATATCGGCAACCACGTCAGCGACATCTTGCGCACGGCTCACATCCAGAGCAACAGAGCGGTAATCCGGCGACGGCTCGCCAGACTTGGTGCTGCCATGCACCTCATAGCCACGAGAACCGAGAAAGCGCGCCAGATAGGGGCCGACAAAACCACCGGCGCCGGTAATAAGTGCTCTAGCCACCACTCAATTACCGATCAACGCGTTTAAGGTCGGCTTCCACCATCAACGCCACCAGCTCTCTAAACGCAGTTTTAGGTGCCCACTTCAGCTCACGTTTAGCTTTTCCTGGATTACCCAGTAACAGATCAACCTCCGCAGGACGCACGAAGGCCGGATCGATCACAACATAGTCGCGCCAAGCCAGATCGGCGGCAGTAAATGCCGCTTCCACAAACTCCCCAACGGTGTGAGTCTCGCCAGTGGCAAGCACATAATCGCTGGGGGTCTCCTGCTGTTGCATCAAATACATACCCTCAACGTACTCTTTGGCATAACCCCAATCCCGCTTGGCATCGAGATTGCCGAGGCGCAGCTCTTTCTGCAGACCGTGCTTGATACGCGCCACCGCCAGGGTAATTTTACGCGTAACAAACTCCACACCCCGCAGCGGACTTTCGTGGTTAAAGAGAATGCCGGAGCAAGCCAACAGGCCATACGATTCGCGATAGTTGGCGGTGATCCAATGAGCGTATAGCTTGGCAACGCCATAGGGACTACGTGGGTAGAAGGGGGTCGTTTCATCCTGCGGTACTGCCTGTACTTTACCGAACATCTCGCTGGTGGATGCCTGGTAAAAGCGTATTTTCGGATTAACCGTGCGTATCGCCTCAAGCAAGCGCGCCACTGCAAGCCCGGTTATATCGCCCGTCATAACGGGTTGCTCAAAAGAGAGGGCGACAAAGCTTTGTGCCGCCAGATTGTAGACCTCATCAGGCTGGTGCGTCTCAAGAGTGCGCTCCATATTGCCCTGATCGGCAAGATCAAAATCAGTAAATACAATATCATCGCTAATATTCAGCTCATCCAAACGCTGACGGTTACGAGTGCTCGTGCGGCGCTCTGCACCAACGACCTTGTAACCCTTGTTTAACAACAACTCAGAAAGATACGCGCCATCTTGACCTGTGACCCCTGTGATCAATGCGGTCTTTGCCATAAGTAGTCCCCACACAATGTGTCATTAAATAATTAGCAGATGCTGCTGACGTTAACGGCGCAGCGCCTGGTCTCTTGACGTATACAGCCGCGCCGCAAGCTTTTCGTGGTTGCACTTATTTGGAATCACTACGCAAAACAGAGGTACAGACAACGAATCGCACTGAACAGGCGAAGCGAAGATAAATTATTGAAGGTAGTTCCAGTAAGCCACAATCCAGCCATAATAGTAGAGCGGCCGAACCAATCCTATGCTATATCGAGCCGAAATAGTGTGACCGGCCACTGACAATATCACCCTGACCAATATGGCTATACGACACGCGATCAGCCGATTGCCTACGCCCCCTGGGGGCATGCTATGATTACTGGTCTTCGCTCTACAGCCCCTTAAACCCATCCCTTAACAGATACTCTGCAACCATCTGCAGTACCCAAATAACACACGGATGCCATGACACATACAGATAAAATGCGAATACTTTTTTGCGACTACGAATATCCACCCTTGGGCGGCGGCGGCGGGGTTTTTAACCTGCTGATGGCTGAAGAGCTGGCCAAGCACCATGACGTTACCGTATTGACCTCCCAAGCCCCCGGCTACCCCAAAGAGGTGATGGAGAATGGCGTTCGAGTCATTCGCGTACCGATAATGGGCCGCACCCAACAAGCTGCCGCGTCATTGGTATCGATGTTTGCTTACATCCCCATGGCCATCAAAGAGGGCAAAAAGCTTCTGGCCAGAGAGAAATTTGACGTCATCAACACCTACTTCGTACTGCCCACCGGGCCTGCAGGGGATGCGCTATCGCGCGCCTCCGGCCTGCCCAATGTGCTAACCGTTCTGGGTGGCGATATCTACGATCCAAGCAAGGCGACCTCGCCGCACCGCAATTTTTTGCTGCGCGCCTGGGTCAGGAAGCTGCTGCGTAACGCCGACAGCGTGACGGGTGAAAGTGAAAATATATTGAAGTACATGCGCCAGTTCTACACGCCTGAGATCCCCGGCGAGTTGATCCCACTCGGCATCAAGCGCCCCACTGAAGGGACAGCCTCGCGGGAACAGTATGGTTTCAGTGAATCTGACACACTATTCGTCAGCGTTGGCCGCCTGGTCTCGCGCAAAGCAGCCGACCAGCTGATTGCCATGATCAAGGCGCATGAAGATAGCAGCGTCCACCTGCTTCTCATTGGCGACGGTCCCCAACAGCAATTTTTGCTCGACAAAGCTCGCGAACTGGGTATTGAAGGACAAATTCATTTTATGGGGCGCGTGGATGAAGAGGATAAATTCCGCCTGCTGCGCATGTCCGACATCTTCGCTTCATCCAGCCAGCATGAAGGGTTTGGATTGGTCTTTATTGAAGCGATGGCGTGCGGGCTGCCTGTAGTCTGTTACAACGAGGGCGGACAGACCGATTTTCTGCAAGACAACGTCACGGGCTACGTTGTGCCACTCAATGACCGCACCCGTTTTATTAAAGGCTGCATCACGCTAACCAATGACAAGGCGCTGCGCAGCAAAACGGGCGAAGAGAATCTACGTCGCGCGGAAGAGGGTTACTTTATTGACCACAGCGCGAAAAGTTATGAAGTACTTTTCGAAGAGGTTATTCGCAAACATAAAGATAAAGCCTGAACTACTACACCTGACGATGCGGCAACGCAGATCCAGAGGTGTGTATTCACGCCTCTGGATCTTGCGGCTCCGCCAGCTCCACCAGCAGCAACCCCCGGTCAATACCATCAACACCGGTAACGCGCACCCGATCGCCCACCGCCATCTTCGCACCACGAACTTTCATCGTATTGCCATTCGCATCGATCTTGCCTGAACCATTAGAGACAACTGCCGTGACCGTAAACTCCTGGCCAACAAGGCGCTCACCCTGAGACTTTTCGACAACCTCCTGCGCCTCTTCGTCCTCTTCGTTCCCGTCGTCGGAAACAAAAAAACTGGTGGCCACGATGCCACCCAGAGTAATCACGCCAAACAACAGGAGTTGATCGCGCAGAGGGTAAGCAGGGTCACTCCACAACATGCCACCCACAACCGCTGATGCCAAACTCACCCATAAAGCGCGCAGGTCGTGGTAGTAAAAACAGATAACAATAAATCCCAGCGTCAACACCCACCAGTGCCACTGCTCGATGACGATCATTTTTCAACATCCCCTTGATGGTTAATGTTCAATTCGCGACTAATCCGCACACCGGGTGGCGGATCAACAATGATACGCTGCTTATGCGTATAGATCTCATGAAACGCCTGCAGAGAGTGGTTGACGATGACCTTTTTAAACGCACCATCCAGCTTCAGCCACTGCTCAGTGTGCGCCGCGCTCACACCCGCCTCAACCAAGGCGTCGCGCAACAAACCCTGACGAACCTCAAACAGTGCCGCCGTAATGTACATATGCTGGTGCGTATATTTAGGCGGTTTGCCGACATAAACATCGGGGCCGCCCATAACGCCACTCATAAAAGCGCTCTGCTGCCTCTCAATTAGGGCCTGGTCATGATTTTTGAAAAAATCTTTCAACCAGTCGTGTGCATAGATTTTGTCATAAAAAATCTTGTGCACACGCTGCAGTGTCGCCAGTCCACCAACATCGTGATAGAGCCTTTTTCGTGTCATATCGATTCATGGCCCCTGATTCGCCTTACTACACTCAACCTAGCCGGATCGCTTCAGTTGGCGACGAAACTGCTCCATCGAGATATCGTATTCGCCATTCATTGAGGACGCTTGCTCCTGCTCATTCGCTGCCCAGGTATGGCCATAGATCACTTCGTAGGTAGCCGGCAGCAGGCCATTTTTTCTGAACTGCTCGTATGCGTCAAAGAGTCTATTCATGCGCGCTTTACCCATCAAGCCTTTAGGGCGCCCTGCACTCACATTGTGAGCGCCAATGGTTTTGAGATCACTGAACAGCGTACGCAGCTCTTTGTAGGTGAGCGTGATCTGTTCAACATCCATGATGGTCGAGGAAAAGCCGCTTTTTTGCAGCGCATCGCCCAGATCGTGCATATCGAAAAAAGCGTTGACGTGGTTATAGCCATCCACTTTAGACCAACTGTAGCGCAGCTCTTCGAGCGTGTCGGGGCCGAGTGTTGAGAACATCAACAGCCCACCGGGCTTCAGTATGCGCCTGAACTCACGGAACGCGGCATTTTGATCATTGCACCACTGCAGAGCCAGATTGGAAAACACCATATCAGCGCAGCCATCCACATAAGGCAGCGACTCTGCATCACCACAGACGCAGCTAATATCAACCGCGCTGGCTTCGTGCAACGGTTCGTTGGTGCGCAGTTCGTTGGCACGCAGCTGGTGCAGCATCGCTTCGGCCAGATCTAGCGCCACCACATGCGCCTGCTCATAACGCTTGCTGAGCAGACGTGTCTGCGTACCAGGCCCGGCGCCGACATCGACAATGCACTGCGGCTCGATCAGCACCAGCTCAAGACGTTGCAACATGCGCTCACCCACTTCGCGCTGCAGTATCGCCGCACTTTCATAATCGGCAGCTGCGCGACTAAAGGAGGCGCGCACCTGCTCTTTATCGAGATGATAGTGGCTCACGTCATGCGCATTCATCGAGAAATCCTGTCAACTTCTGCATAAACTCTGTGGGATGAGAGAGGAATGGCACATGGTTGGCGCCATCAATGAGATCAATCTTAGTGCTTTCTGCACGGCTAAACAGCGCCGCCGACGCCGCGACGGCATCAGCACTGACCAGCGCATCGCGTCGTCCTGCCAGTAGCTGAATCGGACAGACGATGCGCTCGACAGACGACCTGAGGTTAGACGCTTTGAGCAGCGCCAATCCACCACGCAACGCTGCAACATCGGGTTCGCCGTGCGCAAACAGCCGTTCACGCAGCAGCCGCAACGAAGCCACCGCTTCACGACCACCCTGCACTTGAATCGCCAAAAAACGCTGCAGCGTGGTGCGGTAGTCCTCCTCCAGCATCTGCGCAAAAGCAGCCAACACATGCGTTTCCATGCCGTGGGGCCAATCGTCGCTTTGCGCAAATTGTGGCGTGCTCGCTACAAGGCTCAGCGCCGCGACCCGTTGCGGCTGCTCGATCGCCAACTGCTGCGCAACCATGCCACCCAACGACCAGCCCACCCACACTGCACGCGGCGGCGCCTCGGCTGCCAGTGCCGTCGCCAGCGCCGACAACGAATAGGGCGCGCCCTCCAGCATCGGACTGCGGCCATGGCCGGGCAGATCCATTAACGTCACTGTCCAACGCTGCGCCAGTTGCGCCGCAACATCCTGCCACACCGTGGCATTCATTCCCCAGCCGTGCAGTAGCACCAGCGCTGGACCGCTACCACTCACCTGAGTGTAAATATCTGTTGTCGCCGCGTTCACGAACCACCGGCCATCGCCGCAGCGCTATCTGCGTCGCCGTGCATCTCATCCATCACATCGCCCAAAACCTCAAGCAGGCGCGTAACATCGGCCTCACTGTGCTCGGCGCTGAGCGTGATGCGCAGCCGGGCACTGCCCACAGGCACCGTTGGCGGACGAATCGCGGCGATCAGAATGCCGCGCGCCAGCAACTGTTCGCTGAGCGCCAACGCGTGCCCGCTATCGCCCACTATCAACGGTTGAATGGGCGTCATCGAATCCGCCAACGCCAACCCCAAAGCGGCGGCACCGCTGCGAAACAGATCGATCAATTCACGCAGATGGCTGCGCCGCCACGGCTCTTCTTGCAGGCAGCGCAGACTCACTCGCGTTGCGTGCGCCACTGCAGGCGGCAGCGCCGTAGTATAGATGTAGGTATGCGCTTGCTGGATCAACGCTTCGATCAACGTTTCACTGCCCGCCACAAACGCACCGAAGGTGCCAAACCCTTTGCCCAACGTGCCGACCAAAATCGGCACCTCATCGAGCGAAAGCGCCAACTGCTCGCACACGCCCGCGCCGCTCGGACCGAGCACCGCCATGCCGTGCGCATCATCCACCATGAGCCAGGCATCGTGTTGCTGCGCGGTTTGCGCCAGCACGGTCAGCGGCGCCAGATCACCATCCATACTGAACACGCCATCACTCACCACCAGCTTGCGCTGCGACGTGGATTGGCTGAGTTGCGCGTCCAGTTGCGCCACACTGCCATGGGCGTAGCGCTGCAGCCGGGCACGCGACAACAGCGCGCCATCAAGCAGCGAGGCGTGGTTAAGGCGATCTTCGAAAATGGTGTCATGGCGATTAGTCAGCGCAGCGATAACACCCATATTCGCCATATAACCCGAAGAGAACAGCAGCGCGCGCGGCCGTCCGGTGAGCGATGCCAGCGCCTCTTCGAGGTCATGGTGGGCGTCGCTATGGCCGCAAACGAGGTGAGATGCGCCACTGCCAACGCCATATTTCGTCGCGCCGTCACGCAGCGCAGCAACAACCTCCGGGTGGTTGGCCATGCCCAAGTAGTCATTACTGCAGAACGACAGGCACGAGCGACCATCAATCCGTACGTGAGTGCCTTGCGGACTCTCGAGAATACGGCGGCGGCGATAGTGTTGCTGTGCGCGCCGCTCATACAGCTGCGGCTTTAAAGCATCATCCAGCGAACTCATACAAGGGTTCGTCAGGCCGTCGCGCTTTGTGCTGCCTGCTGCTCCCGAGCTCGCCGTTCATGGGTATCGCTGCGCATGTTAACGTTGAGATCGCGCAGCATCTGCAGATCATCATCAACGCTACGGCCAGGTGTGGTGAGGTAGTCGCCGATCATGATCGCCGATGCGCCCGCCATAAAAACCATCGATTGCAGATCGCGCAGAAACATGCGTCCGCCAGCGATACGAATCTCGGCGCGCGGCAACATAAAGCGGAACACCGCAATAGTTTGCAGGATTTCGCGCGGCTGCAGTGGCACAACGCCTTGCAGCGGTGTGCCATCCTGCGGCACCAGAAAATTCAGCGGTACCGACTCGATGCCCAGCTCGCGCAGCGTCACCGCCAGCTCGACACGCTGATCCTCACTCTCACCCATGCCAAGAATGCCACCGGAGCAGACGCGCAGCCCCGCCTCGCGCGCATGGCGCACGGTATCGATATTCTCCTGATAGGTGTGCGTGGTGCAGATGTTGTCGAAAAAGCTCTCCGCCGTCTCCAGATTGTGGTGGTAGTTCTCTAGCCCCATCGCCTTCAACTCAACAGCTGTTTCGGCGTTCAACGCGCCCAGACTGGCACAGCGACCAATATCTGACTGTTCGCCAAGCTGCTGCAGATATTCACCCATCTGCGCCCGTTCACGCCCGGAACGCATCCCCCACCCTTTAGAGACAATACCGAAATCACCGGTACCCCACTCTCGCGCCTGCTGCGCCTGACGAGCCAGTTCATCAGCAGAGATATAGTTATAGACGGGGGCTGTCGTGCCTTGGTGGTGGCCACTCTGCGAGCAGAAACCACAATCTTCAGAACAGTTACCGGAACGCACATTAGAGATGGCGCACACCTCGATAGCGTTGCCGTGAAATGTCTGGCGCAGACGGTCGGCACCGGCCATTAATGACGAGAGGTAGCGATCATCCAGATGGATCATCCAGCGCCCCTCTTCAGGGGAGAGCTCGCCGCCCGCGATCAGGCGTGTGGTAATCTCATCGATGCGTCTGTAGGTGGTATCGCTCATGGTCTCTCCTGATCTCTGCTTTCAACTGGCGGGGCTGCTAATACATCGCAGGGAATATGCAGCGCGCGCGCGACACTGTCAACCACACGGAGGTGGCGATGGTTAACAACTGGTTAAAAATTACCCAAAACTTTCTCTACCCGCCGTTCTGCGCACTCTGTGGCGATGCAACGCGGTGCGCCACGCTGCCACAGATCCCTACCAGTTTATGTCTGCCCTGCCACGATGATCTGCCCCGCCATCACCCGCGCTGCACGCGCTGTGCACTGCCACTGAGCGCCACCGACGACAGCTCATTGTGTGGCATCTGCCAACAGCATCCACCACCGTACACCCGCACCTACACAGCATTCAGCTACGGCCCACCACTGAGCCCGCTGATACAGGCGCTGAAATTTGAGAGGCGGCTCGATTATGGATTGCTGCTGAGCCAACTGATGATTGCATCGCTGAGCCGCGACTGCGCAACGCTCCCCGACGTGCTCATCCCGGTACCACTGCACCGCACACGCCTCGCCCAGCGCGGCTTTAACCAGGCGCTGGAGTTGGCGCGCCCCCTCGCACGCCACTTCAACATCGCACTGGACAGCAACAGCTGCCAGCGGCTGCGCAGCACAAAACAGCAGTCACAACTCGCCGCCGACGAACGCCACCAAAATATGAAAGGCGCCTTTCGCATCAGCGGCACGCTTCGCCAGAGACACGCTGCCATCATCGACGACGTGATGAGCACCGGCAGCACAGTCGATGCACTGGCACACGCTCTGCGCTGCCACGGCATCGAGCAGGTCGATGTCTGGATCTGTGCGCGCGCTGATCGACACTGGCGCTGACGCCCCCGGTAAAACTCCCGCCAAAACCAGCGTCATCCGTTAGCGCCACTAACACTTTTTTGCTACAGTGCGGCTGATTTTTGCCCCAATTCAAAAAAGGAAGTGACCGATATGTGCTCTCGCCTGATAAGCGGCTTTATGCTGACCCTGCTGTGCGCTGTGGCAACGGCTGACCAATCCCTGGATGTCAGCCTAAGCGCAGATACCGCTCGCTTTGAGTACCAGTCACCGCTGGGCGAAAGTGGCTTTAACAACACACACCTCAATCTCGGTTTTCTCTACACGGACGACGACGATGTGGTCGGTTTCGCCGGCGCACAGATCCTCGACGAAGTGGGCAGTGGTTCACCGGGGCTCAAACTCGGCATCGGCACACGCGCCTACTTTGCATCCATTGAAGACGCCGACATC
>JAADGQ010000103.1 GCA_013152295.1 Gammaproteobacteria bacterium | reverse complement strand
CCCATCTCAAGGGTGATGAGGTGAGCCAACTCGTGCTGGCGCTCGCGGATAATCGCTCCCGCTTTGATCATGAGTTGGCAGCGTGTTTCGAGGGTTGTTGCTTGCCACGACGCCGTCGCTGCGCGCACCTCTGTCAGCACCGAGGCGAGTTTGGCACTGTCCCAGTCATCGAAAGTTTTTAATAACTGACCATTTGCCGGATTAATCGATTCAAAAGCCATCCTCTGCTCCTCCGCGCCCTCCTCAAGAGGGCTCGAAAATAGGTTAAACTCTCGCGCAGCGCGTCGCGCAGATCCATAGATAGTATTGCACTCATTAGTATTGCAGAGCGACTTAAGCTTACACCGCCTGTTAATGCATGTGTGCCTGCGACTGCTTGCTGTGCAGACGGTGGGGAATTGATAAAGTATTTTTTAAACAAAGGGTTATTTAATAATGAAGCAGAAAATCTGTATGCTCGGGGGGAGCGGTTTTGTCGGCGGGCATTTGACGCGCCGCTTGGTGGATGAGGGCTACACGGTGCGTGTTATCACCCGTCGTCCGGAGCGCCACCGGGAGCTGACCGTGTTGCCCACCGTGGAGATGGTGGCGTGTGATATTAACGATGTACAGGCGTTGCAGGCGCAGTTCGCCGATTGCGATGTGGTGATCAACCTGATCGCAGTGCTCAATGAGCAGCGCGCGGGTGATTTCACCAAATTGCATGTGGAGCTGCCGCGCCGGGTTGCACAGGCATGCACGGCAGCAGGTGTTTCGCGGTTGCTGCACATGAGTTCGCTCAATGCCGATGCCAAGGGTGGCAGCAGCGAATATCTGCGCAGCAAAGGTGAAGGGGAGGATAGTGTTCACCGTGTCGATGGTCTGCATGTCACCAGTTTTCGTCCGGCGGTGATCTTTGGTCCCAACGATGATTTTTTCAACCGTTTTGCTACGTTGCTGAGCCTGTCGCCATTGGCACTGCCGCTAGCGTGCCCTGATGCCCGTTTTGCACCCGTCTATGTGGGGGATGTGGTCGATGCCTTTATGAAGGCGTTAGAGGACAGATCGACCTACGGCCAGCGTTATGACCTGTGCGGTCCCAAAGTCTATACGTTGAGTCAGCTGGTTGAATTTACCGCGCGCGCCATTGGTTCAGGCTGCGCCGTGGTCGGCCTGAATGACAAGTTGTCGCGCTTGCAGGCGCGTATTATGGAGTTCGTGCCAGGCAAACCCTTTACCCGCGATAACTACCTTTCGATGAAGAGAGACTGTGTCAGCGATAACAATGGATTGCTGTTGCTGGGTATTGAGCCTACACCGATGGAAGGCGTTGTCTCCAATATGCTAAGGCCGCGTGAAGTGCGCGCGCGCTTCGACTTTTTTCGTCGGGCGGCACGTCGTTGAGTGCATCGCTCAAATCTGAATAGGGAAGGGCGCTCGTTTGCAAATTTATGCTGTTGGCGGTGCGGTCAGAGACCAGCTGCTCGGGCTGCCGGTTAAAGATCGCGATTGGGTTGTAGTGGGCGCCACAGCGGAAGAGATGCTGGCGCTCAACTTTCGCCCGGTGGGCAAAGATTTTCCGGTTTTTCTCCATCCGCAGACGCATGAAGAGTACGCGCTGGCGCGCACCGAGCGTAAAACTGCGCCGGGTTACAAAGGGTTTGCTGTGCATGCAGCTGCGGATGTCTCGCTAGAGGATGATCTGCGTCGCCGTGATCTGACCATTAACGCGATGGCGCAAACGGAAGCGGGCGAGTTGATCGATCCGTTTAATGGTGCTGCCGACCTGCATGCACGCACACTGCGTCACGTCTCCTCAGCGTTTGTGGAAGACCCTGTGCGCATTTTACGCGTCGCCCGTTTTGCAGCTCGTTTTGCCAGCCACGGTTTCACTGTTGCCGATGAGACCTACGCATTAATGGCGCAGATGGTGGCGCAGGGTGAGGTTGATGCGCTGGTTGCAGAACGGGTGTGGCGTGAGTTGAGCCTGGCGTTGGCTGAGCGCACGCCGTCGCATTTTTTTGAAGTACTGCGTAAGTGTGGCGCACTCAAGGTGCTGTTGCCCGAGGTTGATCGTCTGTTCGGTGTGCCGCAGCCGGAAAAATACCACCCGGAAATTGATACCGGCGTACACACATTAAGTGTGGTCGACCAGGCGGCGCGACTGAGTGCTGATCCACAGGTCTGCTTTGCTGCGTTGCTGCATGATCTTGGCAAAGGCGAGACACCGCCAGAGCAGTGGCCGAGCCATGTTGGCCATGAAGAGCGCGGCGTTAAATTGGCGAAGGGGATCTGTCAGCGCCTGCGGGTGCCCAAAGAGTACAGCCAGCTGGCACTGCTCACTGCTCGCTATCACACCCACTGTCACCGCGCTGCAGAGCTGCGTGCGACAACCGTGCTGGATACGTTGCAGGCGCTGGATGCATTTCGTCGCCCACAGCGTTTTGAGCAGTTTGTGCTGGTTTGCCATGCCGATTCGCGGGGCCGAACCGGCTTTGAAGAGGCCGCTTATCCGCAAGCAGATCTGTTTCGCCACGCGCTGCAAGCGGCCAATTCTGTCTCTGCCAAAGCACTGGCCAAGCAGGGATTAAAAGGCAGTGAGATGGCACAGGCGCTACGTGAGCAACGCTTGCTGGCGATTAAACAGCAGCGGCGCTCTTTGTAATCTTTACCCCTTAATCTTCGCCTCACGCCACAGTTGATTAACAGGCTGCCAGGGTCTGTTTCGTATCAACTATTCGTTATGAACCGAGTGTCGCAGTCGCCTCACTGAAAGGTAGACGATGGCCACAACAATGGGGATTGCCATACCTGTGACGAGCTCTGTATCAAACTTGATCCCTGACGCTTTGACCGCTTTAAGTCCGTACGATATCAGGCCAAGCAGGTAGTAACTGAGTACCACAATAGAGAGCCCCTCTACCGCCTCTTGCAAACGCAGTTGCAGGTGGGCGCGTCTGTCCATGGAGCGCAGCAGGTCACGGCTCTGTTTCTCCATCGAGATCTCTACGCGAGTGCGTAGCAGCGATGAGACGCGCTGAACACGGGTGGAGAGCGTCTCCAGTTTATTGTTGACCAGAGAGCAGGTGTCCATGGCGGAGGAGAGGCGTTGCTCCATGAACTCCTGAAACATCTGTAATCCCTGGATGCGACTTTCACGCAGTTCGGAAACGCGCAGTTTAACGATCTCGTAATACATGGATGAGGCGTTAAAACGCAGGCTGGTTTTCGCCGAAATACGCTCAATCTCTGCTGCAAGCTGTGTCAGCTCATTCAGCTGTTGCTGTTCGTCTCCCGCACACTCAAGCTTGATGTTGTTTTCTGTTAGCGTTGCCAGGCGCTCATCAAATTGGGCCAGTTGGGGGATGTAATTACGCATCATTGGCACAGGAATCATCGCCAACATGCGGTAGCTTTCAATCTCTAGCAGGCGCTGCACCAGACGGCCAGCTTGCCGACTGCGCAGGTTAATGTCGTGAATCAGAATGCGCCCAAAACCATCGACGTGAATTTGGTTGTCGGTCCAGACGATAGCACTGCCCGCGGCTACTTCTGAGCCAATTACCGTGTTCGATGCAAACAGAACAGAGAGCTCTTTCAAGCTGCGTTGCGGGCGCTCTTTGCTCTCTATCGCGATATGGGTAGCGGCAATGACTTCACCAGAAAGTCGTTCCAACCACTCTTTGGGTACATGGCCAATGGCGGGCTCAGTAAAAGGTGTTTCAAAGGGCGCACTATGAAAAAAGGTGTAGGTGGAGTATTCGGTGTGGCGTTCCCAGATCATGCGGAAAGTGCCCAACATGGCACTAAAGTGGTTGTCCTGCGGGGTGGGTGGCGCCACGCCGTAGCGTTCACACAGTTGGGTAATCAGCTGGCGTTCATTGTCCGCCTGGTGGTTGCCACACAGGAGCACTAGGTGTGATATCTGGGTTGGTGCCTCAATCTGTTCGCAAGCACCGACATGCAGCTCGTTATGCAGTTTAAAACGCTGCTGGTATTCGGTGATACCCAATAATTTGTTTTGTATTGGGCTTATTGTCTCGCGATTCATAATGCGCTGTTTTCCTCTTTGTCGATAGCATTAAATTGATTTCATCATAGGCGTATTGCCGTTGTGTGACAATTGGGCTCGCCAGTCGTTGCACTCTGTACGTCAAGGTCTCTAAAGAATGGATGCCTTTCCTGATTATTCAAGAGGCCCAGCGTTAGATATAGCCGCTGAATAGGGCCTCTGAATAGAACAAAAGTGTGGTTGCTGAAGCGAAAGTGAAGGAGGATGGAAAGGGGAGGGGAGCACGTAGGGCGCAATAGCGTAGCGCATTGCGCCGCATATCAATCCTCGTAGCAAAAAAGTTCAAAGTTTGTTCGAAAAGCCCGATCTCATCTAGTCATGCAGATTCAATCTCGAATTTGTTGGCCATTAAAAAAGCGCCTCCAAAATAATAGGGAGATGGATAATCAGGCATGTATGTTGTGGCTTGTTATTTTATTCGGCGCAATACGCTGCGCTATTGCGCCCTACGGTCCTACGGTCCTGGCACCTTTTAAAAGGTGCCAGGTTAATTTAGCAGCGCTTTCGCCTGGTAACAGCAATCCCGACCAATCCTGCTGCGAGAAGCAGCAGGGTGCCAGGTTCAGCTACGGTAGCGACATCACCGGAGCGGACAGCCCAGGCAAAGGACTCTGCGCGTTTGGGTTTGCCGCGCTGAAAGCCTTTACGGGTGTTGAAGAGCCATGCACGGTTAGCATTGGGTGCGTACTGCGTTCCCGACCAGTAACGGCTGCTGCGAAGGTTGAGCAGGTCAATGCCGTCAGCGGTGGTCGAAGTCAGACCCCAGCCGCTTTGCGGCCCGTTGCCGCTGGTGTCGTAATAGGGCGTATTACCCAAAATGTTGTACCACATATAGGCCAATTCCGAGCCCGATGTGTCGACGTTGAAGCCGCAGTCGGTGCCATTAAAGCTCCGATTGCAACCATCGTTACCCCTGTCGGTAACAGATGCCAAACGCCAGTCGGAGTAACCGCCGTATACCAGGTTATCTGCCCAGGTTATGGCGGCGTCCCAACCCATTTTGCCGTTAGCAAAAATATTATCGGTTGCCCAGCGCCCGTTTCTGCGAACATTGGCCGCTGCATAACCTGATGTCAGCGCGTAGTTGGCGTCTTGCAGCCAAGTGATGTCCTGGGCCGAGTCGTAGATCATGCCATTGCCACGGTCGATCAGTGTGGCATGAGCTGTAGCGTTGAGCCCTGCAGTGAGAATTACAGCTGATACACATGTTAATAGTCTGTTTTTCATGGTTGTCTCCTGCTGCTTCCTGCCATCAAACCTAACGGTTGTCCATCTGTTAGTGTGGATGAATGATTAGCAGCATCTTTTATGCCTGACCCCGCTTAACTGTTTTAACTTGTTGAATGTTTCTGATATTTCAGAAATTGGATGAAAGTGAAAATTCCAATACCGTAAAATATTCTGACTTATTGAGGGCGGATGTACGCGCGGCTGTTAATTTTTGAATTCGGACCATTCTCGATCGAGTGCGAAATCACCGTCGATATATTCGTAGGGTTCAAGGTTCGCGTTAGTAGGACCGCTGCCGGTGAAAATATAGCGGCCACCGCTGAGCGTCGAATAGTTGGAATCTGCATCGGTAGCGTAGTTGAAGTCGCCCGCGCCGATTGAGTAGTCATCGAGAGTGGGGTCGCTGATGGTGACTGTATTAACCATCGTGCCCGCGGTTGTGTTGGTATCGTAGTCAATAGCGCTCATATCGAAGCTGAAATTGGCGTTCATGTACTCACTGGCTTCGTTGATGGTTTGGGTGATGACGGGTTTGTAGAGAAAGTTCTCTTTTTTGAACTCTGAGCAGTAATTGTCGCTGGCAGCACAGCTCCAGCTATTGCTGGCGCCGTCCCAGGTGCCTCCGTTGACTTGGCGCATGACGACGGCTTTGGGGTTGCCGGAGCCAACGCCGGTAAAGACGTTGTCATGTGTGACGCCGAGTGGGTCGCTGATGTTGCATGCGCTTAGTACGAAGTTACCGGGTCCGAACCCGGAGCGGCAGATTCCATCGCCCAGACTGTTTGAGCCCGACGCACCTTCCCAGGATGGGCCGCCAACCTGGGCGACATACTCTTGAGCGAAGCCATCTTCTGGCAGACCGATAATGACGTGGTAGTAAGAGGAGCCATCTACGGTGATTAACTCCTGCAAAAATGCAGTAGGATCGCCGGAGTTGCTCCAGCTACCCGAGCAGCCGCGATCAGCAACATCGGGCCGATTACAGCTGGTGTCGGCACGATTATCGTCGCCGAACGTGGCGTCGAGTGGCTGGAAGTTCAGCGCAAAAGGGCCGGCGGCGAACGCAGGCTGCGTTAATAGCAGCGCGCATAGTATGGCGAGTCGTAATCGTGAAGTTATTGATGGTGCAGCGGGATCGTAGCAGACGATCTTCGGATAGAGCGTGGACATGGGCAGCTCGCTTGCAATCAGCTTTGGGTAAATGTTGCTGGCTGCGGCCCTATTTGTCCTTATGCAAGGCTATTTTTAAATACAGGAGTGATCCAGGTGTGTCGTTGTTTGAGCGTCTGAATCATTCATGCAGCCAACCATCCTTGGTTATCGGCTGCTAGAGGGATATGTTTAGCGCTGAGTTGATTTGCATCGGCATCCGTTTTGGGTGCACTGATATGCGGTTGTGTTGCTATAGATCGTTGGCTTGTTCCGTGGCATTGCCGACGTAGGTTGCAGGTGTCATTTTGAGCAGGCGCTGTTTATCGTCATCCGGAATGTCGAGCTGCTGGATAAAGGTGTGCAGCGATTCGCGTTCAATGGTCTGGCCACGCGTCAGCGCTTTCAGTTTCTCATAGGGTTTTTCGATGCCGTGACGGCGCATGACGGTCTGCACCGGCTCTGCCAGCACCTCCCACGCCTGCTCCAGATCTTCTGCTGTGCGCGTCGGATTTTGGGCCAGTTTGCCGACGCCTTTGAGGCACGCGCGGTAGGCGATGAGCGAGTGGGCAACACCCACGCCCAGATTGCGCAGCACGGTAGAGTCGCTTAGATCCCGCTGCCAGCGCGAAATGGGCAGCTTGGCTGCCAGGTGACCGCAGATGGCGTTGGCAAGGCCGAGGTTGCCTTCGGCATTTTCAAAGTCGATAGGGTTCACTTTGTGGGGCATGGTGGATGAGCCCACCTCTCCGGCGACGGTTTTCTGCCTGAAATAACCGATGGAGATGTAGCCCCAGATGTCACGGCAGAAATCGATCAATATAGTGTTGAAGCGAGCCAGCGCATCAAATAGTTCAGCGACGTAGTCATGAGGTTCGATCTGTGTTGTGTAGGGGTTCCACTGCAGCCCCAGGTCGCTGATAAAGCGTTGCGCCATGGTTGGCCAGTCCAGCTCCGGATAGGCGCAGAGGTGGGCGTTGTAGTTGCCTACGGCGCCATTCATCTTCCCCAGTAGCGGTACCGCCGCCAGTTGGTTTCGCTGGCGTTTGAGGCGGGCAACCGTATTGGCGATCTCTTTGCCGACGGTGGTTGGTGATGCAGTCTGGCCGTGAGTGCGCGACAGCATCGGCTGCGCTGCGAGTTTGTGGGCCATGCTGGTCAGCGTCTCGATCAGCTCATCCATCACCGGCAGCATGACCGATTGCCGTGCGTCGCGCAGCATCAATCCATAGGAGAGGTTGTTGATATCTTCTGATGTACAGGCAAAGTGGATAAATTCACTGATTGCGCTGAGTTCGTCATGATTGCTGATCTTCTCTTTGAGAAAATATTCGATCGCTTTTACATCGTGATTGGTGGTGCGCTCGATCTCTTTGACGCGCTCGGCATCTGCCGCGCAGAAGTGATCGATGATCCCTTCGAGGGTTTCGTTTGCCCGTGGCGTGAGCGTAGGTACTTCGCTGATGTGCGGCTGCTGGGCGAGTGCCTGCAGCCAGCGCACCTCGACGATAACTCGGTAGCGGATCAGACCGAACTCACTGAACAGTGGACGCAACGGATCGGCCGCGCGATTGTAACGGCCATCAATGGGTGAAATGGCGAATAGGGGGGTCTGTTCCATGGTGGTCAATGTCCGATGGGTGAATGGGTGTAGCGCTATGTTGGATGCCGCAGCGGCGCAAGGTCGTGCGGCAGCTCTTTAACAACCTGCTAGGGGATGTGGCAGCTTTCGTGGAGAATGCACTCGGCATCTCCGATCACCTTTTTGCGCCGAAACAGCAGCTGTCGGCGGCTGCCGCCGCACTGCTTCCAGAGCACGGCCGAGCGGACTCCCGCCAGCAGCAGGGTGCGAATTTTGTTGGCGCTGTTGGGGTTCGATAGGTGAACTTCATCGCCATTGACCAAGATGCGCGGCGACAGTGTGCTGATGGTATTGCTGTAGAGCTCGCCGAGACTGGCCATTACCACATCGTGGGTGATCGTGAAATGCTCGACCTGTCCTCTGGCTTTCTCTACGCCAGCGGCAATTTGATCGAGAATTGCGGGCTTTTTGGCGAGTTGTCGCTCAAGGTGCAGGAGTGAAATGACATATTGGGTCACTTCAAAGTCCTGGGTTCTTTTTTTGGCACCAAAGACATCGCGAATCAGCTCAAGGCCATTGACCACCTTGCAGGTGCCACCGTAAACGTCGGAGACGTTCTCCGGGTCGGTATTAAAAATACTCTGCACACAGGTCTCGATGCGTGACTGGCTGGCGTTGCCTTCGCGGGCGATTTTCTGCACCAGGCCGGCGGCCTGAAAGACACCGGCAAGGGCTAATGTTATTTCATGTTGTTGTTGCATCGAGCAGATATAGGGGTCAAAAACAGAGTTTCAAGTTGCGACAGTCAGAGATTTGATTACGCCTGCATCTCATCAATGGCGCGGTTGGCAAGGGTGTCTGCCAGCTCGTTTTGCGGGTGGCCAGAGTGGCCCTTGACCCAGTGCCATTGAACCTGGTGGCGAGCTGCAGCAGCGTCGAGACGGCGCCACAGGTCGCCATTTTTTACAGGTGCTTTTGCTGCGGTTTTCCAGCCACGTTTTTTCCAGTTATCGATCCACTCCGTCATCCCTTTGCGGACGTATTGGGAGTCCGTTGTCAGATCGACTGTGCACGCGCGCTTGAGGCTTTCAAGCGCCATGATGGCGGCCATTAACTCCATACGGTTGTTGGTGGTGTGTTGCTCTGCACCATAGAGCTGCTTTTCGCTGCCCGCGCAGTGCAGCACCGCTCCCCAGCCACCCTTGCCAGGGTTGCCACGGCATGCGCCATCTGTATAGATCTCTACGCTGTCTTTCATGATTAAATGTTGTGTAACGTACTGTAGCGGCTTAGGGCAGGTAACCGAGCTGCTGAAACTCACTCTGCAACAGCGTGCGTTCTTGAGCGTCGTGTGTCCCTTCCATCAATGCACGGTAGAGGGCTCTGGCGTCGTTTTTGTAGCCGCCCATGCCGAGCATTTTTGCCGCACGTTGGCGGATGGCGGCGCTATATTGTTCACTGCTTGATGGGGGTGTTTGCTCGCTGGCACGCAGGTAGAAGCGCGCCGCTTGCCGGTAGTCCGCTTTGGATTCGTGCAGTTCGCCGAGTACGAACAGCAAGTTGTGGCGCAGGGTAGCTGGCAGTTTGCCGCGTACAAGCGTGTGGTATAGCGCGATGCTGTCGTCGCGCTTGCCGCTGGCGCGCAGGTCACCTATTGCAACATAGAGGTCATTCAGCTGATTTTTGTCAAGCTGCTCTTGCTGTTGTACCAATGCATCAAGCAGTATGGCAGCCTGCTCGCTCTGTTTGGCAACGATGAGCAGGCGCGTTTGTAAAATCTTCCAGTCGATGATGTTGGCATCTTCGGGGGTGCGCTGAAAATCACCCGCAAGGCGAAATGCCAACGCTATGTCGGCGCTGTTCAGAGCGAGTTGAATCAGGCCGTGGAGGACAGTGGGTGGCAGTGCCTCAGGGTTGGGGTAGCGCTCACTGTTGAGGTAGAGCGCGTTGAGAATTTGACGACCATTTGCTGCGCTGCCCAGTGAGCGGAAAAACAGTTTCTCAGCGCGGCGCATTAAATTTTCGTTAACTGCTTTGTTAAGAATTAACTCGACTAATAGCGCACGGGCGTGTTGTGGTTTTTCATGCAACAGCGATTCGGCTAACGCGTACCACGGTTCATAACTACCGATCAGCAGTTGTGCCTGGTTGCTGACGCGCTGGGCGCTATCCAGATAGGCTTGCCAGAGCTGCTCGGGGGTGGTGTGAACTAGCAAGTCAGTTGGACGACCATTGCGGCGCAAGCCAAGCAGCTGCTCCAGTGCGTCAAGATAACGGAGATCGTCACCGCTGGATTGCGCCGCCTCGGCGATGACGAGCCACAGCAGTGCCAATGCGGCGTGTTGCGATGGGGCGTGAATGTTGTGATCTTGCAGCTGCTGCAGTGCCCGTTTCAAAACGACCTCGGGCAGAGATTGTTTGCTGCGCAGTTGTGCCAATAGCGCGAGCGCTGTGGCGTTGGGTTCGGAGCCAGAGCCGCTCTGTGGGCCATCGAGGTAGCGCAGTGCCTGTTTGGGTTTGTCTTCCACTAACCACAGGCGTGTGTAAAGCTGCGCAGTGTCGCGGTAACTTGCACCGTAATCCTGCTCAAAGCGGCGTAGCGCGATATGGGCATCCTCTCTGTTGTCTTCACGCAGATAGCTCTGGATCAGCAGCGCTCGCCAGCGGCTGAACAGATTTTCATCGAGACCTTGGGATCCAGACCAGATGAGTCTCAGCAGGGTGTCGCGAGCTGCGCTCACTTCGCCCAGCTCTATCAGCGCGACAGCGTATTCAGTGCTTGCCCAGCGCGAAAAGTCGGTAGGCAGATCATCGGGTAACTGTCGGTAACGTCGTGTCAGCTCTGGCCACATGCCTTGCTGCTGGTAGATCTCCAGGCGTGTGCGTTCAATTTGCAGCCAGGTGTCAGTGCTGCTGATGGATGCCGCTTGCAGTTGGTTTAGTTGGGCCAGTGCAAGATTAATCGCGCCGCTACGAGCAAATGAAGCTGCTTCAGCGAGAGCGTTTAGGGCAGATGGGTTCTGCTCAGTGGGGGGGGTATTCTCAGCGTGGCTCGTGTGCGATGCAAGGCCAGCAGCCAAGATCAGTGTGAGCGCAAGAGGCGGGAGCAGGTGGTTAAAGCGCATAAATCGCAAGAGTAACAGGCTTGAATGCGGAGTGGTTGGCAGTGCAGGGGTGAGTTTTGTCACCCCTGCTGATGCCATGCCTTGTTGCTTTTCGGTATTCCCGAGAAGCTGGGGCGTTAGAGCTTCTCTTTGATGCGTGCCGCCCTGCCGCGCAGATCACGCAGGTAGTAGAGTTTTGCGCGGCGCACATCACCACGGCGTTTGACGGTGATGCTGCTGATCATTGGGCTGTGGCTCTGAAAAACGCGCTCAACACCTTCGCCGTGAGAGATTTTGCGCACCGTGAATGCAGAGTTCAAGCCGCGATTACGCTTGGCAATGACGACGCCTTCAAAGGCTTGTAGCCGCTCACGTGAGCCCTCTGTTACACGGACCTGGACAACAACGGTGTCCCCAGGTGCGAACTCAGGAATATCCTTCTTTAACTGTTCGGCTTCAATCTTTGCGATGATATTGCTCATGGTCTACTTTCCCGTAACGATCAAGTTTGTGATTTATATGCAGTGCAGAGAAACCACTGCCTTCGTGACGCGTTGTGCGCAGAAGTGCGGGGTTTGTACACAACCTTTTTTTACCTGCCCATTATTGCTTGCTCAATGTGTTTTGGTGCTGATCAATTCAACACGTTAAGCAGTTATCAGGTCACTTCTTGTTACCCTCAAAATGACCCTCAAATTCTTCAATATACTCATCCAACAGCTGTTTGACCTCAGCATCAAGGTCGGCACTGCTCAGCAGATCAGGGCGTTTCTGCCAAGTGCGGCCGACCGCCTGCTTTTTGCGCCACTGCGCAATGGCGCGGTGATCGCCGCTGGTCAGCACGTTCGGTACCGCAACGCCTGCTACCGACTCTGGCCGCGTGTAGTGCGGATGGTCGAGCAGGCCGTCGCTGAACGAGTCCTGCTGCGCTGACTCATCGTGCCCCAGCACCCCTGGTAGTAGCCGACTCACCGCATCGATGAGCACCATTGCTGCCAGTTCACCGCCACTCAAGACGTAGTCGCCGATGGAGTACTCTTCATCCACATGCGAGCTGATCAGCCGCTCATCAATGCCTTCGTAGCGACCTGCCAGCAGAATCATCCCTGGTCGTGAGGCGATCTCCTGTACGTCGTGTTGATTGAGACGTTTGCCCTGCGGCGTCAGGTAGATCACCGCAGTCTTTTGTCCAGAGGCAGCTTTAGCCGCCTCGATAGCGTCACCCAGCGGCGGTGCCATCATCACCATGCCGGGTCCGCCGCCGTACGGACGATCATCTATCGTGCGGTGGCGATTATGGCTAAAGTTGCGCGGGTTCCACAGCGCAACGTCCACAATGCCCTGTTTTACTGCCCTGCCGGTGACGCCGAACGCTGTCACCGCGTCGAACATCTGCGGAAACAGCGTGATGACATCAATCCGCATCTGCGTCAAAAGTCTGCATCCCAATCGACCTGCATGACGCCGTTATCCACCTCTACTTTTACCACGACATCGCCAAAGAGGTAAGGGATCAAGCGTTCGCGCTCACCTTTAACGACCATCACATCGTTCGCACCAGTCTCCAGCAGTGACTGGATTGTACCTAGCTCAACACCGTCGCGAGTGACGACACTCAGACCAATCAGCTCACTCCAGTAGTAGTCGTCGGTTTCGCACGGTGGCAGCTGATCACTGCATATAACGATATCCAAGCCGCAATAACGGCTTGCCGCATCGCGGTCATCGACACCATCGAGCTGAACGACCAAGCCTTTGCCGTGCTGCTTGCCGCCACTGTAGTTGACGGTGCGCCAGCCTTCGGGCAACTTTACCTGCCACGGTGAGTAGCTGAAAATATTGTCGTTGGGCTGAGTGTATGAGCTAACCTTTAGCCAGCCTTTTACGCCATACGGGGCACCCAGCCGTCCTACCGTAATACGTTGCTGATCGGATGGCTTGGCCGTCGTTGGCAGTGCTAAATCAGATGGCTTCAAGCCGCCGCAGGTTCGCTGCTCTCGTCACTTTTTGCATCAGCGTTGCTTTTCAGCAGCGTGGCAACACGATCAGAGAGTTGAGCGCCCTGTGACAGCCAGTGCTCAACACGCTCGCGGTTGACACGCAGGCGCTCCGTCCCTTCTTTGGCGACAGGATTAAAGAAACCGATCTTTTCGATATAACGGCCATCGCGGGGGAAACGGCTGTCGGCAACGACGATGCTGTAAAAAGGAGCCTTCTTTGCACCACCGCGAGCCAAACGAACGATTACCATGTGTTTTCTTCCTCTATATAAAGAATGTCTAATGTTTAACTGCAGTCAGGGCCAAGTGCGCTTTCGCTGCTGGCTGAGGGCAAGGCCCTTCTCGTTTTCACTACTTTCACCGTTGCCCAACGAGCATGCCCGGAAAAATCGCGCCATTCTACGTAGGTTCACGGGGTGTGACAACTTTTTGTTCGCAGATGGTGGGCGTGTCGGTCAGTAATTCGATTTCCCCTTTCAGTTGGGCAGCCAGCGTGGCGGACATTTTTCTGCGTCGCAGCGCATCATGACGAATGTTTCGTTATTAAACCCATCCACGGTATTGCAGCGGGCCATCGACTCCATCTTGAACAGCCGTTGGTAGAGTTTTTCATGATGGTCGTGAAACACGCACAGGGCGGTGATAGCGCCATGTTGGATTGATGACAGGACCGCCAGTTTGATGAGCTCCATGACAACGAACTGATTTTGGCGGTAATCCCTGTGGGTTGCCAGCCTCCAGATAACCGACAGTGCTCGCTTTTCGCGCGCGATACGTTTATGGGCTGTGTGGAAGCCTGGGTCCAATGGCAATCCCAGTGGGCCTTCTAGGGTGGCAGACAGAGTGCCGACCACCTCATCCTCTTTTTTTGCCAGCAGGACGTGAGTTTGTGGAGAGCGAGTCAGGGTTTCGTGGTAGATGAGTCTGCCATCGGCACGCGGCTGACAGTAGCCCTGTTCGACGTAAGCATCGTGGATCAATCGATAGACTTGATCCAGCTCATCATCGCCATCAACGGTGCGAACGACTAGGCCATCGCGACTGATAAGGCGCCGATCATCGCCGGTGCGTCGGTCACCGCGCGCTTGTTGTCGCCTGTCGTTTTCTCGTTGCCGTCTTTCGTCCTGTGTTGTTGCGAATTGGCTGGATGGTTGAAAGGAGGAGGGATCCTGGCTTATTACATTTTCATTCATGGCGCGGCTCCTTTGGCTGTGATAATCCAATTGTGTTAACAGGCTATTAATGGATGGTTGGGTAGCGGTTGTCATCAGGGACTGTATCGATAGGTGCACCGATGTGGTAGCCCTGAGCCAGATCAACCTGGAACTCTCTGAGCAGTTCCAGCGTCTCTTCGTTCTCCACAAACTCGGCGATGATTTTTTTGCCGAAGCCCTCTGCTACGCTGCAGATACCTTTTACCAATATTTGGTCATCCCTGTTTTGTGACAAATTGCGAATGAAAGAGCCATCAATCTTGACGTAGTCAAAGGGTAGCTCCTTGAGATAGTGGAAGGAGGAGAAGCCGACACCGAAGTCATCCAGCGCAAATTGGCAGCCCAGCCTACGAATGGCAATCATCAGGTCACGAGCCGCGATGATGTCGGCGAGAGCAGCCGTTTCAGTGATCTCAAAAACAAGTTGCTTGGGGGGGACGGAGGTCTCTTCAAGCAGCCCTTTAAGCAGAGAGAGCAGTTCGGGATCATCGAAAGCATGGGCGGAGAGATTAATGGAGAGGGTGACATCATTCCGTTTGGTGGTGATTTTTGAAAGCTGGGTGATCGCCCGCTTTAATACAAAATGATCGATAGCGCGTATTTGACCATTACGCTCTGCAACCTCGATGAACGATTGCGGCGCTAGCAGAGCGCTGTTTTTATCACGCATACGCAGCAACACTTCGTAGTGAGAGATATTTTCCTTGGATAGATCCATGATCGGCTGGTAGAGCAGCGTGAAGCCACCGTGATTCAAGGCATGTTCGATGCGTTGCTGCCAATCTATGTCAGCCTGCATGCGTTCGCGGGCTTTCTCATCGGGAGAAAATAGGTGTGAGCGGTTCCTGCCTGCCCCTTTTGCGTGGTACATGGCTAGGTCGGCGTTGGCTAGCAGGGTGTGAGGTTGGGCACCGTGAGCCGGAAACATGGCGATGCCGATGCTAGCGGTGACTTTGTGGGCGCGCTGATGGACAGGGAACTCAATGGTCGCGAGGTCTTCGTGAATTTTTTGGGCAACCTGGACGGCTCCTTTTTCATTGATCTCCGGGACGATGACAGCGAACTCGTCACCGCCCAGTCGAGCAACGATATCCGAGCTGCGCAGCAGCTGTTTCAGGGTAGTGGCGACCTCTCTCAGTAGTGCATCCCCAGCGTGATGGCCGCTGGTGTCATTTACATATTTGAACTGATCCAAGTCAATAAATAGCAGCGCCCCAGTGTGTTTGTGGCGGTCGGCCAGTGTCAACATGATGGCGAGCTCCTCCTGCAGTCGGCGACGGTTGGGCAGCATTGTTAACGGGTCGTGGTCGGCCAGCCAGGCGAGTCGTGACTCGGCCTGTTTTCGTGTGGTGATATCCAGTCCGGCTGAGAGCAGTGTCTGCCCCCGTTTCTGTTCGCTGGTCAGGTGTGAGTGAAACCAGGCGATATTTCGACATGTGCCGTTTTTACAGGTGATGACGCACTCCTGCTGGGTTTGCGTCTGGCGTCCGCTAATCACCTCTTCTACTTTGATGCGGCATGTGGAGAGTGCGCCATCGTCAGCGAGTAGTTCGGTGAAACGGCGCCCATGCAGCTCCTGCTGGCTGTAACCGATTAAACGCTGACCGTAGTCATTGATCAGCAGTATGCGACCTTCGCTGTCTTGGGTGAGGATGATGACCTGCACGGTGTTGAGCAGGTCCTGCACGAAGTCTCGTTCGTGGGCGAGCTCGCCGATCTTTTCTGCTAATGAGTGGGTGTGGTGTTCAACCTGATTTTCCAGATCTTCCAGCTGGTGAGAGAGTTCGATCGTACTGTCGCCGAGCAGATCGATCTCGTCAGCGAGCCACTGTCTTTCAGCAGGTCGGGCAATGGCGTGTCGTGCTTTTGCATAGGCACTGCGTGCCAGCAGTGGCAAGGTTTCAGCCATGTTTCTCAGGCGTGCCATAGGCACCCAGAGCAGCGCAAGTAGCACCAACTCGGACAGCGCTAGGCTGATAATCCCGATAATGACACTCTGCTGAACGGCGCTATGAATCTGTTTTAGCGCGCCGCTGATATTGGCGATGATGGCGATATCAGTTGGTTGGGATTGCGTGTAAGCCGCCAGTGGTATCAATGCTATCTCATAGTGCTGGTCCGATGCCGGATCGCGAATGCGAAACTGTGCGCTCGAAAGTGCTGGGTATTTTTTGGCAGCGAGGCGAATAATTCGCAGCGTTTTTTCGGCGTGAGTCAGCGCCTCTACATGGCGGCCCCAAGCGGGAATGGCACGATCGACAGGCTCCTCTGCCGGGCTGCCTTGTTGCGGTGCCACGGTGTTGATGATCGCGATGTCGGCATTGGCTATCTGCTGAAACCCGAGCAGCAGGTCGGCAAGAGAGATGCCCAGGGTGACAACCCCTACTTTTTTACCATCAATCAGCAGTGGTACGGCTACGTACTGGAGGCAGCCATGATTGCAATTCAGCAGTGCCGCTGGTGTTTCACGGTCGTTAGCAGCTTTGACAAGTTCAGACAGACTCTGTTTGATCGGTGTTTGTCGTTTGGTGTTTTTGTATGTGATGAGTTGGTTGCCGTTGCCATAAAAAGCAACACTGTCAATGCCCAGATCGATATGTAGTGTTGGCCAGTGTTTTTCGAGTTGATTGCTGATCAGATCAGCATCACCTTTGGCAAGAGCTGCTTTGATGCCATCAAAGGTGGGTAGCATGTCACCAAGCTGTTGCAGCTTCTGCTCAGATTGCTTGATGAGTCCGCTGAGCTGTTGTGCATGGCGTTGCTGGGCGACCGTGCGTTCATGCTCGAACTGGTCTGACAGTGAGTGGTAGCTGAGAAGTGAGATCGCCACGTTCACCGCAACCAATACGATACTCACCAACAATACTGCCTGCCATTTCAGGCTGAGGAATCGTGTCGTTGGTGATGAAGTTTTGCCCGTTTTCATACTGCCGCGCCATATAGTGAAGCCGTGGTGGTGTGAGCTTTTCAACGGCCTGCTACCGGCTAAAAATAGAGTGTCGCCGACAGCAAGAACAGATTCCAATGTTTTTGTGTGGCAGCGGGAATCAGGTTGTCATTGTTGGGTAGCCAGCCTGTGCCGTTGATGTCATGGTATTCAGCTCTAAGCATCAGGTGTCGGTGTGCATCCCAGCGCAGGCCAATCGCCCAGTCCTTGGCAAATTGGCTGTAAGCAGGCACCCCGCGATTCGCAGGGTTCGCTGCGAAGGCGTGCCCGTCGCGATCTTTGGCATCGTTGTAGAGTACGTCGTAGCGCAGCAGTGCTCGCCAACGTGGTGCTATGTGATATTGAGCCTGGATATAGTAACTCTCCCCATTGATGTCGAAGTCATTAAAAGCGGCAAACTGTGAATATTCAAAGCGACGGATAGCGTATTCCGACGTGAGTGTCCAAAATTCGCTGTCGTACTGCATCGAGAGCACCCAAGGGATAAAACGAATTTCACCATTGCCGAGTGGATCGCCAGGAGCAGCGTTATAGGGGATATACAAACGCAGATGGCTGAGTGCCGCGCGCAGGGTGCTGGCGCTGTTTTCGTACATGATACGACCGGAGTAGGCGATGTCATCCTCCAGCCTTCCAGGTTGGTTGCGTTTAAACAGTGCGGTTTCGATGTCTGGGTCAACAACATTGGGTCGGCCCACCGCAGCTTGTGCGGATAGTTGCCCAAAGGTGCCTCGGTATTCGCCGTAGAGCTCGCCCGCATCGGCGGAGAGTGCGACATTACGCGAGCGCTCGAAGTAGATGGACTGAGCCAGCAAAATACCAGCACGGGTCATCGGCGCACCACGGGTCTCGTTGTATAGGCCCAGCGGTACTTTAAGGCGACCAAGACGCATTCCATAGCGCGCTGTTTCATTGGCGGCAAAGCTGTAATCCATCAATCCATAGTCGAGCTGTACATCACCGTCGTCACTTTTGCCTGCTTTGCGTGAGGTGAGCTGTGCGGCCAGCTGCAGGTCGGGAGAGGGTCGTGCCGAGATATTGATGCCCATCTCTCTGAAGTCAAAGCTGCCGTTGTTTTCGCTCTCCCCGAAGAATCGGTTGTTGGATGTGCGTGTGTAACTCTGACTGATGAAGCCATGCAGTTGCACAGAGCTTGCGCTGTTGCCTGCGAGGCTGCTGGCAAACGGAGAGGCGACTGACAGTGTCAGCAAGATAACTGCTGTGGTTTTAGTCATGATTCCATTCGTCTGTCGCGAGCTAACATGGTTAGCGATGGATCTTGAGCACATGGACGCTGTCATCTGCTTTGACCCTCCTTATGTAGCCAATGGCTCCGGGGGTTGACGCCACCTTGCGCACCATCTCCTCTTCAGAGAGCACCTCTTCGGGTGCTTGACCCGTTCCTGAAAATACCAAGCGATTCCATGTTCTGCGCATTTGGTAAGGGAAGAGATTCAGAATGGTTTTGCTGAACGCGGCGTGAGTGGGGTGGTAGTCGCTCAGCACATAAACGGTAACAGGCAAGTTGCCAGCCCATTTATGCAGCCGCATGGCAAAGATTGCGCGCAGCTGAGGTACGGTGGTTTCGCGTGCAGGTGTGTCTGGAGAGGCGATGACTTTCACTTCACCCACTTCACCGCGTGCTTTATTGTGGGTCTCTGCAGTCGCATTAACGGCGAACAAACCAAGCGCTACCAATACGATTATGGATCGCACCATTGCTTGGTATGCTCGCTTAAAAGTCACGACACTAGTGCCCTTGGTTTTGTCGTTTTGTGATGAAGATCACATTAATCGAGGTAGTCATTTCGGACTGGGCTAGCAAGTAACGGATTGTTTGGTTGCTTGCATATTCACCTCTATGTCATGGCGATAAATAGCGAATTTTGCTGTGTTGAAAAAATATAGGGTCAGGCTTGGGATATCTATATTTCTTGATTTGATCATCGTGCGCAACCCGTATCGTCAACTACATTAGCAGGTTATCAACCACGCACAATGTATACGTATCGGGTGTGAGACGCAACCCTTTGTTGCAAGGGCGCTTTGGGGGGACGGACTGGTGAGATGAGAGCGTGGGTTTAAGAAAATTTACGCAGCACTTGGCTGCCTTGTTCTGCCATAAAAAAACTAGATGCTATCGGCTGCTTTTGTGCGTCGTTGTATCTGCTTGTGAGCTTTTTTTTCATGGCGGGCAGTCTTCCATGCGATCCACAATTTGCGTAGCGGCGTGAGGCGAATACGATGTTGCAATACGTTAAAGTGATCGTTCTCAATCTCCTGCAGGGTGGTCTTATATATTGCAGCCATAATCAAGCCACTGAGCTGTCGGTAACGGTCACATGCAGGGAGTTCATCAAAGGCTTTTTGATAATAGTCATGGGCACGCTGTGCTTCAAAAGCCAATAGCGCTCTGATGTTATCGGTGGTCGTGTAGGAGGCGATCTGCTCTGTACTGACATTAAAGCGTTGCAGGTCTTCGAGAGGAAGGTAGAGGCGACCACGATCACAATCTTCACGTACATCGCGCAGAATATTGGTGAGCTGAAAAGCCATGCCCAGTGATTGTGCATAATCAAGGGTGCGGCGATCTTCATAGCCAAAAATTTCAGCAGCCATGAGGCCGACGACGCCGGCTACGCGATGGCAGTAGAGTGCCAGCTCTTTAAAGGTTGCGTAGCGGGTATCATTCAGATCCATCTCCATGCCGTCGATGATCTCTGCAAAGTACTCCTGAGGAAGATTGAAGTTGTCAGTGGCCTCGAGTAGCGCCTTACCTACCGGATGTTGAGGTTCACCCTGAAAAGTGCGTGCGACCTCTTCGCGCCACCATGCGAGCTTGATTCGGGCGAGATTTTCATCCGTGTATTCGTCCACCACATCATCGACTTCGCGGCAAAAGGCATAGAGAGCGATGATCGCCTGGCGCTGTTTGGCAGGTAGAAAAAGGAAGCTGTAATAAAAGCTGGAGCCGCTTTTTGAAGCTCTGTTCTGGCAGTAGTCGTTCGGTGTCATGGTTCTTGTGTGTTTCGGCGCCATTTCGCCTTGATCTAATTATTGCCGACACCTTACCATAGTCCCCTCTGCTACAAAGAACCTGTTCACTGCAAATTAGGTCAGAGATGATTTGGACGTTGCGCAGCAGGTTGGCGTATTGTGTCAGTGAATTTCACCGTTGCGGCGGTCGATAACAGACGGGATGTTTGACGGCCTTTTTCTATGAGCTCTATGTTGGATTTCAACGATAACTTTATGAAATATATTGTCATTTTAGTTTTATTCGGGTTATTGCTGAGCGCTTGCGAAACTCAAAATACAGCGCTTCCCTCGCACCTGAACAAGAGCAAGATTTTGCTGGAGAAGCGGGATTTTCAGGCCGCAAAAGCGGAGCTGACGCTGGAGCTGCAGAGCAACCCGCAGTCTGTAGAGGCTTATCTTTTGCTGGGCCGGATTGCGGAGCATGAGAAAGCGTGGCAGCAGGCCTTCAAAAGTTACAACAAAGTGCTGGAGTTGGAACCAGGACAGGCCCAGGCGAGCATTAAACTGAGCAAGCTCTACCTGCAGGCAAACAAGGTGGAGAGGGCTGCCCGAACACTGCAGGCGTTGCTGGAGAGAGATCCCAGTAATTTGGAGGGACGAACGCTGCGCGCGATTGTGATGTCGCGTAGCAACGACATAGCGGGTGCGATCAAAGAGGCGCGTGCCGTGTTCGATGCCGACGCAACGCAATCAGGGGCTGCCATATTGCTGCTGACGCTCTACGGCCGGGAGGGCGATATTGCCCAAGCGGATGAGATACTGCGGCGGGCGATTAAGGCGAGCCCGCGCAGTGCGGCGCTGCACCTTTCGCTGGCGCAAATTTTGGTGAACCAAAATCAGCCGGAAAAGAGTGAGGCGCTGCTGCAACAGGTAGTCTCCATGGAGCCAGAGGATCTGCGCCATCGAATCCGCCTGGCCGTTTTTTACTCTAATACTAACCAGCTGGAAAAAGCCGAGGAGGCGTTGCGCGAGCTGGTTAAGCTGGATCCATCCGACCCTCAACGTGTGGTCCTCTTGAGTAAATTTTTGGCCTCTCGCAAAGGTAGTAATGCCGCCGAGCAGGAGCTGATCAATGCTATTGAGGACAGGCCCGAAGCGTTGCAGCTGCGTCTGGCGCTGGGTGAACTTTATGTGGCAACCAAGCGGCCGGAGCAGGCCGAGCAGCTCTATTCGGATATTGCCGCGCTGGATGATAAAGGCACGAATGGTTTGGCCGCGCGCAACAAGCTGGCATTGATGCTGTTGCAGCGTGGTCAGGCTGAAAAGGCTGCGACGTTGGTCAGTGAAGTTTTGAAAGCGAATCCGAAGGACCGCGATGCGCTGTTAACGCGCAGCAAGCTGGCGTTGGCGCGTAGTGAGGCGCGGGAAGCGATTGCCGATCTGCAAGCAGTGTTGACGGTACGCCCCAACTCCATCGAGGCGCTTAAATTGTTGGCAGAGGCTTATGTGATCAGTGGTGATTACAGCAACGCGCGCGATAGCCTGAGCAAAGTGCTGTCGTTGGATGGCGAGGATGTTTTTACCTGGCAGTCACTGCTGAAGGTATTGATCTCTTTGGGTGATCTCGACGGGGTATTAAAAACTGCTGATAAACTGCTCGAACTTGCGCCCAAAAACCTTAATGCACTGCTGGCCAAGGTGGATGCCTACACGATCCGCCGCGATTGGAAGGCGGCTGAAAATGTCGCCAAAGCGATTAAAGTGGCATACCCGGATCAAGCCGTCGGTTTCTACAGTATGGGGCAGATTTACCAGCTACAGCAGCGCTATAGCGAAGCCTCTTCGGAGTTCGAGGGTGCACTGGAGAAGTCTCCGGATAGCAAGGAGCCATTGACCGAGCTGTTTCGTATCTATAAAGACTTTTTAACCCAGGGCAACGCCGAGGAGGCGGTGTTAAAGATTCAGGCAGTGATTGAGCGTGCACCGGATTTGGCCGCCGCCTATGGATTGTTGGGCGAGGTTGAAGCGTTTCAATATCATTATGACAAAGCAGAAGCAGCTTTATTGGGGGCGATTAAGGTCGATCCGAAGATGCGCGACGCTTATATCGACTTAGCGAATCTCTATCTGACTCGTGGTGATGTTGATGCGGCGATTCGAATCTATCGTGAGGCGCTGGTTGCTCTACCCGGCGATCGCCGGGTTGTGTTGCAGTTGGCCGGCGTCTATGAAAATCAGGGTGATGTTGATGCCGCTATCGCGCTCTACGAGGGGCTATTCGATAGCGATGCGGATATGGCGTTGGCAGCTAACAACTTGGCTGTTTTACTCGTTGGGCGTAAAGGTGATGCAGCGAGTCTGGATAAGGCGCTGGATCTGGCTCGTGGCTTTGAGAACTCGGGCAACCCGCTTTATATGGATACGCTGGGCTGGGTCTACTACAAACGTGGCAACCTGAAAGAGGCTGCTCGCCTGTTTGAAAAGGTGTTGGAGATCGCGCCAAATGTTGCGGCCTATCACTACCATCTAGGTATGGTTTATTACGAACAGGGTAGAATCAGCGATGCGAAGAGGCACTTGCAGAAGTCGTTGGCAGGCGATGAAAAATTCCCTGGCATTGAAGAAGCCAGCATTACGCTGAACAAAATTTAATCGAAAATGTAACGCCGGTTCAGCGTGCAAACCGGTGATATCTGAGTCGCTCTATGGATCATGATTGAGCGGTTTGATCAGCTTGTCGATGGGCTCAACACTCTCCATGGGTTTAGCTGAACTGATCCCCAGCTCTGTAAATTTGCGCGCGCCAGGTACGACCTGGCGATCAAATGAACCTACCGCTTTATTGTAGTGCTCCAGCGTGGTGCCGAGGTTTTTCCCCAGCTTGTTCAGGTGGCCTGAAAAGGTGGCCAGGCGTTTGTAGAGGTCTTCGCCAACCTTGCGGATAATTTCAGCGTTTTCCGCCAGTGACTGCTGACGCCAGCCATAGGCGACGGCGCGTAGCAGTGCAACCAGGCTGGTGGGTGTTGCCAGAATGACCTGCTGCTTGAGTGCATCCTCCAGCAAACTTCGATCGATATTCAGTGCCGCGCTGAGGAACTGATCGCCAGGGATAAACAGAACCACGAAGTCAGGGCTCTTTTCAAACTGATTCCAGTAACCCTTGCTGGCCAGCTCTTTGATGCGCTCGCGCACGTTGCGTGCGTGGCGGGCAAGGTGTCGCTCGCGCTCTGCTTCAGTGTTGGCTTCCATCGCGCTGAGATAGGCGTCTAGCGGGGTTTTCACATCGATAACGATCTCTCGACCAGCGGGCATGCGCACAATCATATCAGGACGCATGGCGCCTTCGCTGGTAGCGGTGTGTTCCTGCTCATAGAAATCACAATGATCGACCATACCTGCCAGCTCGGCGAGTCGCCGCAGCGTCATCTCCCCCCATTGACCACGCACCTCCGGGCGGCGTAGTGCCTGCACCAAATTGCGTGTCTCATTTTGTAGCGACTGCTGTGTTTGGGCCATGCTCTCCAAGTGTTGGGTTAATGAGCCATAGGACTCCTTGCGCTCTTTTTCGATAGCATGGATTTGTGCTTCGGTCTTTTGCAGAGCATCGTTGATCGGTTTGATCAGCGCGGCGAAAGCGTTCTCTTTCTGTTGCAATTCACTGCCTGCCTGCAATTGGTGCTGCTTAAAGTTCTCTTGGGCGAGCCTGAGAAACTGTTCATTGTTACGCTGCAGCGCTTCGCTGGAGAGCACGTGAAAAGTTTCGGTGAGCTGTTTTTGTGCATTATCAAAGGCAATTGTTTTCTCTTCGCCGGAATGTTTTTCGATTGCCAGCTCGGTTGTGAGGCGGCTGTTTTCCTGCTGCAGACGCGCCATTTGGTTGCGCAGATGCTGTTGGCAGATCAACCAGCCACAGATACCGGAGAGCACAATTGTTAGTGCAAAAACGCTATAGAGCAGTGCTTCATTCACAGTGGTTAGCCAACAAAATAGGTTGTCTTGAATTCGAAAGTTAATAGTTGATTGCGTCTATCAAGAGTCGCTTTGGCCCTACATGAACTTCTGGTTATCGTAGATAGATTGCTGATTGCCGGATATTTTCGACAGTGCCTGCTCTGCAGCTGCGGATATTTTCGCTCCCAGTGATTTGCGCGTGGTGTACTTGATCGCATAGAGATCTCTCTTTTGGCTCAGCTCCAGCAGGTAGTCGTCGCTAGTCATCAATGCATCGACCAGCTTGTGCTCCATGGCGCGGGTGCCGAACCAGTGCTCACCGGTCGCGACCTGCTCTACATCGACAGAGGGTCGGTTTTCGCTGATAAACTCCTTGAATAGCAGGTGAGTGTCTTCAATCTCCTCTTTGAACTTCTGACGCGCCTCTTTGGTGTTTTCACCAAACAACGTCAACGTACGCTTGTATTTTCCTGCCGTAACAAGCTCCATGTCGACGTTGTGCTTCTTCATCAAGCGATTAAAATTAGGGATCTGGGCGACGACGCCAATAGAGCCGAGTATGGCGAAGGGGGCAGCGATGATGCGGTCCGCGACGCAGGCCATCATATAGCCGCCACTGGCAGCGACTTTGTCAACGGCAACGGTGAGCGGAATGCTCTTTTTCTTGATGCGAATCAGTTGCGATGAGGCCAGGCCATAAGCGTGCACGAGCCCGCCTGGGCTCTGCAGGCGTAGCACAACTTCGTCGTTGTCGCTTGCGATAGTTAATATTGCGGTGATCTCTTCACGCAGCGAAGAGACGGCCGATGCTTTTATGTCGCCGTCGAATGTCAAGACAAAGACTCTGGAACGTTTTTCTTGCGTGGAATTTCCTTTTTTAAGCGCTTTTTTCTGCTTTTTCTTCTCTTTGCAATAACTTTTCAGATCGTCTTTAGAGAGTACTTGTGTATTTATGGTCTGTGCCAGGTCATCATATTTCTCATTGAGTTTGGTGATTTCAAGCTGCTCGCGTGGCATCTGTTTGGCGCGGCTAATCTGGGCGATCAATACGCCGACAACCACGATGATGGCGATAACAGTGGTGAGTGCTTTAGCTAGAAATAGTCCATAGTCAGTGAGGAATTCCAAAGTAGTTGCTCCTGGTCTCTTTAGTGGGTAACGGTCGCGGATAATGGCTACTGCCGCAGTCTCGGTTTATCTGTGAGTGAGGCGACAATGCGCAGGTAATTTTGCACGCGTTCAGCAGAAATTGCACCCGCTTCAACTTGCTCTTTCAACGCGCAGCCCGGCTCGGCCATATGGGCGCAGTTGTTGAAGCGGCAATGACCCAGTAGCTCACGAAACTCCCTGAAACCCGCAGCGACTTCAGTGCCGCTGTAGTTGCTTAGTTCGAACTCTCTGACGCCCGGCGAGTCGATCAGTGCACCGCCATTGGGCAGGTGGTAGAGCTGGGTTGTTGAGGTGGTGTGTCGGCCCAGACCCGTGGTGCGTGACAATGCGCCGGTGCGGATAGCAAGGTCGGGGTGTAGCCATTGGGTAATCGAAGATTTTCCCGCGCCGGATACACCGACGAAGACGCTGGTTTTGTGCTCAAGCAGCTGGTTGAGCGCATCCATGCCGCCATCTTTTTGGGTTGAGGTGAAGATCATCGGGTAACCGATGCGCTCATAATGTGCGAGTTTTTTCTCTAATTTGTGACGGGCTGAAGCGATCAACAGATCAACTTTATTGATGATCAGGCACGGTTTGATGTCGGTGAGCTCCGCCGCGACCAGATAACGATCGATGAGGTAGTTGTCGATGCCGGGCGTGATGCCGCTGACGATGAATAGCTGATCGATATTTGCGGCGACGGGCACCATAGTGTGGCAAGCATCGGGGCGCGCGAGTACGGATTTGCGCGGTATCAGCGCCGTGACGACGCCGCCTCGCGTCTGGTTTTGTTGCCAGACGACGCGATCACCACAGACTAGGCTGCCAAGGTTTTGGCGCAAAATGCAGCGGTAGATCTGCTGGGCGTGGTCTTCCACATCCACGGCGGCACCGTAACGGGCAACAATCAGCCCCTCTTGCTCTGTGCCCAGCTCGCCTTGCTGTAGTGACTCTGTGCTGATCTGCGCCTTTTTTTGTGCTCGCGCCAGTCGCTCTTGCTGAATTTTTTGGGTGCGCCAGATCTGTTTGCGGGTCAGCTTGCGTTTTGCCATCAGATGTATACAGGGCCTGGGATGAGTGGTCGAGTTGGATCGATGCGTGGGGTTATTTTGCGGGGCATCATACCATTTTCAATGTTCAGTTTATGTTGGCCGTTAGAAGAGGCAGATAATGAACAACTTGACAGCGGGTGGAGTGAGATCGTATTTCTAATAATAGGAGATGGGCTGGATGACACCAGCCTGCGGATTGTTTTTGGGTGAAAATTTTTAGGTGTAGTCGTACGTATGGGTAAATCTCTGGTTATTGTGGAGTCGCCAGCGAAGGCGAAAACGATAAATAAATACTTGGGTTCGGACTTCATTGTGAAGTCCAGCATCGGGCACATACGTGATCTGCCCAGCAGCGGTAGTTCATCGGTGTCAAAAATGACACCCACCGAGCGAGCACGGCTCGCCAGCGAAGCGCGCAAATTACCGCCGGAAGAGCGCGAGAAGCGCAAACAGAAGCGTGCTCAGAGCGCGCTGATTCAGCGCATGGGCATCGATCCGGAGCATGGCTGGAACCCTCGTTACGAAATCATGCCGGGCAAAGAGAAGGTCGTTGAAGAGCTGCGCAAGCTTGCCCGCAACGCAGACATGGTCTACCTCGCTACTGACTTGGACCGCGAAGGGGAGGCGATTGCCTGGCACCTGCGTGAAGCGATTGGTGACGATGAATCCCATTACAAACGTGTTGTCTTTAACGAGATCACCCGTAAGGCGATTAATGAAGCATTTGCCAAACCGGCAGAGCTTGATATCAACCGCGTCAACGCGCAGCAGACGCGCCGTTTTCTCGACCGGGTGGTGGGCTACATGCTGTCGCCGCTACTGTGGAGCAAAGTGGCGCGCGGCTTGTCGGCGGGGCGTGTGCAATCCGTTGCGGTGCGCCTGATTAGCGAACGTGAACGTGAAATATACGCGTTTGTCCCGGAAGAGTATTGGGAGGTGCATTGCAACCTCGAAGCTAAAGACGGTGATGCGCTGCGCATCCAGGTTGGTAAGTACCAGGGCAAAACCTTCAGACCAACGAACAAGGCGGCGACCGATGCTGCGCTGGCGCTGTTGCAGCCTGCGGACTACCGCGTTGTAAAGCGCGAAACCAAACCATCCAGCAGCAAACCGCGAGCGCCGTTTATCACCTCAACGTTGCAACAGGCAGCGAGTACTCGTCTCGGTTTCGGCGTTAAAAAAACCATGATGTTGGCTCAGCGTCTCTACGAGGCGGGTTACATCACCTACATGCGTACGGACTCAACCAACTTGAGTAACGACGCGGTAGCGGCTTGTCGTGGCCATATCGAGACGAAATATGGCAAAGAGTACCTGCCGGAAAAAGTGCCAGTCTATTCAAGTCGCTCTGGTGCACAAGAGGCACATGAGGCGATTCGTCCCTCCGATGTTCAGTTGATGGTGAGTCAACTGAGCGGGATAGACAAGGATGGCGAGCGCCTCTATGAGTTGATCTGGCGCCAGTTTGTGGCTTGCCAGATGATGCCTGCCCGTTACGACTCCACCGTTGTGACCATTTACGCCGGCGAGTTTGAGTTGCGCGCTAAAGGCCGCATCTTGCGCTTTGATGGTTGGACGCGAGTGTTGAAGCCACAAAGCAAAAACGACGACGATGTGTTGCTTCCCGAAATTGAAGAGGGCGATCAGTTAACGCTGCTCAAGCTTGAACCTTCGCAACACTTAACCAAACCGCCGCCGCGCTATGGCGAAGCGAGCCTGGTACGCGAGCTTGAGAAACGTGGCATTGGCCGTCCTTCAACCTATGCAAGCATCATCTCGACCATTCAGGATCGTGGTTATGTGACGCTGAGTTCGCGCCGTTTTTACGCACAAAAAATTGGCGAAATCGTCACCGACCGCCTGGTAGAAAATTTCGATGATCTGATGGATTACGGCTTTACCGCAGGCATGGAGGAGAAGCTCGATGCGATCGCCGAAGGGAGCAGTCACTGGCAGACGGTGCTGGATCAATTCTACCAAGATTTCAAGGCCAAGCTGAGTAAAGCGCAGCAAGAGAAATCTGCTGGCGGCATGCGTGGCAATGACCCCATTACGACAGATATCGAGTGCGCCGACTGTGGTCGTCCGATGACGATTCGTGCTGGGTCAACCGGCGTTTTTCTGGGTTGTTCCGGCTACAGCCTGCCGCCCAAGGAGCGCTGCAAAGCGACGCTGAACCTGATCCCTGGTGAAGAGGCAGTGAGCGACGACGATACCGGCGAGATGCGAGCACTGCTCGACAAACGCCGCTGTAGCAAATGCGGTTCGGCGATGGATAGCTATCTGATCGACGAAAAACGCAAGCTGCACATCTGCGGTAACAGCCCGGACTGTGAAGGCCATGAGGTGGAGCAGGGCAGCTTTCACATCAAAGGTTATGAAGGTCCGATTATTGTCTGCGATAAGTGTGGCGCAGATATGCAACTAAAGTCCGGACGCTTCGGCAAGTATTTTGGTTGTACTAACGCAGAGTGCAAAAATACCCGCAAGTTACTGAAAAGCGGTGAAGCAGCGCCGCCCAAGGCGGACCCTGTGCCGATGCAGGAGCTGCCCTGTGAAAAATCCGATGGCTATTTTGTGCTGCGCGACGGTGCTGCGGGAATCTTTCTCGCATCCAGCGCATTCCCTCGTTCCCGTGAGACACGGGCACCGTTGGTCAAAGAGCTGATCCCCCACTGCCACGAACTCGACCCAAAACATCGCTACCTGTGTGATGCTCCGCTGCAAGACAACGAGGGCAACCCTGCCGTCATTCGTTTTAGCCGTAAAAATAAAGAGCAATATGTGATGTCGGAAAAAGAGGGCAAAGCCAGTGGCTGGACAGCCCATTTCCGTGATGGCGCGTGGATTGAAGAGCGTGCAGTGAAGAAAAAAGCCGTTACCAAAAAGGCCACTAAAAAGAGAGCTGTGGCAAAGAAAAAAGTTGCTAAGCGGAAAAGTGCCTGAGCTTGTTTTAAGTATATCCTTTGGTTCTTCAAATGGTTTTTCAAGTTTGCTCTTCCGCAAACTCCTCAAGTGCCTCTTTCGTCTGTTCGAATGTTGTCGCGATCTGTGCGATAGCACTACTGACAGCGGAGGGATCGTTACTTTGGGCAACTGCAATTTCTAATTGACTACACTGTTCAGCAAGTTTTTCTGCGCCGATATTAGCGCTGCTTCCTTTAAGGGTATGTGCCGTCATTTTAAGTGATTGCAGTGCATCTGTTGTGGTGCATCTCTCCAACGACTCAATGTGGTGCGTGGCACGCTCGAGGTAAGTTTTTATCAGATCAGAAAATACTGCATCCCCCATTAACTGATAGAGGGTCAACAGCTTTTTCTCGTCGATGCCCATGTGATCGGTTGGTGCAGTTTCGAGATCTGCTGGTGACTCTACCCGTGTGCGCTGTGCCGTATCTTGATTTTTCCCCTGCCAACGCGACAGCGCATTTTGTATATCTTTAGGGGTGTAGGGTTTGGTGACAAAATCATCCATTCCTGCCTTAAAACATCGCTCGGCATCGGAGTTAAGGGCATTGGCGGTGAGTGCAATAATCGGTATGTGTGTTTTTTTATTGCTTGAAGTTTGTTGCGCTCTTTCCAGGTTGCGAATTTTTATCGTTGCTGCATAGCCATCCATAATTGGCATTTGGCAGTCCATGAATATCAGGTCATAGTACTCGCCACTATTGGTGAACAGCTCTACAGCTTCCTGTCCGTTGTTGGCGATAGTGATCTCGCAATCCATGCTGCCAAGCATCGAGGCAATAACACGTTGGTTGATATCGTTATCTTCTACCACCAATATGTTGGCGCCGAAATCGAGAGCGTGTTTAGCGCTGCCGTGTAGAGCTGTTTTTGCTGTATTTAATTCGTGAACGCTATTATTGCTACGTGTACCGATTGCCTGGTTAATTCGATCAAAAAGCTTTGAACGAATAATCGGTTTGCTGAGCGTCAGTACCGCCGCACCTTTTGTTTCGTCGGACAGACTGGCGTGGCCGAAGGGTTCGAGCAGTATTAATTTTAGTAAATGATCGCCACCATCACTTGTATGCTCCTTTTTAATGGCGCTGATGAGTTTGTCGAGCCCGGTGAGTGCGGTGTCTGCAATAACGGTGTTATAGGAATCCCTTGCTTTTGCATCTCGGATCGCCTCAATAGCGTTGTCAGCACTGTCAACGCACGAGTAACGAATACCCCAGCCCGTGAGTTGATGCCGAATGGTGGCGCTGCTGATATTTTGACCTTCTACAACAAGCAGGCGTTTGTCATTGATTTTTTTGTTTAGTGCATCGACAGCCTTTGTATTTGTTGGCTCTTCACTTTTTACCTCTTTGCTTTTTGTTTCCTTAAAATAGGCAGTAAACCAAAAGGTGCTGCCTTTGCCAGATTCGCTGTTAATGCCGATCTTACCACCCATTGCTGTGGCAAGTTTTTTACAGATAGCCAGACCAAGACCGGTACCACCATAGCGCCGGGTTGTTGAATCGTCAGCCTGTGAAAATGAATTGAAAATATTTTGTTGAGCATCGGTGTCGATACCAATGCCTGTATCCCGCACTTCGACATAGAGCCCACGGTGGTCATTTTCCACCGTCATCAATTTTGCACTGACGGTGATTGTACCTTCTGCCGTAAACTTTATGGCATTACCAACAAGGTTAATAATAATCTGATTGAGTCGGGTTGGATCGCCAATCAAAGCCAGCGAAGCACTTGCAGGAAGCTCAAAAATTAATTCGAGCCCTTTCTGATAGGCCTGCTCTGCCAACGTAATTGCGCTGGATTCAATGGTGTTGAGCGGATCGAAGTTGACCTGTTCCAGCGTTAGTTTTCCAGCCTCGATTTTCGAGAAGTCGAGAATATCGTTAATCAGCAGTAGCAAATTGTCACACGAGTTCAGTGCAGTATCGAGAAACTCTTGCTGCCTATTGTTGAGCTGTGTGGTCTGCAGCAGCGAGAGCATACCAACCATGCCGTTGAGCGGCGTGCGTATCTCATGGCTCATGGTTGATAGAAACCCTGATTTGGCACGGTTCGCCGCTTCAGCTTGCTCTTTGGCTTTTTCCAACTGCTCAGTGCGTGTCGCTATTTTTTCTTCGAGGTATTGGTTGAGTTCGCTGCTCTCGATGGCATAGGCAGCTTGATGCAAAACGACTGATAGCAAATTGAGTGAAACATCGTTGATTTCATCGGCAGTGTTGCTGGTGATGCCGGCATACATGCCGAGTACTCTGTCACGGGTGGCTACGGTATGCAGCACGATGGTGGCAATATTGGTTTGTACTACGATCGCTCGGCTCTGACTGATGGCCCAGGCAAAGGTACCATCGTTGATGCAGATCTCAACAGCGCGCTGTAGCGTGTCTCGGTATGGTGATGGATTGCAGTGGGTCAGAACAAAATCCTGATTCTCACCGTCAACCTGAAGCATCCCATGGGCATCCAGTGATATGGCTGTTTTTATTCGGCACAGCGCTGCTTGGACAATTGTTTCGACAGAAGGTGTTTCATCAGAGGGCATTTCACCAGAGTTTGATGGGGTCGCCACGCTATAATCAAGCGGTGAAGCAACGCTATTCAACGCATCTAGGAGCTGACGATAGGCGCTGTCGCCTTGGATTGATGAGCTGTCAAGCGTTGTAATGCTGTGCACAGAATCCGGGAGTGCCGAGCATTTTTGGTTGTCTTGATGGCAAGCGCTGTCGTTTTTAACGTTCACTGCGTTAGAGTCTCTTGGCTCTTTATTATTGCTATTTATGTTGTCTGCTATCGTCTTTTATGCGGCAGCTGCACCCAATACAAAGTTGACAGCATCGGCATATTGCCGATCAAGTTGGTCAAGCGTTGGTGGCAGGATGCTCGCGGTTAATCCAGTCTGCGCCCACGCCTCTGCATCCAGCTGTGGAGCCAACTGTTCACCACTGCTGCCCTTTTTCGTTGCATTGGCAATGAGGTCCGCCAGTTGTACCAGGGAAGCCTCGATAGGAAACTGCTTGGCGCGGCTGGGGTGGTGATGATATTTCACGGTTTCGACGAGGATAGGCGGGAGGTTCCACTCTTTGAGCAACATGCCACCGAGGGTCGCGTGGTTGAAACCAAACAGCTCATACTCAACGCGATATAGAAGTTGGTGACTTGTTGCTGCTTTGTTTAGCGCGGCGCCTGCCTCCTCAGCCCTTTCGGCAAAGATAACCAGCCTGCCGATATCATGAAGCAGTCCGGCTACAAAGAAGCGCTCGACGTTATTGTCACGACGGTAGTTGGCGAGGATGCGTGCAGTGACAGCGGTGGCGATACTGTGACGCCAGAACGACTCCATATTAACCAGCTGTTCGGGAATATTTTTAAACATCTCAACCACTGAACAGGCTAATACCAGATCACGAAGTTGCTGAGTGCCAATAATCGTGATGGCGTGGGTTACCGTCTCAATTTTGGCCGGAAAACTATAGAAGCCACTATTGGCGATACGCAGCAACTTGGCTGCGATAGCTGCGTCTTCATTGATAATGTTAGCCAGATGTTTGTTGGATGAACGGGGATTATTGATCGCTTCGTCAACCTTAATGAAAGCTGTCGGTAGTGATGCAACTTTTAGCGTTCTTTTAACCAGAGCGAGCGGGTCACGTTTCATTGTCGTTATTATTGCCGTTGTTCAGTGGGCTGTTGGCTGCGACTAGCGTAGCGCAATATCCACTGCCGATGGAGTTCGTGAATGACCTCATGCTCCAGGTCAGTGTGGCGGAAAAACTCTTGCGCCTCCTGTTCTGCCGCTTTTAATAGCTCCGGATCAAGTTGCGCGGTACTTTTTTCTTCAACATCTTCTTTACTGATATCGGCGATGTTGGCTTCAACGACGCCCCAGGTCTTCATGATGCGAATATGCTTTTCTGTTATTTCGGCACCACTGCGCAATAGCACTCGCCCGTTGCGATCGGCGACATCGTCAGCCAGAACCATGCCGGAAGCAATGTCATTGAGAGGAATATTAGCCATAAGTAACCTTTAGATGGTTGGCTGTGGTAAGCGGTCTAACGGGATATCGGGTTGGTTACTGTTATCTTTAGCCGATTCTGAAATAGAGCGGCTGATGGATGGGGTGAAAATGAGGATAGGTCTATCGCTTGGCGGTCTGTGATTTTTTCATCAACTCACGTTCGCGCACCATAATGGATTTGCCAATGGCGCGTTGTGTGGAGGACGCAAGCTGAATGAAGCGGCAACCGACTTCAAGCTGGCCATTTTTTTTTCCGGCTTTGGTGGAACGTATGGTGATGCTTGCGCTGATTTTTTCACCGTTGGGCAGATGAAAACGACAACTGAAATTATCGCCGACTTCAATCAGGGGTGGTGCTGTATCACTGAAGCGAATACAGGCCCCTCCCAACGAGAGGTCGACCAGTTCTCCGCTCAGCTGTATCGAGCGATCCACCGTGTGGATATGGGCCGGAAGCGGATCGTAAATCTGCATCTTGACGCGATGATACTGGCGGCGCTGAAAGTAGTCGAGCTGCTCAGGAAACGCGACTTGGTAGGCAGCGATTCCTGAGATATCAAGCACATTAACAAGATGTGTCGAAAAGTGAATATGCACACCCCGAGAGATCGCTTTAATCACTATTTTTTTGGTTTTTAGAAATTTTTTGTGCCCGGCTTCTGGGGTGAGTTCATCCAACAGCAGATAGCCGTCGTCGGTATTAACTTCCAGCAGGGCCGTAGAATATTTTGTACTGCTTTCTGCGAGTGTCGCGGTTAGCAGTTTCTTTTTGCTCTGAATTTGAGTAAGGAGGTGGGCGACTTGAGATGCAGTGGTGACAAATTCCGGTTCTTGCATGATCGGTCTCTTTTGAAGTGCCCTGCCTGGAATATTATGCGCTAGGGTAGTTCGTAATACGCATAGCGATGGATGATTCACCATTTTCACCATATATCAGGTTATCATCACTGCCCGATTGAGCAGATAGAATGCCCAGTGCACAACGCGTACGGTGGCGATTGGCTGCGATAATACTGCCATTGATCTGGTTCTGTCGCTGGCATTTCAGCAGCTCCGCCTTGAGCTGTTGCCAGTGCTGAGTGAGCGCGGTGCGCTCAGCCGCTGTATGCATGCTGTTTTGTATGAGCCTCTCAATGCCGTTTTTTCCTGAGCTCAAACCGTGCTGACTCAGGGTGTTATCACACCGTTTTTTGAGCTGTTCCAGTTGCATGACCGCTTGCTGCTTGCTCGATGCGATGGCTGTAATAGAAGGCTCATCGCGCTCTGCCAGGGCCGTGTGCTCACTGTCAAGAAGCGCGAGCAACGTGGTGGCCATATGCTTTTGCTGCAATAGCAGATCACCAATTGTTTTTTCTATCGATGTCATCATTGAATTAACCATCCATCGCCAGTTCAAATTCTACCAATTTGTCAGCGGTCTGTTCGGGATCGATTTTATAGGAGCCGCTATCGATCGCGTTGCGAATCTGTTCGATCCGCTGAACATCAACCACGGGCACGTTTTGCAGTTTTTTATCCAAAGCCGACAGTTGGTTCGCAATATCGGTAACAGTAACAGTGTCAGCGCTGGATGGGCGGCCGTTATCTTGTTGTGCCGCAGTCGGCTGAGTGCGGCCAACGCTGACTGCTTTGGCCTCTTCAGTACTGTTACGGTTTTGCTGGGCGGAAAGCGGTCCAGTCATCTCAATGGGCATGCGAATTGATCTCCATGAATACTGTCAATCTAGCGGCAAAAACAGATGAAAACTTTATTTTTAACATGATGTTACTCCTTACATTGGGACACGTAAAACACCATTTTTCACCACCTTTCCTTCAACAATTTTTTTGGACAAAAGATTACGTGCGCGGATAGTTTGGCCAGCGCTTCCATCCGTTAATGCTCTACCGGCCATGCGCACCTCAATACCTTGAGTCTGAGCGATAATCGTGATGCGTTCGCCGCGCTTGATTAATTTGGGCCGTGCCATAGCGGTAGGGGGGACAACGCTGCCTTTCATCAGCGCACGCTTCAAATACTTGCCTGTTATGGCGCTGCTTTTGGTGAAGTAGCCACGTGGCAGTGAAGCGATATCCCGCTGCTCAATGACAAAGTCCTCGGCTCTCAATGTTTCACCGCGTGCTAAATAACGTGCCGCAACGACGACATCTGCCATCGCCTTGATGCGTACGGGAACATAGAGAGACCAGGGTTTAGGAGCATCGCAGCGAACGCCGACGGTGGTGTTGCCGTTGAGTCGACTGCCGGTTGGAAAAAAGGTAGTTAGTGGTATGCCGCACTTGGCGAGCTTAAGGCGCGGATCGATGCGCCCAGCTTTCACCTCCACCGTTCCTATCGCGGCTGGCAGTTGTTGGGCGGCAAATTTTTCCGCGCTGGCGACGATAGATTGCCGCGATTGGTAGCCTTGCGTTGCCCATGTAGTCGAACAAAACAGTAGCGTTATAAACACTATAAATGGGTAGCGCAACGCTATCGGTTGAAGGTTACCGTTACACTTGCTGCGATTGTCTATGGTGTGTCTGCCAGTGTAGCAATGCATCGTTTTTATTGTGAGCACCATTCTAGCGGGTTCCAGGTTATGGGGAGGGCATATAGAGCCTCACGAAAGGAACGCTGCAATTATCACGCCGATTTTAAAAGATTCAAGTAGCGTCTATTTTTGCCGATAAGCCGTTAACAGCCTGACGACACGGTGGCCCGGTAGCGGAATAAAAGTGAATCGAGCGAGGTGGATTGTTTTATGAGTAGCATATTAGATGGCGTCAACCAGCGGACCAAACTGGTCGGGCACAATCGACTGGAGTTGCTTCTATTTCGTCTTGGAGGAAAGCAACGTTACGGCATCAATGTATTCAAAGTTCAAGAGGTCATTCGCTGCCCCGACTTGACCCATCTACCCAACTCTAGTGCGGTGATTCGCGGCGTGGCGACTATTCGTAAAAAAACTATTCCGGTGATTGATCTTGCCATGGCCATTGGTGGTACGGAGCAAACTCAGATGGAAGGCAGCTTTGTGATCGTGACTGAATTTAACCGTTCGCTGCTGGGTATGCTGGTACATTCAGTGGATCGTATCATCAACAAAAATTGGGAAGAGATTATGCCGCCACCAAAGGGGGCAGGGATGGAGTGCTATGTTATCTCGGTGACTCAAGTGGAAGAGGAGCTGGTGGAAGTGCTCGATGTCGAGAAAGTACGCGCCGAGGTAATCGGTACACCCACTGATCCCTCCGAAGAGACGCTGGAGATGGGGCGCAAAGCGGAAGAACAAGCACAAGAGGATGAGAAAGAGCGCCTGGTCTTTGTCATTGATGATTCCCGAGTGGCACGCAAGCAGGTGCAACGTACTCTGGATACGGTGGGTATTAAATGTGTCAGTGCTTGCGATGGCCGTGAAGCACTTGAAATGTTACAAGGCTGGGCCAAGAACGATGACCCGATGCTGCAAAAAATCAATATGATTATCTCTGATATCGAGATGCCTGAGATGGATGGTTATACGCTTACCATGGAGGTCAAAAAAGATCCGCGCCTTCAGCATCTGTATATTCTTCTACATTCATCGTTAAGCGGCGTCTTTAACGAGACGATGGTGAAGAAGGTTGGTGCAGATAAATTTATTCCGAAGTTCCATCCCGACCACCTGACCCAGACAGTGCTTGAGTGCCTGGATGGTCTCAACGCTCAAGGTGAACGGGCTGCATGATAACAATATGCTCTCTGTTTTAATGTGCTATTGCTGAGTTATTTGAAACCCACACCATCTCAACATTAACCATGAGGCAGCAAGAAAGTGCTTAATAAGGAAATTTCATCGCACGATTATGCCGCTTTTCAAAGCTTTCTTGCGGATGCTAGCGGTATTGTTCTGGGCAGTGGTAAGCAATATTTGGTCACCAGCCGTCTTGGAAAGTTAATGGCTGAGTACTCAATTGACAATGTAGGCGACTTGACGAAGCGGCTGAAATGCGGCACTGACCGTCGTTTCAATGAGCGTGTCATCGACGCGATGACGACCAATGAAACCAACTGGTTTCGTGATGTTTATCCTTTTGAAACACTGAAAAACAAGGTGCTTCCTGAAATTTCCAAAAGGAATCGCGGCAAGATACGTATCTGGTGTGCGGCCAGTTCTTCCGGGCAGGAGCCTTACTCGATCAGTATTCTGGTTCAGGAGATGATGATTGCCAACCCTGGGTTGTTAGCTAAACAAATAGAGATAGTGGGTACCGATATCTCAAATACAATGTTGAGCGAAGCCAGGGCTGGAATTTACGATGAAATGGCACTATCGCGTGGATTGACGGCAGAGCGAAGAAAACGCTACTTCAATAAGGTGGCCGATGGTTGGCAAGTTATTCCAGAGGTGCGTAACCGGGTGACGTATAAGGAGCTCAACATTCTAGGGTCATTTGCCTCTCTGGGGATGTTCGATATTATTTTTTGCCGCAATTTATTGATCTATTTTTCCACTGAATCCAAGGTCGATATCCTTACCCGTATGACTAAAAACCTCTCTCCTTGGGGCTGCCTGTTCCTTGGCGCGTCAGAATCAGTGCCGCCAAAAACAGCGTGCCTGACCATGGAGCGTTGTACCAAAGGGATGCTCTACCGCACGGAGCAGTATCAGGAGGCTATCAGCGCAGAGAAATTAAAGGGATACACGGCCTGATTTTAGAGAGGAGGAGCCGCATGTCATTTCCTAAACCGATATACGAAGCGTTGCCGTTTCTATATTTTGTCGTCGGAATCTATACGTTCGTGAAGTTTGATTCATCAGTCGCGCATATCTCTGCGGCCCTGTTCTGTACAGCGGGTGTCGTTGTGTATTGGTGGCGGCGCTCCGAGCGTTCGTATACAACACACTATATTCGTCCGCAGCGCAAGCGTTCGGTATCGAGGAAGCACTCTACGACTGTCCATCGCAGCCGCTAGTCAGTCCTCATTTTTTAACACTCTTCCAACCCCCCTCATTTTGCTCGCCCGGTTAGGCGCTGAGCTTCATCGCTGTTTTTCATATTTTGCTTGGGTGCTGCTAGTCTATCGCGTCTCTATGGTATGGGCGTAATAAACAAGTGAGCACTTTTATCGGATGAAAAACCAATCTTTATCGATTGCTGTGGTGCAGCATGATTGTGACGAGAATCGAGATCACAATCGTGCTGCGACCATAGCGGGTATTCGTGAGGCTGCCGGGCGGGGTGCACGTCTAATCCTGCTGCAAGAGCTGTATGCAACCCGCTATTTCTGCCAAAGCGAAGCGTGCCGTCATTTTGATCTGAGCGAACCCATTCCAGGTCCCAGCACAGATCTGTTGAGCCTGCTGGCTGCTGAGCTGCAAGTCGTCATTGTTGCCTCACTATTTGAGAAACGTGCAGCAGGGCTTTATCACAACACTGCCGTGGTGCTGGATGTTGATGGCTCCATCGCCGGCACTTACCGAAAGATGCACATCCCGGATGATCCAGGGTTTTATGAGAAGTTCTATTTTGCACCCGGCGACAGTGGATTTACGCCGATCGATACAACTCTGGGCCGCCTTGGCGTGTTGGTCTGTTGGGATCAGTGGTTCCCCGAGGCGGCTCGTTTGATGGCTCTAGCCGGTGCTGAACTGCTGCTCTATCCCACCGCTATTGGTTGGGATTGCAACGACACAGACGCAGAACAGAAGCGACAACTGGATGCATGGGTGACGATTCAAAGGAGTCATGCGATAGCCAACGCCATCCCTGTTGTCGCGTGCAATCGCAGCGGCTTTGAAGCGGATGACACGCAGCAAGGGCCAGGTATTCAGTTTTGGGGGAACAGTTTTATTGCTGGAGCACAAGGCGAGGTTCTGGCCATGGCAGCGAGCACTCCGACAGTATTAGTTCACGAGCTCGAACTGCAGCGCACGGAGCAGGTGCGGCGTACTTGGCCTTTTTTGCGAGATCGGCGCATTGATGCCTATGGCGACCTCAATAAGCGTTATCGCGATTAAGCGTTTCCTTATATAGATGTGTAGACCACTTGTGCTTAGCGAGTGACCGATCTGTACAGCACTTACCCCGCATCCTAAACAGCGTTTTTTGGTGTTTCTCTTTTTGTCCGCTAGAATGGGTACCGCAGCTGATATGTGAGCGGTAAATGGCTGGGGTTGCCTGCCGTCAACTGAGTTCGGCGGAGCTCATCCTCTGGTTAGCCTTTTTTCGTTACCTGCACTGAGCGACAAAGATCGATTGCAGGATATCTTGGTCCGCGCAAGCGAATCCCCTATCTATTTACAACCTGGGTTGTCCAGCACTTGAGTGCTCTTTACGACCCTTCTATTAGCTAGAGCTAGCTGAATCACAATTTGGATGTTATTCCCAGCATGGCTGTTAGCCATTTCGGGTTATTTATTTGGGAGAGATTCGGTGAAAAAGAGATTTATTTTCGGTCTGGGGCTGGTGGTTTTATCACCGTCCGCATTTTCAATCGTGGGACAGGGGTCTCTTATTGCCCACGACAGCGCCATTGTGCTGGATCCAATCAGTGATCATGCAGCACCTTTCGCTTCGTACTCCTCCTCTTCTTTTCCTGACGGTTCATTGAACGACTCGGCTCGGGTCATTTATACCGAGGCAGATGCCTCCATTAGGCAGGACTTATACTCTCATCGTATTGGTGGTGCTGCCTATCATTTGGCCGCATTGCAGGCAATCGATCTGGATGGTGGCGCGCTGATGAATGATGCTCATTGGTTGCTCGATGAGATGAAGGTGTTGCGCCAACTGTTGGCAGACAGGGTGGCCGCAGGTGAATTCACTATTCGCCAAGGGGAGCGCCTAGCATCCATCAGCGTTGATGAAGAGAAGCGCATCTTCTGGTTGGATAAGAGCGTTGAGGCAGTTTATGAGGGTTGGCGCGCCGATTCGAAGCAGTGGCAGAGTGAACAGATTACCCTGCTGTTGCTGAGTAGTGCCGAGATACTCGATGAAGTAGGACTATATGAGCTGGCGTTGCAGCGCAGTCGCCAAGCCTTTGAGGTTGCACCACAGCAGTTCGCTGTACTCAACCGTTTGGGGCGTAGTCTGCACGATGCCGGGCAATATTGGGAAGCCGAGTCGAGGCTGAGGTCAGCACTCGATGTTGCGCAAAACAAAAATGATAAGGCCGCAGCACTGCATAATCTAGCTGGGGCAGTGCAGTATCAGGGTAAACCCGAGGAGGCCGAGTCGCTATACCGGCAGTCGCTGGAGCTGTTGGAACAGCTCTACGGCCCTAAACATCGCACCTTGCTGTTGGGCCTCAATAATCTGGCGACAGCTTTGGTGGAGCAGGGGCAGTACGCAGAAGCCGAGGCAGTATTGATAAAATCGCTGGCGGTGGCGCGCAGCACTTTTAAAGCCAGCCACCCCTATGTCTTGGTCAATCTGCGTGATTTGGCTAAAGCGATTCAGGAGCAGGGTCGCTACGTTGATGCTGAAGCGTTGTATCAGGAGTCATTGCAGCTGAGCCGTGCGGCGTATGGTGATGACAATGCCGCCGTTGCCGGCGCACTTAGCGATTTGGCCCAGGTTCAACAGTACCAGGGGCGTTATGCTGAGGCGGAGAAACTATACAGGCAGGCGCTGTCGATCAATGAAGCGCGCGATGAGCTGCAAGCAGTTGTTGCTACGGACACCGGCAATCTGGCTGTCGTCGTACAGTATCAGCAACGCTACGAAGAGGCAGAGCAGCTCTATCGCCGTGCCCTGGCGATTGACCGCCGTCTCTATGGAGAGATGCACCCAGCTGTTGCGGTCGATCTGGCCAACCTTGGTGCAGCACTGCGTGAGCAGACTCGCTACCCGGAGGCCGAGCGACTCTATCAACAGGCATTGGCAATAGACAAACAGGTCTATGGCGAAAATCATCAGAATGTTGCCGCTAACCTGAGCAATCTGGCTGTCGTTTTTGAGGATCAAAACAGGTATGGCGATGCTGAGGCTGCATACCGTGAATCGCTGGCGATCAATACGCGTCTGTTTGGCGCCAACCACCCTGCAACTGCCGCAGATCTTGGCAATTTGGCCACTCTGCTCAGCATGCAGAAAAAATATACCGAGGCGCATAACCTGTTAACAGATGCGCTGCGTATCTTTGCTGATTACTTCGGTGCTGAACACCCCTACAGCCAGTCGGCACGCAACGACCTGCAGCAGCTCGACCTCATACTCAATGAACACCGCTATTCGTTAACCCCGCTGCTGCACCCCTGACTCTGCTGCCCTCCAGGTCACCCGTAGGCCCGTTCAAGCTTTGGCGGAACGGGCAGGGCTTTCCTGAGTATCAACGCCTGATCCGCCAAGGCTTGATCAGGCCTACGGCGATGTTTTTTGCCTTCAAATTTGACTGCGAATAATTGACACAACGATTAATACTTGCAAGCCGCATCGTCAGGAGACAAGGCTGTCTTTAACCAGTTCCAGCGCTGCGCTGCTGCGCTCAGTCGAGATGGCAACCAGGGCATCCTGCCCGTCACGGCGGATAATGCGCACGCTGCGCATATTGATATTGGCATCTTTAAAACGCTTGGCTATCTTTGCCAGCGCACCGGGACGGTCTTCGAGGCGCAATAAAATGGCATCGTCGGTGATGATGCGTAGATCCGGGTTTTGTTGCAGCACTCTTATGGCGTCATCGTAGCGATCCACAGTGAGAATCATGACGGTCCACTCCTGGATCGTTTCAGCATCCAGCGTCTCAATGTTAATGCCACCCTCGGCCAGGGCGCTGGATATCTCCGCCATCATGCCGCTGCGATCTTCACCGATAATGGTGATCTGTTTCATTGTCTGTTGCTCTTTTTATGGTCCGCATGATCCGTGTCGATCAAGTCTGCCGCTAACTCTGCGACGAATCTGTCGATCTGTTTTCGTGTGACGTGGGGCATGGTGATGATATGAGCGATTTTTTGCTGAACCGCTAACTGCCATTTGCTGACTAACGCTGCACCGGGTCGGGGGAAAACGACTGTAATAGAGTTGTAATTACGCCACGCATCGATGCCAAAATGAGACATTTTGTCGATGGCATAGTCAGCGTTTTCGATGCATTCGGCAATGATGTTTCGGAAGCCTTCACGGCCAGTGGATTTAAACGCATACCACAAAAAGAGAGGGGTCACCGCGTTGCGCGACCCGGTTAAGGTGGTATCAAACGTACCGATATACTCTACAGAGCGGGCAATACGCTCCACATTACCTTTTTTTGCAAGCACGACCCCGCAAGGAATGGGCGATCCAATCATTTTATGGCCGCTGATAGAGATGCTGTCGATTCCAGCCCTGAAATCACACGGCTGAGGGTGATCCACAAATGGCAATATCATGCCGCTTAGTGCAGCGTCGGCATGAATGTAGTAACGCGGGATTGCTAACCTCTTCATGATTCCACGAATTTTATCTAAATTGTCGACTGCGCCCTTCATTGTCGTGCCGATGTTCGCAAAGATAATAGGCGGAACGTCGCGATGGATACGCACGGTTTCGTACAGATCATCGTAATCCATCTCGCCGTTACTCTGACTTTTGATCATGATATTGCGTGCATGTAGCACGCGCATGATTTTGTTGACGCTGTAGTGCGTGTCTTCAGAGTAGTAGACCATCCCGTCGGGGTGTAACTCCCGAGCCAGAAAAATGCCATACATATTGCCTTCGGTACCGCCGTTGGTGATGTAGCCCCAAAAGGAGTCACTGGGCGCATGGGTATAGCTTTTAAAAATGTCGAGCACTTCGCGCTCAAGTGCGTGGGTGTTCAGGCCGAAAACGCTGGGCATAAAGGGGTCGCCCACGTTATTGATGGGCAAACCGAGGAACGGATAGAGCGCTGAATAGTCGAATGTACGATTACAGGGATAACCGAGAAAAGTTTCTGCAGCCTCCTGCAGGTGATTCATCAACTTGTCGAGCTTTTTGCTGTCTTCTTTCGGTAGTTGCTTCATTTTGCTGTGACCAAAAATGACCCAAAGGCGTGACTAAAAACAACTGAGTTCAAAGAGTTTATCGGCGACAAAACGCATATCAATAACTGCCTAAATCACATGACAAGATTGTCATCTAAACAACACGACATTGACACAAACGGAGCGTAGTATTGGTTGTGTCAATCAGACAATGGAGGAGAATGGAATGAGCATAGAGCATCGCCATAGCAAACGACTTTCAACATGCCTGCCGGTCTATATTACCTGTCGCGGACATCGTGCTTTTGAGGCAACGGCACGTAATCTCTCTGGAGATGGAATGTTTTTATCGACCCCTGGTGTGACGATTCCACCCTATACTTTGGTGGATTTGTCACTCTCCCTGCACGGTGACACACACCAGATTCAGGCGATGGTTGTCTACTCCAGCACCGAAGGTGTTGGCGTGATGTTTAATGGCCAGCAAGTCGATCTTTATCATCAGGCGGCGGAGCTTCACACACCCTCTTTGGCTGTGACCGCACAGCACGTCGAGGCGATGAGCGCCAGCCTCTGATTCTGATACTGTGTCGTCGGTCACACCCTGGCCGATAGCTGTTTGATCTCTCTGTCGGCTTGTCTCCGGCAATAATGTCCCACTTCTGTGCCCTCTAATTAAGCGCTGATTAATAGCCGCAGAGCGCACTTTCACTCATCCAACGATTGTCCACTGGTGCGACTGATTCCCTCCACCGCACTTCAGCACATCGCTTGACATCCAGTCCGCGCCGCATTACCTTGCGCAACTTGTTTTAGGTGTCCTGAGGGTATCCACCCAAGGGATTAAACGGGAAGCCGGTGCGTACTGTTAACCACAGCACAATCCCGGCGCTGCCCCCGCAACGGTAAGCGAATGAAGGCGGATCACACAGCCACTGCGTTTTTTACGTGGGAAGGCGATCCCCCCCGGTAGAGATACCCTTCGCGAGCCCGGAGACCGGCCTGAAATAATTAGTTGGCGTTGCGGAGGGCAATGTTGCGGCTTGCAGGTTGTCTCCCTGTTTCCGTTCGGTTCTTAACTCTCCTCCGCATGCGTCGTCATGCCATCAACTCACGTACGGGCGAGTGCGTGGATAGGAAGTTAAGAATGAAAAAACGTTACACAACTCTTTTACCTGCATCTCTTACACGCTTCACACCTCTGCTGGGTGTGCTGTTAAGTGCTCCGCTATTAACCTCTCAAGCGGTACTGGCAGCAACCAAGCTTGACCCTGTTATCGTCACCGCAGCACGAACTGCGCAGACCTCCGATGAAACCCTTGCAGCGGTGACCGTTATCAATCGCGATGATATTGAACGCCAGCAAGCGCGATCCGTGCAGGATATTTTGCGCGGTGTACCCGGCGTTAGCATCAGCAACAATGGCGGTGCCGGTAAAGTCACATCCCTGTTTCTGCGTGGCACTGAATCTGATCACGTATTGGTGCTGATCGACGGTGTCAAGGTGGGCTCCGCCACAGCTGGTACAGCGGCATTTCAAGACATGCCCGTTGAGCTGATCGAGCGCATTGAGATCGTGCGTGGTCCGCGCTCCAGCCTGTATGGCTCTGAGGCGGTAGGTGGTGTCATCCAGATATTTACCCGTAAAGGCAGTGCCGCATCGAAACCCTTCTTCACCATCGGTGGTGGTAGCTATGGCAGCGCTGAGGCCTCTATCGGCGTCTCAGAACGTGGTGAAAACGGCTGGTTTAGTGCCAGCGCCAGCGGTGCGTCTACCGATGGTTTTAATGCATGCGACGGCAAGCCGTTTCCAGGCGGCGCGGGCTGTTTTACAATCGAACCGGATAAAGATGGCAACCGTACGCAATCGCGGTCGCTACGCGCTGGTTACCGAACTCAGTTCGGCCTTGAAGTGGATGCCCATGCGCTACGCACTTCCAGCGAAACCGAGTTCGATGGCAGCGCTTTCTCGGGCAACGAATCCGAATCGCTGCAAGATGTGCTTGGCGCAACAATTCGCTACTCACTGGCGGACATCTGGCAGCTGACGCTCAGTGGAGGGCGCAGTCTGGATGAGTCTGACACGCTAAAGGACGGTATTTTAATCGGTCGCATCAACACCCAGCGCGACACTCTTTCGTTGCAGAGTGATCATTTCATCACTGACAATCACTTGGTGACCATCGGTGCTGATTACCAAGATGACCGCGTTGATAGCGCCACCGCTTATGTTGTGACCGATCGTGATAACCGGGGGCTGTTTACCCAGTACCAAGGGTCGTTTGCAGCCCACGACATCGAGGTCAGCCTGCGCAGTGATGACAACGAGCAGTTTGGTAAACGCACGACAGGCGGCGCTGCCTGGGGCTGGGCATTTGCTAAAAATCTGCGTGTTACCGCCGCTTATGGCACCGCCTTCAAAGCGCCCACGTTTAATGAGCTGTATTGGCCTGGGTTTGGCAACCCCGATCTGGAGCCCGAAACATCACGCAGCGCTGAGTTGGGCTTGAGAGGCCACATGGATTGGGCCAGTTGGTCGGTTAACCTCTACGAAACGCGCGTTAAGAAGCTGATCGCCTTTGATGCCGCTACGTTTGCCCCCGTCAATGTTGGTGAGGCACGCATGCGCGGTATCGAGACCACGTTAACGACACAGATCAGCGCGTGGAATCTCAGCGCCAACCTGACACTGCTTGACCCGAAGGACCGTTCAAGCGGGGCGAATAAAGGCAACACGCTGGCGCGACGCACGAAACAGTCGCTACGTTTCGATGCTGATCGCGATTTTGGCAAATACGGTATCGGTGCGACACTACTCGCAGAAGGCAAGCGTTACGACGATTCGGCCAACACACGCAAAATTAGCGGCTACAGTACCATCGATTTTCGTGCACAATACCGTCTGACAAAAGCGTGGAAGCTGCAAGCACGCATCGAAAACCTGCTTGATAAAGAGTACGAAACGGCCTCATTTTACAATCAGCCCGGACGTAGCTTTTTTGTAACATTGCGTTATCAACCTCAAGCGTAAAACCGCTGTTCGGTTCAGTAGAATAGGCGAATAGACAAAACCAAAAAATAGAGGAAACAAAACATGTTGACACTCTCGACCCGAAACCAGGTCGCCATCGGCGCTGCATTGGTCCTGCTACTGATCGTCACGCGCGGCCATCACCTATCGACCCTGCACAACCTGCCGGGCGCCTCCTGGGCGGTCTTTTTACTGGCCGGGATCTATCTGCGCCCGGCCTGGGTGCTGCCCGGATTGCTCGCACTGACATGGGGACTCGATTTTGTCGCTTTCCAGTGGGGTGGGGTGAGTGATTTCTGCTTCTCTCCCGCTTACCTTCTCTTGCTGCCCGCCTACGCAGCGCTCTGGCTCGCAGGCTGTTGGTATGCTCAGCGCTATCGCTTTGAGTGGTCCACGCTGATGCCTCTGACTTTGGCCACCGTTGTCGGCGCGGCGATCTGTGAACTCTTTTCCAGCGGTGGTTTTTATCTTTTTTCCGGGCGTTTCGCCGAGCTGAGCTGGGCCGAATTTACAGTGCGCGAGCTAACCTATTTCCCACCCTATCTGCAATCACTAGCGTTCTATGTCGGTGTCGCGGCAATCGTGCACAGCGCATTTACTGTCGTACACAAGGCAACCAATCAACAAAAAGCAGCCCTGTAACTCTGCTTTGGGCACACAGGCAGACACAACCGACAAGGCACAACGCCATCGCGACCGTATGCAGCGCAAAAAAGCAGTCGTTGACGATGCGATTGCCCGCGCGGATCGCGAGCAAGGCGTGTTTTTGCTGCTCACCGGCAACGGCAAAGGCAAATCCAGCTCCGCCTTTGGTATGGTGGCTCGTGCTTTGGGCCACGGCATGCACGTTGGCGTGGCGCAGTTTATCAAAGGCTGTTCAGACACCGGCGAAGAGGCTTTTTTTAACCAGCAAGCCAACGTCATCTGGCACGTGCTCGGCGAAGGCTTTACCTGGGAGACCCAAAACCTCGCTCGCGATATCGAAACCGCGCAACGCGGTTGGGCCATCGTGAAAACGATGCTGGCGGATGCATCGATTGACCTCGTTGTGCTTGATGAACTGACCTATCCCATTAAATATGGCTGGCTTGNNTCGACACCGTGCTCGCCGATCTCAAGGCGCGCCCAGCAATGCAGCATGTGGTGATCACTGGCCGTGCTGCCCACAAAGCACTGTATGAAGCCGCCGATACGGTGACAGAGCTAGCCGACACCAAACATGCCTTCCGTGCCGGTGTGAGCGCACAGAAAGGGGTGGATCTGTGACATCGTTCAGAAGCAGCACGCAGTGAGTCAGTTCATTCAGCAAGAGATGATAACGCTCTATCGCGTGGTGCGTGGGCGTTACCAGTCCGTCTATTATAATCAGGGGCACAGCAAATCCAGCGATGAAATAGACTCACAAAAATGATCACTGCGTTGATTGTCGTTGCAGCACTCGTACTCGATGCACGTTTTGGTGAACCGCGCCACTTTCATCCGCTGATTGGCTTTGGTCGTGTCGCTAAACTACTTGAGCTATGCATCTATAGCGACTCACGCACCCGTGGTGTTGTTGCGTTAGCGCTGCTGCTTTTTTCATTCACGCTGTTCATTATGCTGACACGCTGGCTGTTTCCGCTTGATTTTCTCTTTGATGCGCTGCTGCTCTATCTCGCCATTGGCTGGCACAGTCTCGAACAACACGCCCGCAACGTGCGCGATGCATTGGTCGATGGTGATCTAATCGCTGCCCGCCAACAAGTTGCTTTGATGGTCAGCCGCGATACCTCCACACTTGACCCGCAAGAGACCACTAAAGCAACGTTGGAATCAGCATTGGCGAACGGCAACGACGCCATTTTTGCGGTGATCTTCTGGTTTATAATCGGCGGTGCACAGGGTGTGGTGATCTACCGTCTCGTCAATACACTCGACGCAATGTGGGGCTACCGCAATGAGCGCTATAACCACTTTGGTTGGGGTGCTGCACGCCTTGATGATCTGATGAATTTCATACCCGCCCGACTGACCGCATTGGGTTATGCGTTAGCAGGAAAAACGCAGATTGCGCTGCGCTGCTGGCAGAAACAAGGCGCGTACTGGAAAAGCCCGAATGCGGGGCCGGTGATGGCCAGTGGTGCCGGAAGCCTTGGCCTGCAGCTCGGTGGCGCAGCCTCATATCACGGTACTGTTGAAGAGCGTCCGCTACTCGGTGAAGGCCGCCAACCCGCAATCGATGATATCGACTGCGCACTCAATTTGATTCGACGCACACTGCTTATCTGGCTGCTGGTGCTGTTCTTGGGAGCTTGGTTTGTTTGGTAGATCGCAACGCGCCGAAGCACGCTGTTTCCTGCCTAATAATGCGCCCGACGGTATACTGCTGCATCATGGCGGATGCCTGCGCTGTTACGCCAACTCATGATGCACCGCATCGGTGGGGCAACGGGCGATGTAGCAGGAGCGCTGGTCAAAATTGTCGAGGCGTGCGTATTGGCGGCGGCTCTGGGCGCTGATTAATCTATTATTCAGGGACACGGTGCCGACAAAGAGTGTGGTTCGGTTTTCAGGTGCGGCACAGGATGAAGCATGTTTAAATTTTTCAGGGTCACTGTGTTGCTCAGCGTGCTGGTTTTTGTCGCGCTTTCTGCTTACACGCTGGACTCCTCACTGCGCGATTGGGAGCACAGCAAATGGGTGGTGATCTATCCCATTAACGGTGATGGCAGCGCCGCCAGTGAGCGCTACATCAGTCGTTTGAATGATGATGCATTTACTTCACTGCAACGCTTTCTGAACAGAGAAGCCGCACGTTATGCGCTGCCGAAGCGCGACCCGTTCAGAGTTAGGCTTGGACCGGCGGTGACGGAGCAACCGCCCGTCGCGCCAGAGAGTGGTTCGTGGCTGGCTGTGGTGTGGTGGAGTTTGACGCTGCGTTATTGGGCTGCTGATTTTAACGAAAGCGATGATGGCCCACCTGCCGATATCAAAATCTTCGTAGAGTATTACGATCCTGCTGCGTACCATATCCTGCCCCATTCTGTTGGTGTCAAAAAGCTCTCGCTGGCGGTGGTGAAAGCGTTTGCTGATCGTGACTCACGCGGCAGCAACAAGGTGGTAATCGCCCATGAACTGATGCACCTATTTGGTGCCACCGATAAATACGACCCCGTAAATTCATTACCTCTGTTTCCCGATGGCTACGCTGAACCGAACAAGCAGCCTCGCTACCCACAAACCAAAGCGGAGCTGATGGGCGGGCGTATCCCTATCTCTGCTTCAAAAGCTGAAATTCCTGGTGGTTTCTCTCAGGTGGTGGTCGGTAACAAAACTGCTGCTGAGGTGGGTTGGAGCAATTAAGCACTACGCAAGGGTCAAAGCACTGTAACGCTGTGGCTATGCTGCCAAATTTTGGCCCCCTTTCGCGGAGGAATTAATGCGCTGGCATCGCGCTGCGCGATTACCTGGTAATTCTCGCGTGTGTCATAG
>JAADGQ010000011.1:705-23139 GCA_013152295.1 Gammaproteobacteria bacterium | reverse complement strand
ATGGCTGCATTAATATTCACGCCTCACTGCTACCACGCTGGCGTGGCGCCGCGCCAATTCAGCGCGCCATTGAAGCGGGAGACACTGAAAGCGGAATCACCATTATTCAGATGGATGAAGGCCTCGACACCGGTGCGATGCTGGTGCGCACGCCGTGTGCTATCTCCGCAACGGAGACCGCTGAAACACTGCACGATCGTCTGGCGGATTTGGGTGCAACAGCCGTGTTGGAAGCGCTATCGCAGATGGCTCAAGGCAGCCTGCAACCCGAAGCGCAAGACGATGCAGAGAGCTGCTACGCAGCAAAAATTCACAAACACGAAGCAGATCTCGATTTTTCTCAGCCTGCGGCACTGCTTGAACGAAAAGTGCGTGCGTTCAACCCATGGCCGGTCGCACGCGCCACATTGAATGATCAGCTGCTGCGTATCTGGCAGGCCAGTGCAATGAGTGCCCCCTGTGACCAACCGCCCGGCACCATTGTTCACTCAGACCGGGATGGCATTGACGTTGCCACCGGGGAGGGGCTGTTGCGTCTGACGCGGCTGCAACGACCTGGCGGCAAAGCAGTGGCGGTCAGCGACCTGTTCAATGCCAACGCGACGCTGTATGCCGTGGGCAAGCGTTTTGCGACACCATCTGCGTGACGCACCCCGAATGACTTTTCACGCTGAGCACCGCCGATGACACCTCGTTTCGCTGCTGCAAAGGTGCTGCAATGCGTGCTCGCTGAAGGGCAGTCGTTATCTGCAGCGTTGCCTGTTTATCAGCTCAAGGTGGCGAACCCGGCTGACCGCGGGCTGGTGCACGAGCTATGCGCCGGAGTACTGCGCTACCACCTGCGTCTGCAGGCGCTCACGCAGCTATTGTTGCGCAAACCGCTGAAAGCCAAAGATGGCGACATACAGGTGCTCCTGTTGATGGGTTTGTATCAGCTGCTCTACATGCGCGTACCGCCGCACGCCGCGATTAACGAAACCGTCAGTGTCGCCAAAAAGCTGAAAAAAGCGTGGGCTGTCGGACTGGTGAATGGCTCGCTGCGCAGCTTCCAACGCAGCAGTGAAACATTACTGACGAAAGTAGACTGTGATGAATCAGCAGCCACAGCTCACCCGCGCTGGCTACTGCAGACACTGCAACAGGCGTGGCCAGCGCAGTGGCGCGAAATCACCACGGCCAACAACCAAAAACCGCCCATGACGCTGCGCGTAAATGCACGAAGCTGCTCCCGTGATGACTATTTGCAGCAGCTCAGCGCCGCAGGACTGGATGCGCTACCTGTCACCGGCGCGCCACAAGCCATTACCCTGCTGCAACCACTGGAGGTAGAGCGCCTACCCGGTTTTCGTGATGGATGGGTCTCGGTGCAGGATAGCGCCGCGCAGCTTGCCGCAGCGCTGCTGGATCTGCAGCCGGGCCAACGTGTACTCGATGCATGCTCAGCGCCCGGCGGCAAGGCATGCCATCTCCTCGAACTGCAGCGCGATATCCGTTTAACCGCGGTTGAGATGGATGCAGCGCGCATGGAGCGCGTCACCGAGAACCTCGAACGCTTGCAGCTGCAAGCCGAGTGCATCGTCGCTGATGCTACGCAGCCCGAAATGTGGTGGGATGGCGTACCATACGAGCGCATTTTGCTGGACGCTCCCTGCTCCGGCAGCGGCGTCATCCGTCGTCACCCCGACATTAAACAGCTGCGCCGTGCGGCAGATATCCCAGCACTGGCCGAGCAACAACGCGCCATCCTCGATGCCCTGTGGCCATTGCTCAGCACGGGGGGTATGCTGCTATACGCAACCTGCTCTGTTTTGCCGCGTGAGAACAGCGAGCAGATTGAACACTTTTTAGGCACGCACGACGATGCACAAGTGCGCCTCATTGAAGCGGATTGGGGCCGCACTGCCGGGGCGGGTCGGCAGATATTACCCGGAGAGCACGCCATGGACGGGTTTTTCTACGCTTGCTTGGTTAAATCGGCACGATGAAAAGCGGACCTCCCCGGCCAATAAAGAGAGCGCTCGTCGATCAAAATTTTCTGCCGCATATGGTTCGCTGCTAATCTCTTTTTCACTGCCTTCATCTTTACTTCGCACGCATCTCCCCAATGAACCGCAAACACAACGGAATAGTGATACAGCTTGCGGTCCTGCTCTGGGTTGTGACGCTCGCTTACACATCAATTTGCGTCAGCGCTGAAAACGCTTTCGAGGTACGTAGCGCCGAGACCGTTGTCGTCGACAATATTTACTACCTGAATGCCCACATCGACTACCAGCTCAGCAACGAGGCGCGGGAGGCACTGCAAAATGGCTTGCCGCTGAATATCGTGCTCGATATCGAAGTCGCTAAAAAGCGCGGACTGCTGTGGAATAAAGAGATTGTCCACCTCAAGCAGCGCTACCAAATTCGCTACTACGCACTGATCCAGCAGTATCACGTCATCAACGTCAACAGCGGCCTGCAACACAGTCTGCCAACACTGGCAGTCGCCACCTCCATTCTTGGCACCATCGTCGACCTGCCACTGTTTGACGCAATGCTCATTGATGCTGACAGCGACTACGAAATCAGCCTGCGTAGTAGACTCGACACCGAATCGCTACCAATGCCGGTGCGCCTGTCGACCTACTTTTCATCGGGCTGGGATCTATCGAGCGGGTGGTATCGATGGTCACTGCGCTAATCAAACGAATACCCGTCGGGGTAGCGCCATTCGCGGCACTGCTTTTATTGCTGCTGTCGCTGTTTATGATGAGCGCTTCGACGCAAAACTCCACCCAGTTTGGACGGCTCTATCCGACATTGCTGGTCATCAATGTCCTGGTGCTGCTGCTCCTGTGTGTATTCATCAGCATCAACATACTGCGGCTCTACCGACAGTATCGCAACAAAGCAACCGGCTCCCGACTCACGGTACGGCTGGTGGCGATGTTTGTAATTTTGACGTTGATGCCAGTATCGGTGGTCTACTATTTCTCACTGGACTTTCTGCGCCGCGGCATCGACAGCTGGTTTGACGTGAGCACCGAACACGCACTCGAAGATGCCCTCGAACTGGGGCGCACTGCACTGGACGAACGCATGCGTGGCCTGCGCAAAAAATCTGAGCGGGTTGTCGACGAGCTGACGCTGATCTCCGATAGCGAAGCGGTGCACGCGCTGGATACCTTGCGCCGCCAAATCGGTGCATCGGAGCTGACGCTCTTCAGTCGTCGCGGCTACAAGATCATCGCCTTCAGCAATGAAAATCCCGCCTCCATCCTGCCAACAAGTCTGCCCAACGGCGCGATTATTCTGCAGCTGCGCGGTGGCAACCCCTACATGGCGACCGAAACCGTCAACGACAACGACTTCATTGTGCGCATGGTGATTGAGGCTCCCCCATATGAGGCCGCCGGCGACCCGCGCGTACTGCAAGTGATCTACCCGGTAGACCGGCGCATCAGTGAGCTTGCCGAGACGGTGCAGACTGCTTTCACCGAGTATAAAAAGCTCGACTATTTTCGCGAGCCACTGAAGCTGAGTTTTACCCTGACGCTATCGATGGTGCTGCTGTTAACGCTGCTGACGGCCGTGTGGGCGGCATTCTACTCCGCCCGACGCTTGGTGGAGCCGATCCGTACGTTGGCGATCGGTACGCGCGCCGTGGCATCGGGTGACTACACGCAGCGTCTGCCACAATCATCCAACGATGAGCTGGGATTTTTAGTGCGCTCGTTCAACACCATGACCGAAGGCATTGCTAAAGCGCGCGATGACGCAGACCTCAGCCGCAGCCAGGCGGAACGGCAGCGCGCTTATCTCAGCGCCGTGTTGGGCCGTTTGACCTCGGGAGTGATTACTTTCGACCGCCGCCGCGACGTGCGCACCTCCAGCATCTCTCAACAGCAGGCACTCCAGCAGCGCCGTCAGCAGTCCACTTCGCCACCACTGCTGCGCATGACGAACAATGCAGCCGCGCAGATTCTCGGCGTGGACGTGGAAGCAAAAGTCGGCCAAAGCCTGTCATCATTGAGCAAAGGGCACCCCCACTTGCAACATTTTGTCGATGCCATCGAGCCACTGCTAACCCGCTCTGACCAGGAGTGGCGCGAAGAGATCGCACTACTCGGCCCCACGGGGCGCGTCACACTGATCTGCCGTGGCATGCCACTGCCGTGCGAAGAGCATGAGGTCAATGCCGGTTACGTAATTGTTTTTGATGATGTGACCGCGTTGATCCAGGCACAACGCGATGCAGCTTGGAGCGAAGCGGCGCGCCGCCTCGCTCATGAGATCAAAAATCCACTGACACCGATTCGCCTTTCGGCAGAGCGTTTGCGCCACAAATACCTGAAGACGATGAACAAAGAGGACGCTGAAGTACTGGATCGCTCCACCCACACCATCGTGCAGCAGGTTGAAGTCATGAAAGAGATGGTGACGGTCTTTTCGGAGTACGCACATACCACTAAATTGCAACTACGGCCGCTGGATCTGAATGTGCTGGTCAATGAAGTGCTCGATCTCTACCGTGGCTATCAGGTGCCAGTGGAGGCGCAGTTGGCAACGTCGCTACCACAAGTGAGCGCCGATGCCGGGCGCCTGCGCCAACTACTGCACAACCTGATTAAAAATGCGATGCAGGCGATGGTGGGCCATGAGGATGCACAGGTCATGGTGCACAGCCGTTGTGTTGCGCAGTCCGGCTTTCAGTACATCGAACTGCGCATCAGCGATAGAGGCCCTGGCTTTCCTGACGATATGATCGCCAAGGCATTTGAGCCTTATGTCACCAGCAAACCGAAAGGCAGCGGCCTGGGCCTGGCGATCGTTAAAAAGATTGTTGAAGAGCATAATGGTGTGGTGTGGGTTGAAAACGGCACCGAAGGCGGCGCATCAGTGGTCATACGCCTGCCCACCGATGCTGCCGCAGAGTAGACAAACATGTTGCTAACGAACCATTAACAGGCTGTTAAAGAGAGCTACCGATGAGCGCTGCCCATATTTTAGTTGTAGATGATGAGACAGATATCCGCGAACTGGTCAAAGAGATTCTCGTTGACGAAGGCTATGAGGTCAGTGTGGCAGATAGCGGTGAAGAGGCTTGCCAGCAGCTGCGTTTGCGCCGCCCCAATCTCATTCTGCTGGATATATGGATGCCCGGCATCGATGGTATCTCGCTATTGAAACAGTGGGTTGAGGATGGCGGACTGTCGGCACCGGTGATCATTATGTCCGGCCACGGCTCGGTAGAGACCGCAGTAGAGGCGACCCGCCTGGGCGCATACGACTTTATCGAAAAACCACTGTCACTCTCTAAATTGCTGGTGACTGTCAAGCGCGCGCTGGAGCTGGAGAAGCTCAATCAGGAGAGCGCCAGCCTACGCAAACACCTGCAACCGCTCAACGAACCACTTGGCAAAAGCGTGCTGATGCAGACGCTGCGCGAGCAGGCCAAACGCATCGCTAAACACAGTGCCTGGGTGCTGATTAACGGTGAAGCGGGGTCAGGCAAGGAGCTGCTGGCGCGCTATATTCACAGCAGTAGCACACGCCACGACGGCCCCTTTATCGACTTGAGTGTCGCTGCGCTGGATCGGGAAAACGCGGCGGCTGAGCTGTTCGGTAGTGAGCATGACGGGAAAATCCGTTACGGCTGGTTGGAACGCGCCAACGGCGGCACCCTGTTTCTCGATGAGATTGGCGACATGCACCTCTCTATTCAGGGCAAGCTGCTCAGCACTCTGGAGAGCGGCTCGTTTCATCGCGTAGATGGCATGGAGGCAGTAAAACTGGACCTGCGCATCATTGCAGCCACGCACATGGATCTGGAGCAAGCAGTTAAACAACAGCGCTTCCGTGAAGATCTGTTCTACCGCCTCAATGTGGTGCCGCTGACAGTCCCTGCACTGAAAGCGCGCTGCGAGGATATTCCCGAACTGCTTGACTACTATGTCGATCAGTTTGTCAGTCAGGAGAACCTGCCCTATCGCCGCTTTAGCGTCGCGGCACAAAACTGTCTGCGCAATTACACCTGGCCGGGCAATGTGCGCGAGCTGAAAAACTTGGTCCAACGGTTACTGATTCTGAGCACGGATACCGTCATTGAGTGTGATGCAGTGGAGCGCGCACTCGGAGAGCAGCCCCACATGAGCAAAAATGCCTCAGCAGACGCAGGGTGCAGCTTTGATCTGCCGCTACGTGAAGCGCGTGAGCAGTTTGAACGTCAATACCTGGAGCACCAACTTCGCGCCGTCGGCGGCAGTGTCGGCAAAGCTGCCAAACTGGCGGGAATGGAACGCACTCATCTTTACCGCAAACTGCGCGCACTGGGTATCGACAGCAAGCAGTTGGCAGCAGAAAAATGAACGATCCACTATAGCGATATTCCGTGCTATGCTCTGCCCGCCTTTGCTCCGTCTCGTCATTTTTTTCAGCACTGCTTGATTGAAGCCAAACGACTCGCCGTAGATCCATACCCATGAAAATCATCATCCTTGGCGCCGGTCAGGTGGGCTCGTCCGTCGCGGCAAATCTCTCCAGTGAAGCGAGCGACATCACCATTGTCGATAGTGATGCAGAACGCCTGCAAACGCTGCAAGACTCCCTCGATGTGCGCACTGTGCTGGGTCAAGCATCGCACCCCGAAACACTGCGCCAAGCGGGCGCTGAAGATGCCGACATGATTCTCGCCGTGACCAGCAGCGACGAAACCAACATGGTTGCCTGTCAGGTTGCCTATACGCTATTTCATACACCCACCAAGATCGCGCGGGTACGCGCAGGTGCCTACTTAGCGTCGCCGGAACTCTTTACTCAAGAGGCGATTCCGGTGGATGTATTGATCTCACCGGAGCAGGCAGTCACTCGTTATGTGCAGCGCCTAATCGAAAATCCAGGCGCGCTACAGGTGTTGGACTTTGCCGGCGGCAAGGTACAGCTGGTGGCGGTGAAGGCATTTTACGGCGGACCTCTGGTGGGCCATGAACTGCGCGAGCTGAGAACACACATGCCGTCAGTCGAGACGCGCGTTGCGGCAATTTTTCGTCGCGGCAACCCGATCCATCCCGAAGGTAACACCGTCATCGAGGTCGATGACGAGGTGTTTTTCATCGCCGCCAAGCGCGATATCCGCGCCGTGATGAGCGAGCTGCGCCGCCTCGATAATCCGATAAAAAGAATCATACTCGCTGGTGGTGGCAACATCGGCAGCAGCCTAGCCAAGGTGCTTGAGGATGACTATCAGGTCAAACTGATCGACCATAACCCGGCTCATGCACGCACCATTGCGGAAGGGCTGGACAAGACCATCGTGCTCAGCGGCGATGCCGCCGATGAGGCGCTGTTGCTCGAAGAGAATATCGAAAACACCGATGTTTTCTGCGCAGTGACCAACGATGATGAAGTGAACATTCTTTCTGCGCTGCTCGCCAAACGCCTGGGCGCACGCAAGGTGATGGCACTGATCAACCGTGCAGCGTATGTTGATCTGGTCGAAGCGGGCGACATCGACATCGCTATTTCGCCACACCAGGCGATGATCGGCAGTCTGCTGGCCCATGTTCGGCGCGGCGACGTGGTAGTCGTGCACTCGTTGCGGCGCGGTGCGGCCGAGGCGATTGAAGCGGTTGCTCACGGCGACCCCGGCTCATCGAAGGTCGTGGGACGTGCAATAGAGGACATTAAACTGCCACGTGGCACCACCATTGGTGCCATCGTGCGTGGTGACAACGTAATGATTGCTCACCACGACACGGTGGTCGAGGCTGAAGATCACGTCATCCTCTTTTTGGTGGATAAAAAGCGCATTCAAGAGGTGGAGCAGCTGTTTCAGGTGGGCATTACTTTCATGTGATGAACATGTTCGTTCGCCTTTCGACCTCCTATTTACGTGATACCGCGCAGCAATTTTTAGTCAATCGCCAACCTTAATTTTTAACCCATAACATCCAGCACGCCATATTCCATGCAGCTCCAAGCTATTCAGCGCATTCTCGGACTTCTGTTGATGCTCTCCAGCATCACCATGCTGCCACCGCTTTTTGTCTCGTGGCTGTATGAGGATGGCGCGATGCCGCCCTTCCTGCTTGGCTTTGCACTAACGTTGATTGCCGGCTTTGTTACCTGGGTACCGGTCAAATCGTTCATCAAGGATCTGCGCATTCGCGATGGGTTCGTGGTTGTGGTGATGTTCTGGGTAGTGCTGGGGCTGGCTGGTGCAGTACCACTGATGCTCTCTACACAGCCCCACTTGTCATTTACCGACTCGCTGTTTGAGTCAATGTCAGGATTGACAACTACTGGCGCCACTGTCATCACCGGTATTGATAACCTGCCCAAATCTATCCTCTATTACCGGCAACAGATGCAGTGGTTAGGCGGCATGGGCATCATCGTCCTGGCGGTGGCCATCCTGCCCATGCTCGGCGTTGGTGGTATGCAGCTCTACCGAGCGGAAACACCAGGACCAATGAAAAATGACAAGCTGACGCCACGCATCACCGAGACAGCAAAGGCGCTGTGGTACATCTATCTGGGGCTAACGGTACTGTGTGCGCTCTCTTATTGGCTGGCCGGAATGACACCATTCGATGCCATTGCGCACAGCTTTTCAACGGTAGCTATTGGTGGGTTTTCTACCCATGATGCCAGTATCGGCTATTTCGACAGCATGCAGATTGAGCTGGTAGCAACACTGTTTATGGTGCTGGCGGGTGTTAACTTTTCGCTGCATTTTCTCGCCTGGCGCTCACTGCGTCCTTATCCCTATTTTGGCGACCCTGAGTTTCGCGCCTATGTGACGGTGCTGACGCTGGTCTCCGTGCTAACCGTCTACTACCTTCAAAGTGGCGGTATTTTTGCGTCCTTTAATGAGTCGCTGGTGCACGGTCTGTTTCAGGCGGTTTCGATCGCAACAACCACCGGCTTTGCTACGGCAGACTACCCAGCATGGCCTGCTTTCGTGACAATACTGTTGCTGGTGGCAAGTTTCATCGGGGGCTGTGCCGGTTCGTTCAGCAGGGGGCGGATTAAAAGTGGTGCGCATCGTGCTGCTGCTGAAACAGGGTGCGCGCGAGATTCAGCGCTTGATCCATCCACGCGCGCAGATTCCCGTCAAGGTCGGTGGCAAAGTACTGCCGAGCCATGTAACGGAGGCCGTGTGGGGGTTCTTTTCACTGTATGTGGCCTGCTTTAGCGTGATGTCACTACTGCTGGCAGCGACCGGGCTCGATGTTGTCACTGCTTTCTCTGCAGTCGCTGCCTGCATGAATAATTTAGGCCCCGGCCTGAGTGGGGTGGGTGCCAACTACGCTGAGATCGGTGCCGTTGCCAAGTGGGTGCTGATGTTCGCCATGCTGCTCGGGCGACTTGAGATTTTTACTCTGCTGGTGTTGATGTCCCCTGCATTTTGGCGCGCATAAGCACCGCGTCAGCTTCTGCCATATAGGCGAGTCTCTCCCGGCGGACGCGAGCGAAATCGTTTGTAGCTCCACTGATACTGCTCGGGATGTTGTCGCACACACTGCTCTACACCTAAATTAAGCTGTGTGGTGGCATGCTCAAGATTGGAATCGTCAATACCAGCGGGGGCTGGCACAAAGTGCATGTAGTATCCCTCACCATTGGGCAGGCGTTCGGCGTAACAAAACAGCAGCGTTGCGCCGGTTTTCGCCGCGAGCCGTGATAACAAAACCATTGTTGAAGCCGGTACGCCGAAAAATGGTGCGAAGATTCCACCATCTTCGCGCGCATCCTGATCGGGTAATATTCCCACCTGCTTGCCCGCTGCCAGTGTTCGAAACAGCGTCTTGACCCCATAAGCGTTGGTGGGTACCAGTTTGGCTCCACTCCGCTGACGCGCATGGCAGATCATCGTCTCCAACGCTTTCAGGCGGGGCGGGCGGTAGAGCGAAACCATCGGATACTGGGCCGCGCAATACAATCCAACCATCTCCCAAGCACCTAAATGTGGGGCGATAATGATAACCCCCTTGCCGTGCGCGTTTGCTTCCCTATAATACGCCTCTCCGGATACCCGCCGAACTAACGCCAACACACGTCCAGCATCCCAGCGCCACAGTGCACCGGTTTCTGTAACGGCTTTGGCGCTTTCAATCAAGCTGTGTTCAAGCAACTGCTGTTGATCTGTTGCAGATAAGTTTGGAAAACAGAGGCCGATATTGATTTTGGATATGCGTCGCGCCTGGTTGGGTGTGACTGCCAGCCACCAGCCTATCCAGCTGCCTAAGCGGTGGGCATTCGGCAACGATAGCAACGAAAAGAGATACAGCAACGATTTTATAAAAGACGCAAGCACTGAAAAGCCCGGTGAAGATAGCGCGGATGGATGAGCATGAATAGCCGCAGATTGTATGGCTGCTTGGCGCGTTTGTCCAAAACAATGATCTCACCGCCTTTTATCGGAAATGCTGTGTCCCGGCGAACATGAAGAATCAGGGTGATCGCCATTGACCCATTGTGACTATTTTAAGCAGATACAACTCCTATGAATCAGACTGACAAATTAAGAAATATCGCCATCATCGCCCACGTCGACCACGGCAAAACAACCCTGGTCGACAAGCTGCTGCAGCAGTCCGGCACGCTCGATGAGCGCGACGTGCTACCGGAACGGGCGATGGACTCCAATGATCTGGAGCGCGAGCGCGGCATTACCATTCTCTCCAAAAACACCGCCATTACCTGGGGTGACTACCGCATCAACATCGTCGACACCCCCGGCCATGCTGATTTTGGCGGTGAGGTGGAGCGCGTCTTGTCGATGGTCGATTCAGTGCTGCTGCTGGTCGATGCGGTGGAAGGTCCGATGCCGCAGACTCGTTTTGTCACTCAAAAGGCATTTGCGATGGGTTTGTCTCCCATGGTGGTCATCAACAAAATTGATCGCCCCGGCGCACGACCCGATTGGGTTCTGGATCAAACCTTTGATCTGTTTGATCGCCTTGGCGCCACCGATGAGCAGCTCGATTTCCCTGTGGTCTATGCATCAGCGCTGCAAGGCTATGCCAATCTTGATGCGCAGGCACGTGGCGGGGACATGACACCGCTATTTGAGAGCGTGATCAAGCGGGTCAGCCCTCCCAACGCCGATCCCGAAGGGCCACTGCAGCTACAGATCATCACGCTGGGCTACTCAAGCTACGTAGGCGTAATCGGTACAGGTCGCATCAAACGCGGTGTGGTCAAGAAAAATATGGCAGTGGTTGTCATCGACTCATTGGGCAACCGGCGCAATGCACGGGTACTGCAGGTCTTCGGTTTTAAAGGGCTGGAGCGCATAGAGGTCGACGAGGCACGTGCCGGTGATATTGTCGCCATTAGTGGTGTCGCCAATCTCAGCATATCCGATACTTTGTGTGCCCCGGACTGCGTTGAGGCACTGCCTGCGTTAACCGTGGATGAACCTACCGTAAGCATGACCTTCCAGGTCAACACCTCGCCGCTTGTCGGCCAGGATGGCAAATATGTGACCAGTCGGCAGATTCGTGAGCGCTTGCAGCAGGAGCTAATTCACAATGTAGCACTGCGTGTAGACGATACAGGCGATCCGGATCGTTTCAAGGTTTCCGGGCGCGGCGAGCTGCATCTGTCGATTTTGATAGAGACCATGCGTCGCGAAGGTTTCGAGCTGGCGGTATCACGCCCGGAAGTGATCGTCAGAGAGATCGATGGCATCCTTCAAGAGCCGTTCGAAGCGCTGACCGTTGATGTGGAAGAGACCCATCAGGGTGCCATTATGGAGGCTCTTGGTGCACGTAAAGGTGACTTGCAGGACATGGTGCCCGACGGCAAAGGGCGAGTGCGCCTCGATTACACCATTCCGTCGCGCGGTTTGATCGGATTTCAGACGGAGTTTCTGACCCAGACCTCCGGCACTGGTATCAAGCATCATGTGTTTGACCACTATGGTCCGGTCCGAGCGGGTGAAATTTCCGGTCGCAACAATGGTGTATTGATCGCCAACGGAAAAGGTAAATCGGTGGGCTTTGCACTGTTTAATTTGCAACCGCGTGGACGCATGATGATCGGACCGGGTGAAGAGATTTATGAGGGCATGATTATCGGCATCCACTCGCGTGATAACGACTTGATTGTCAACGCGCTCAAAGCCAAGCAACTCACCAACGTGCGCGCCTCAGGCACCGACGAAAATATCGTTTTGACACCCGCCATCCGCCTGACCCTCGAGCAAGCATTAGAGTTTATCGAAGATGATGAGCTGGTCGAGATCACGCCAAATCATATCCGTTTGCGTAAGCGCTTTCTACTGGAGCACGAACGCAAACGCGCATCGCGCAGCGCCTAAGCTTAACGATATGTTGGCGGTAGAAAAGAGGGCTTGAAATAGATGCCTCTCACTTCTATATTTACCGGAGCCTGTGAGGGGCGTGCAGAGTGCCTTAAAAGCACCTTCAGAACTGCTCACACTTTTGCAGCGTTACCAAACTGTTAACCCAGATAGAAGGAGTGGTCGATGGGGTTTTCATTGAGTCGTCTATTCAGTAGTGGCGTGGGTTCGTTCGTCGAAAAAGTCGGTGCAGTCGCCGACGAGTTCAATTTGAGCGGTGAAGAGAAGCAGAACTTCAAGCTAAAAATGGAGGCACTGCTTCAACAGCGCGATTCGGAGCTGGAGCAGTCGCTGCGCGCTGAAATGCAGGCCAAAGAGCGCGTGTTGGTCGCGGAGCTGACGCAGGGTGACACGTTCACCAAGCGGGCGCGGCCTACTGTGGTCTATGCTGGGCTCGCCTACATCGGCATCAACTACGTTCTTTTTCCGATCGCTACGTCGCTCAGCGGCGCTGATGTGAAACCACTGCCGGACCTGCCCACCGAGTTCTGGTACGGCTGGTCAGGTATCGTCGGCACCTGGAGTCTAGGTCGGTCGGCAGAAAAAATAGGCATCAATAATAAAATTACACGGGCAGTGACCGGTAGCTCACCCCGTGCGCAGTCAGCTCAAAACGAGGCGGTCGGCTGATGAAGATCAGCGACTATCGCCTGTCAGGCGAGCAGGTCAACTATAAAGAGTCACCTAACCGCAGTGGCCGTTTTGCAGCGGGCAGTGCAGACTCAATTGTAGTGCACTTTACCGGTGGTGCTTCTGCGCAATCCTCCGTCAACCACCTGTTGAACCCTGCTGCCAAGGCGTCGGCCCATCTGGTTGTTGGGCGTGACGGCGCAGTGACCCAACTGGTTCCATTCGACACCGTCGCTTGGCACGCGGGGCGCAGCAGTTTTCGCGGGCGCTCTGGCTTTAATCAGTATTCAATCGGCATCGAGATCGATAATGCGGGCCGATTGAGCCGCAGCGGGGATGCTTTTGTTTCGTGGTTTGGGCGCAGCTATCCTGCGGACGAGGTGATCGAAGCGGTGCACCGCAATGAGCGTGAGCCCGCTTTCTGGCACCGCTACAGCGAGCAGCAGATCGAGCGAGTCGAAGCACTCTGTGCGCTGCTTATCGAAACCTATGACATCGATATGATTGTCGGCCACGAAGAGATCGCACCGCAACGCAAAACCGATCCGGGTCCGGCGTTTCCGCTAGATCAACTGCGCGAGCGGACGCTGGTCCGTGACCGCGGTGTTGATGAAGACGATGCCAGCAGCGAGCCACACCTATCCAAGGTTGGCTTGGTGAGTGCGGACAAACTGAATATCCGCGCCACGCCCGGTGGCGCCACTGTAGCGCCGCCACTAACCAAAGGGACGCTGGTCAATGTCATTCAGGAGAAAGATGGCTGGTACGAAGTTGAGGTGACGACCAAGGGGTGGGTGAGCGGCCAGTATGTGAAAACCTGACCAACTCTTACCGCCCTGCCAAGGGTGCGCTCGACACTGCCGCCGCCAAAGGGTCCGCTACCGTTCCATGTACACTCAATGCCCAAACTGCAAAACTGCCTATAAAATAACCATTGCAGAGCTCAGGACAGCGCAGGGCTTTGTCAGCTGTGGCCAATGTCACCAACTGTTTAACGCTGTCAGTACACTTTCTGAGCATGCACATGGTGATCCGCACAGTGAACCTCATGAGTCTGCCCCTTCTGACACCGCAGACGCCACAAACTGCGGCCCATCAAATCCCCACATCGAACATCCGTTTTTTGACACACCACTCGTCTCACTGCGCAAAGCCGTCGCGACTGACGCCATTGACCAAAAGGCGAGCCGCCACACACAGAATAGAGCAACCTCACCAGAACCGCCCCCAGCCATAGAGGAAATACCGAGTACTCTGCAAACTGAACAGAGCGAAATACCTGACAGCCAAGAGTGGGAGGAAAAAGAGGCGAGAGAGAATGACGAACGCCTACTGAATACCCGCTTCACAGCGACACAACCGCCTCTCTTTAGCGCACCGGCTGACACTTTCCGATACGCCGCTGGAGCTACCGCCCCTGCCCCTACCAACTCACGAAATCGAAGAAAGTGGCTAACAGCGCTATGGTCTCTTCTTATTGTGATAATGCTGTTTGTGCTGGTTGGTCAGTTTGCCTACTATCGGCGCGCTCAACTCGCCAACTACGATGAACTGCGGCCATGGCTGGAGTCTTTGTGCAACACCTTCAATTGTGAGATTCCGCTGCGCAAAGCGCTATCGAAAATTGTGCTGGTGGATCGACGGATCAGCCCTCACGCTACAGAAGAGGGCGTGCTGAGTATTCGCGGTGCGTTGATTAACGAAGCGCACTTTAACCAACCCTACCCCATCCTCGAACTCAATCTGTCTGGCTTCGGTAACAAGTTCAAAAGCCGCAGACGCTTTCTGCCCAGCGAGTACTTGAGTAAAAACGTCGACTTAAAGGTCGGGATGCCGCCGAATGTACCGATTCACATCGAGCTGGAGGTTGTCTATCCCAGCAACAAGATCCTCAACTACAAGTTCGAGTTTTACTAGCGTTTAGCGTCGCTGGCAGTCACCGCTAATATGGTTTATATTTGCCGCCCCTTGCCATCACCCGGAGCTGCAAGACACGGCGTTTCGTGCGAATTTCGAGTCGTTTTTTCGGTGCTGGCAGATCTACCTTAGGCGTAAAAAAGTTATAAACAGTTAATGCAAATCGGCCCATACAAACTGCAGAGCAATCTGATACTGGCCCCCATGGCCGGTGTGACTGACCTGCCCTATCGCCAGCTCTGCCGTGAGCTTGGTGCCGGTATGGCGGTATCCGAGATGGTCTCATCCAACTCGCTGCTGTGGGGCAGTGAGAAAACCTTGCGTCGTGCCAACCATACGGGTGAAGCCGGGCCACGCTCGGTACAGATTGTCGGTGCAGACCCAGCGCTGATGGCGCAGGCGGCAAAACATAACGCCGATCGTGGTGCGCAGATCATCGATATCAACATGGGTTGCCCGGCCAAGAAAATTTGCAACGTCATGGCGGGCTCCGCACTGCTAAAAGACGAAGCACTTGTCGCCAAAATTCTGCACGCAGTGACCAACGCAGTTGATGTTCCCGTCACGCTCAAGATCCGCACCGGTTGGGACACTCAGAGCCGCAACGGCGTGCGCATCGCTCGCATCGCTGAATCGTGCGGTATTCAGGCACTGGCTGTGCATGGCCGCACACGCGCCTGCGCCTACCGAGGTCAGGCCGAGTACGACACCATCGCCGCCATCAAACAGGCCGTGCAGATCCCGATCATCGCCAACGGTGATATCGATTCACCACAAAAGGCCCGTCAGGTATTGCATAGCACTGGCGTCGATGCGCTGATGATTGGCCGCGCGGCGCAGGGGCGACCATGGATTTTTCGCGCCATCAACCACTATCTAAAAAATAACGAAGAGCTTCCCGCTCCCACGACGACACAAATTGCAGAGATTGCCACACAACACATAACAAAGCTCCACAGCTTCTACGGCGAAACAACAGGGCCACGCATTGCGCGCAAACATATCGCCTGGTACAGCAAGGGTTACACCGACGCTGCACTTTTTCGCCACACTATTAATCGTGTGCAGAGCTGCGAACAGCAGCTGCTTATGCTGAAGGAGTTCTTTGATTGCAACGCAAAAAGGATGGGCGAAGCGGCGTAATGAAAGAGATACTGGACACAAAAAAAAGTGACGGAGGCTCCCGCAAAGAGCGCCGTAAGCAGCCATTGAGCAACTGCATGAAAATTGCGCTGGAGGCTCATTTTCAGCACCTTGACGGACACCCGCCCGACAATCTCTACAAATTCGTCATCGGCGAAGTTGAGCGCTCACTGCTGGAAGTGGTCATGAAAAATAGCGGCGGCAACCAGAGCAAAGCAGCACAAATCCTCGGCCTTAACCGCGCCACGCTGCGCAAAAAATTAAAGTGCCACGAGATCGATTAAGCATCTGAGCGCGCCTCTCCTTCAAACCAACAAACAACGATGAGATCAGTGTGTCAAAAATAAAACGGGCGCTTATCAGCGTGTCAGACAAAAAGGGTATTGTTGAATTTTCCCGCCAGTTGCAACAGACATTCGGCGTTGAAATACTCTCTACCGGTGGTACCGCCAAGCTGCTCAGCGACAGTGGTATCGAGGTGCGGGAAGTATCGGATTACACCGGCTTTCCGGAGATGATGGATGGCAGATTAAAGACGTTGCACCCAAAAATTCACGGTGGATTATTGGGGCGCAGAGGTATCGATGACAGCGTTATGGCCGACAACGCTATTGACGCCATCGATCTGGTGGTCGTCAACCTCTACCCATTCGAGCAGACAGTCGCGGACCCTAACTGCACACTCGTAACGGCGATAGAGAATATCGATATCGGCGGCCCCACCATGCTGCGCGCGGCAGCTAAAAACTACAGCGCCGTCACCGTTGTAGTTGGCGCCGACGACTACGCAACGGTTATCGCTGAAATGACGGCCAACAGTGGAGCCGTCACGCCCGGCACACGGTTTTCGCTGGCACTAAAAGCGTTCGAGCATACCGCGCGTTATGACGGCGCTATCGCCAACCATCTGGGCACAATCAGCGACACCGGCACAAAAACCGCATTCCCCAACACCCACAATGCGCAATACCAAAAAATTCAGACGCTGCGCTACGGCGAAAATCCCCATCAGCACGCTGCCTTTTATCGCGAGACTGATGCACCACAGGCATGCATTGCAACAGCGCAACAACTTCAGGGCAAGGCGCTTTCGTTCAATAACATTGCCGATAGCGATGCTGCGCTGGAGTGCGTCAAATCATTTGACGATGGGCCGAGCTGCGTCATCGTCAAGCATGCCAATCCATGCGGCGTCGCTACCGGCGACACGCTTCTCGACGCTTACGACAAGGCCTATGCGACCGATCCAACGTCTGCGTTCGGCGGCATTATTGCCTTCAACAAAGCGCTGGACGGCGATACCGCGCAGGCGATCGTATCACGCCAATTTGTTGAGGTGATCATCGCCCCTGAAATCACTGAGCAGGCGCTAGCGGCACTCGCCTCGAAACCTAATATCAGAGTGCTTGCCTGCGGCCAGTGGCCAGCAGAGCTGGAGAATTCCTTCGATTACAAACGCGTGTGCGGGGGGCTGCTGCTGCAAGAGCGGGACACAGCCATTGCCACTGAAGCCGATATAAAAGTTGTCACGCAACAGCAACCTGATGTTGCACAGATTCGCGACCTGCTGTTTGCGTGGAAGGTCGCTAAATTCGTCAAATCCAACGCCATTGTCTACTGCAAAAATGGGCAGACAATCGGTGTCGGCGCGGGCCAGATGAGCCGTGTATACAGTGCGCGGATTGCCGCTATCAAAGCCGCTGATGCGGGCTTGCAGGTCAGTGGAGCGGTAATGGCATCAGATGCTTTCTTTCCGTTTCGCGATGGCCTCGACAGTGCTGCAGAGGTGGGCATTCGTGCGGTGATTCAGCCAGGTGGCTCAATGCGCGATGATGAGGTAATTGAAGCGGCCAACGAACACGGCATCGCAATGCTCTTCACGGGCGTGCGCCACTTCAGACATTAGCCGAAACGACAAGCTAAATCGTTGCGAAAACATCCTCGTAGGCCTGATCAAGTCTTGGCGGATCAGGCGTTAACGCAGATAAGCACAGCCCGTTCCGCTAAGGCTTGAACGGGCCTACGGGTGACCTGTATGAATAGCGGTATAAATATTCGCAGTTAATTTCCCCATTAGGGTAAAAAATTACTTTTTCACATGCGAGAGCATGCGTAACTATTGATATCTGCGCACAGCTAGTAGATTCCGGCCGCGCATCCACCCGCCCAGCAGCACCGCAATCAGCAGCAGAATAGATCCCGGATTCAACGCACCGGTGCCATTGGTACGACCACCGACGCTGCCGGTTGCGCTTCCCGAGCCGCCAAGAACGTTTGTAGCTGTGCCCGGCTCGATGGTCACTGTGGCAATATTTGAGTCCAGCGTACCGTCATTGACCTTGTAGGTAAAAGTATCCTCCTCGCGACTGCTGGAGTTATAAGTGACACTGGGGCTCGTCAAACCACTGTTGGCCTGCACCACACTACCCTTGGTCGGATCGGGGAGGTCAACAATGATATAGGTCAGCTCGTCCCCATCCACATCAAAACCATCCAGGCTGAATGTAAGGCTGCTTGAGACCTCGGTCAGGGTGCGTGTGATATCTTTTGCTATGGGCACATCGTTGGTCGGGTTGACGGTTACTGTCACTCTTCCTGGCTCCGAAGTCAGGGGTTTTGCCACCCCCGCTATGGTAACGGTAAACGTAAAAGCATCCTCGCCATTGAAGTCAGTATCAGGGGTATAGGTGAAAGCACCGCTCTTCTCATCGCTGATAACAACAGTGCCATCATGACCCTGATCGACAATGGCGAAGATCAGATCGGTATTGCCGCCAAGACCCTGCGCCAACAGTGTATCCACCAGCGCTTCATCTTCGTTAACGCTAAATGCAGTATCCGGTGCGATGGGCGCGCTATTGATCAAAACGCCGTGAATTGCTAACTGCCACTGCTCAAACTGCCCACTATCACCAGGGGCCTGGTCCGTGATATGCAGCGTCCACTCACCCAGCGATGACTCCCCCCAGTGGCGGACGCTCATGAAGCGCCATAGATCGTAGTCTGCATTGGCGTCTTCATCGCGCAGTTCAGCCAGCACACTCTCGGTGCCCGCGGGTGAGGTCAGCACAATACGCAGGTCACCACGGTAACTGTGGCTGACCTTGAGTGTCACCTCCACATGCTCCACCTCGATATCATCCACAATAGTAATTGTGTGGCTAACACCCGCAGTGTTGTTGTCGGGAATCGGCGTGTTAACATCGATGAGCCCTTTTGAGGTGCCCTGCGGTGAATTGACCGATGCAGCAACGGCTGTCCAGGTTGAGGCGAGCGTTACCGCAGCTTGTGCGTCGATGCGGCCAAAACCGTATTTGTGATTCACCCACAGACCGGCGCCATTTTGCACCCAGTCCGCATCTAACGGATCGTTCTTCGTCGCGGTTTTCGCCAGAATGTGCTGCACATCACGCCAGCTCAACGTAGCATCGGTATGGGCATCAACATCGGCCTGCAGCATCAAAGCGATGACCCCCGACACCAGTGGTGCAGCACTGGAGGTGCCACCGTTCTCCTGACGCGGCAACGGCAATGCGCCGTTGCTTTCAAAATTAAAATCATCACGGCAATCACCGCCTGTATTAGCACCCGCGCTACCAACCAAATCGGTGGTGCTAATACCAACTGAGCCCGCGCTGGCCGGAGCGCTGATAAATAGCGCTGCGCCGGGTTCGCTGTAGGCCGTCTGCACACCATCGTGATCGACTGCGCCAACAGCGATGGTGTAGCGTGAATTGGCATAATTGTCGTAATTAACATTGTCATTGCGCACCCGCCCGTTACCAGCGGCCCATACATAGATAGAGCCCAAACCAGCGCGCCCTGCGTCAGTACCTGCCCCATCAATACCCACGGCAGCAAGCTGCAACGCATCGGCAACGACCACGGCCATACCAAGACCGGTATCCTGTACTTCACCGTTATCGGAGGGTCCCCAGCTATTGTTGTAGATATCGATATCGGCTAACTGGTAGCTCAATGCAGCAACCACATCCGACTCTGTTGCCGGGGCAGCTGTCAACTGCAGATCAGCGATCTGGCTATCAAATGCGACGCCCACGCCACAAACACCATTATCAGCCACAGCCGCAGCAAGACCGGCAACCGCAGTACCGTGAAGGTTCAGTCCCGCTGCGGGGCTGTTAAAATTATTGCTGAGTGAGGCATCATAGTTAGCCGCAAGATCAGGATGAGTGCTCTCCACGCCATCATCGACGATGCCAATTACAATCCCTGACCCGGTTGCGCTGTCCCAGGCCGTCTCTACATTGATATCTTCGCCAACCGTCCCCGCGCTCTGACCGCTGTTCTTCAGGTACCACTGATTGTTGGATGGCACCCATTCACCGGGAATAAAACGACTGTCACGCTGCACGGCAACCTGTTGATCAAACCAGGCAACCTCTGCAACAGCATGCAGTGAAGCACTGACAGTCAGGGAAATTTTCTGTCCATCGCGATACTCCAATACGTAGGTATCTTTGGAAGCAAATAGCGGGATCACTTTTTCTGCGCCCGTAGCAAGAGCAACGGCACCAATATCCGCCCCCTCAATCAGGCGAACCAGCCATTTATCAGATGCCACACCATTTGGTTGATCGGGCATCAACGCAAGTGATGCGCGCCCCTTGCTGCTGGCCGACATTGGCGCTGCGCAAATCAACAGACCCACAGCCACCACGGACATAAACCGCCGCGAAGAGAGGCATCGTGTGCGGAGACTAGGCATCGCGTCCACTCCTAAACAGCACGCGACCAAACAGCACTAACAGGGAGAGCAGGGTGAGGAGCGGGTGGACGGCACTGGCGCCACCCAGGTCACCCCTGATGGCGATATACGTCTCCAGCCTCTGCAGCTCTTGATTGCCAACAAGGTCCGTCGAGAAAAATTTCAAGGTGTAGTTGATCTCCTCACCACTGATTGTGATAGGGCCGGTATATTGCTGAGACTGCACCGTCGGCGTAGAGCCATCAAGGGTGAAGTAGGTCTTTTCGCAGCCAACGCCATTGTCTTCACAGCTCAGCGTTATTTTCAACGAACTACTTTCAAACGTCATCGACGCCGGTGAAGCCGTAGTCGTCGGTGGCGAAGGGTCGATGCGATAGATAAGCTGGTTGTAGTTAGGCTCACCAGTGGCAACGCCGTTGTCATCGACCGGCGTCACCAGCCCCTCTTCGATATTGCCCGCCCTGTCCTCGGAATAGTATTTGATGTCAGCCTGAGACGCGGAAAAGCTACTGACATTGATTGGCCCCTCATACAGAAGAAGCTCGGCGCCTTGCGACTTTGGGTTCGGTGCCTCCCCGTTAACGGTGAAGGTATAACGAATAGCAGCACATCCTGCGGTGATGTCCGTGCAGGAGAGAATCACCCGGTCATCACCATTGGCGGTTAAAAATACACCACCTTCCAATGCCTTTGCTTCACTGCCGAGCGGCGCCGCCGTGGAGACCGGCGCTATGGTATCGAAGCCATAGACCTCCGTCTTAACCACCTCGTTGGTCCCCTCCGAGTCGATGGCAAAAAAGCGCACATAAGTGTTGCCCTCCTTGTCAATCGTCAATGGTGTAGAAAAAACAGGTGACGCCGATGTTGGCGTGGATATTTGCGCCGGATTTCCTCCTCCCACCGGCGGGTCATCAACCGTAAAATGGATCGCAACACAGGAGAGATCCGCACTGGTTGAGCAGCTCAGCGACACAACTTGCGGTTCGAGCACGGGGCTGCCGGAGGGGTCGGCAACGCTGCTCGGACCAGCAAACACGAATGCAGCCAACCCCACACGGGGTCGATTTTGCACAAGACCAAACTGGCCCCCGCTGTATATGCTGTTACCGCGTACAGCAAGACCCTCTACCGGCGCATCGGGGGCCGGGTTCCAATCGGTGCCCGCTCCGGTACCAAGGTCCACAATACCAAGATAGCGCCGCCCCAAACCGCTCAGTGTAGAAAATTCACCGCCCAGGTAGAGTGCTTCTTCGTTGTGGTTCAAAGCGATAACGTTCACTGCGCCATCCACAACCGGGCTCCATGGACCCAGCGCTGCGTTATCAACCGTTGTGTCTAACTTGGCCAGATTGGTGCGCAAGCTACCGCCCACCGCACTGAACTCACCGCCAATGTAGAGCGACTTACCATCGGCCGAGAGATCAAGCGTATTCACTGCCGCGCCCGTTACACTGGTGCTCCACGGCGTAACGGTGTTGCTATCGCTCAAGGTATCCAGCGCAGCAACCCGTGAGCGACTTTGACCACCGATGGTAGAAAATCCACCACCAACATAGAGTGTCGAGACTGTGGTGCCCAGCTGTGTGTCATTGAATGTAAACAGCTCCATCGCATTCACCGCGCCATCCGCCACAGGATTCCAGGATGTCGCGATATTCGCCGC
>JAADGQ010000011.1:0-659 GCA_013152295.1 Gammaproteobacteria bacterium | reverse complement strand
GCACTGAATGTGCCACCGATATAGAGCGTTTCATCACCGCTGCTCAGTGCTAGCGCATCCACTGAACTGCCTGTCACATCCGGGTTCCACGCAGTGACAATATCATTGGGCGGAACCGCGGTCACATCCAGTGCCGCAAGACGGTTTCGCGGCAGACCATCAATCTCGGAAAAGCGACCACCAACATACAGCGTAGCGTTATCAGCGCTCAACAGCAGACTGCTGACCGGTGCGTTCACATTGGCACTCCAGGCGCTTGCGCCGCCATCAATAAGGCTCACCGCAGCAATATTCGAACGTGGTAGGAGGCGATCTGCTGAACCGAAGCGACCACCCACCAACAGGCGGCTAAACGGGCCATTGATCGCAACATCAAGCACAACATCATTTGCTTGCGGATTCCATGACAACAGAGCACCATTACTCAGGCTCAATGCCGCCAAACGCAGCTTCTCTTTCCCCGCGATCTGGGTAAAACCACCACCAACAAACAGACGACTATCAGAGACCGCGAGCCCGTTTACAGAGCCATCAGTGCCAACACTCCAAATGGAGCTGGCGTCGGAAGCTTTCATCGCCACAACACTGCCCGTGCTTGGTGTTGCAGCGCTCTGACTGCCAACATAAAGCGACGTATCGTCCTTCTCCTTCAGCAGTCT
>JAADGQ010000162.1 GCA_013152295.1 Gammaproteobacteria bacterium | reverse complement strand
ACCGTGGTAATCACCAAACTGCTACCGCCATAACTCATCAGCGGCAACGTCAAACCCTTGGTAGGCAACACCCCCATATTGACGCCGATATTGACCAGCGCCTGCAGGCCAATCAGCAACCCCAAGCCGTATGCCAAATAGGCGCCAAATTGCAGACCCGCAACGGCAGCGCGATGACCAATCAGCAGCGCCCGCCCCACAACAAAGAGAAACAGCGCAATCACCAACAGCGATGCCACCAACCCAAGCTCTTCGGCAAGCATGGCGAAGAGAAAATCGGTGTGCGCTTCGGGCAGATAGAAGAGTTTCTGGATGCCTTCGCCAAGACCGACGCCCAGCCACTCACCACGACCAAAGGCGATCAGCGCTTGGGTGAGCTGAAAACCTTCATCAAACGCTTTTGCCCATGGATCGAGAAATGTGGTCAGGCGCGCCCAGTGCTCAGCGCTGACCTGCGCCACGGTGAACACGGCAAGCGCAGCCAAAGCGGCTAGCACGAAAAAGTGTAAAAAACGCAGGCCTGCGAGAAACATCATGCCCAATACAATCGCCGCGATAACCACCGTGGCGCCCACATCAGGCTCAGCCAGCAGCAACAATGCGCACACCATAACCAATATAACCGGCCACACGACCACGCCGAGCGACGCTTCGATCTTCTCGCCGAACTCAGCCAGGTAGGCGGCAAGGTAGATGATGATGCTAAATTTCATCACCTCCGACGCCTGCACATTCATGATGCCAAAACTGATCCAGCGGGTGCTGCCATTCACTTCACGACCAATGCTCGGCACCAGCACCAGCGCCAGCAGCAAAATGCCCGCGCCCAGTAGCGGCAGCGCCGCCATGCGCCAATACTTCAGAGGAATACGCACCGCAAAAGATGCCAGCGCCACACTCAGCACGATGTAGAGCGCCTGGCGCACCACAAAATAGAATGGGTCGTGATATTTCAGCTCGCCAATGCTCATCGATGTCGACGCCACCATCACCAACCCCAACCCCATGAGTGCGACCGTAACCAACAGCAACCAGATATCGAAATCTGGCGTATAGCGTGTCTCATTGACGGTGCGCGCCATATTCACGAGCGTGACTCCTGGCACTCTGCCAGGCGCTGCTTCGTGCAGTGGCGAAAATCATCACCGCGCGCGGCGTAACCGTCATACATATCGAAGCTGGCGCAGGCAGGGGATAGCAGCACCGCATCCCCTGCACGCGCAGTGTCAGCGGCCGCATCAACAGCAGCGGCCATATCCTCAACGGTGATCACAGCGCAGACTCCCGCAAGCGCCGCCGCGATCAATTCAGCATCGCGGCCCATTAACACAGCCAAACGCACTTTGTCTGCCGCGGCCTGGCGCAGCGGCGTGAAATCAGCGCCCTTACCCTCGCCTCCGGCAATCCACACGATAGGCGACGCAATACCTTCCAGCGCGGCGACAGCTGCACCGACATTGGTCGCCTTGGAGTCGTTGTACCAAACCACACCATCGCACTCAGCAACGCACTCGGTGCGGTGCGGCAGCCCGCTAAACGTAGCCAATGCATCGATCATCGCCGCCATCGGCAGTCCCAATCCATACCCTAGTGCCAGCGCTGCCAGCGCATTGGCAATGTTGTGCTGCCCTGGCATCGGCAGCTCTGCGGCGCGAACCAGCAACTGCTCGCCCTGCGCCAGCCATGTAACCCCGGCCCTCTCGCGAACACCAAAATGGTCAGCGCTGGCAGGCGTGACCATGCCGAAATAGATCACGTTGCGCCCCGCGATCACCATATTGCGCACAGCGGCATCGTCGCTATTGATCACCTGCACACCGTCACCAGAAAATACCGCACGTTTGCTTTCGGTGTAGCAATCCAGCGAGTCATAGCGATCCATATGGTCAGCACTAACATTGAGTACCGTTGCAACAGACGCATTGAGCGAGTGAGTCGTCTCCAACTGAAAACTGGAGAGCTCCAGCACGTAATAGTCGGGCACCGAGCGCTCCAGCAGCTCCAGCGCCGGAGTGCCCAGATTGCCGCCCAGCTCAGCCGTTAAACCCGCTTTGCGTATCATTTCACCGAGCAGCGTGGTCACCGTGCTCTTGCCGTTGGAGCCGGTAATAGCCACCAACGGCGCCGGGGCGTGAAGCGCAAACAGCTCAACATCACCCATCACCCACGCGCCGCAATTGATCGCAGTAGCGATGGCAGGTTCGCTCAATGCGACGCCGGGACTAATGATCAACGTCCCCGCCTGGTGCACCGCATCTATATCCAACGTGCCCGTAAACAGCCCAACAGCCGGCAGTTCGCTCTGCAACGCAGCCAGCGCGGGGGGCTCATCGCGGCTATCCACGACAGTCACCGGCACGCCGCGCTGTACCAAAAAGCGCGCACACGAGAACCCGCTTTTTCCCAGCCCAACCACAACAACAGGTTGCGGCAGAGCAACGGCCAGCTGGTGCAGTTGCGAGCCATCATGCGAGTCATCGAATGTTGCCGCCATCAGCGCCATCTCTCTTTCTGCTCTCATAATCCGTTCAACGAATCTTTAGGCTTGCCAAACCGATCAGCACCAATATCACGGTGATGATCCAAAAGCGCACAATGACCCGCGGCTCTGGCCACCCCTTGAGTTCAAAGTGGTGGTGCAGCGGCGCCATGCGAAACACACGCCGCCCGGTCAACTTGAATGAGATCACCTGCACGATGACCGACACCGTCTCCATAACGAACACGCCGCCCATAATCAGCAGCACCAGCTCCTGACGAACAATAATGGCGATCACGCCTAACGCTGCGCCCAGTGCCAGCGCGCCCACATCACCCATAAAGACCTGCGCGGGATAGGCGTTGAACCAGAGAAAACCGAGCCCGGCGCCCGCTAATGCGCCGCAAAATATCGCCACCTCGCCCACCCCGGCGATGTAAGGGATACCCAGATAGTTGGCAAACTTCACGTGCCCGGTCAGGTAGGCAAAAATACCTAGTGCCGAGCAGACCATCACGGTGGGCAGAATGGCTAGACCGTCGAGACCATCGGTCAGATTAACTGCATTACTGGAGCCAACGATGACGAAATAGCCGAAGAGGATGTACATCCAGCCCATGTCGATAGCAACATCTTTCAGAAACGGCACGATGAGCGCGGTCTCTTGTGGGACTTGGGCTGTGATGTAGAGAAAAGTGACAGCAGAAAAAGCGACAATCGATTGCCACAAGTATTTGTGCCGAGCAGCTAACCCGTCACTGTTGCGCAAGATGAGTTTTTTGTAGTCGTCAACCCAGCCGATAGCGCCAAAAGCCAGCGTCACCAGAATCACCACCCAGACGTAGCGATTATTCAGATCGGACCACAACAGCGCGCTGATAGCGATGGCGACCAGTATCAGTGCACCGCCCATTGTCGGCGTGCCACTTTTGGCCAAGTGACTCTCGGGTCCGTCATCACGGATGCTCTGGCCAATCTGGTGGTAGTTGAGACGGCGAATCATGTAGGGGCCGACCACAAAGCAGATCACCAGCGCCGTCAGGGTGCCGAGAATGGCACGAAAGGTCAGATACCTGAAAATCCCAAAACTACTGTCGTATTGGGTCAAATAATCAGTCAGATAAAGTAGCATCAAGCGCTCCGTTTAACTCGTCTGTGGAGGCTTCATGCCCGTCATCTGCATCTAGCAACGCAACAACCACGCACTCCATTCCGGCACTGCGTGAACCTTTTATCAACACCGCCGCCTGCGCTGCGGCAGCGGCCAGCCACTGCTGTGCTGCCACGATCAGTGACTGCTGATCGGCGAAACAGTGGGCTCTGTCTGTCGCGCCGTCTGCATCAACTTTTTCATCAAACCCGCTAGCAACCTGAGCCGCGTATTGACCGACAACAAACAGTTGATCGATCTGTGCAGCGCGCGCCGCCACACCGATCTCGCGGTGCAACGTGTCGGCATCCGCGCCAAGCTCGCCCATATCGCCGAGCAGCAACAGCGTTGGCCCTTGATGACTCGCCAAAACAGCGATGGCCGCCTTGGCTGACGCGGGGTTGGCGTTATAACTGTCGTTGATAATGAGCTGCCCGACACTGTTGCGCAGACACTGCAGGCGCCCCGACACACCCGGCAGCGACTCCAGCGCGGCGCGGATATCCGCGATGGCACACCCCATGGCGTGAGCCGCTGCCGCTGCCGCCAGCGCATTCATGACGTTATGGCGACCAGGAAGCGGCAGGCGCACAGTGGCAGCCTCATCACCAATGTGGAGCTGGAACTGGCTGAAAAGAGCCGAAGCCGCATCATCTATGTCAGCGCTCACCGTCGCCCCCTCATGCAGACCAAAAGTGATTGCGCGCTGCTCGCTGACACGCCGCAGCCAGTAATCCACATGGGGGTCATCAAAATTAAGCACCGCGACACCCTCTGCAGAGAGGCTGTCGAGAATCTCGCCTTTGGCGCGCACCACATCCTCCATGCTGCCAAAGCCCTCAAGGTGGGCGGCCGCCGCATTGGTGATGATCACCAGCGACGGTTTGGCCAGATCACTCAGGTAGGCGATCTCTCCGCTGTGGTTAGCGCCCATCTCGATCACCGCAAAATCGTCTTCACTGCGCAGGCGCAACAGGGTCAGCGGCACACCGATATCGTTGTTGAGATTGCCCTCGGTGGCCAGCACCCGACCACGGCGACGCAGTATGGCTGCAAGCATCTCCTTCACCGAGGTCTTGCCGTTGCTGCCGGTCACCGCCGCAACGGGGATCGAAAAATGTTGCCGCCACATGCTGGCCAGGCGTCCTAATCCGCGGCGCGTATCACCCACCTGAACCATCGGCAACACGCCGCTTGCGGCGCGGTCGACCATCGCAGCGACAGCACTATCGGCCACCTGCGGCAGAAATTTGTGGCCATCAAAATGCGGGCCGCGCAGCGCAATAAACAGATCGCCACGACGCACCGAACGGCTGTCCGTAGAGATCCCCTGAATCATCACATCAGCGCCGACAACAGTACCGTTAACTGCTGCTGCGACGGCTGAAAGCGGTAGGTTCATCGAGCCCATCACGCCGCCTCCCGCAACAGAGACTGCACCTGCTCGCGATCGCTGAACGGCCGTTTTTCGTCGCCGACGAGCTGATACGCCTCATGCCCTTTGCCCGCGACCAGCACCACATCTTGCGCGGTCGCGTGGCCCACCGCATACGCGATCGCCTCCTCCCGATCACGGATCACCACGGCCCGGCCCGGATCGCTGAAGCCCGCGACAATCTGCGCGACAATCTGCGCCCCGTCTTCGCAGCGCGGGTTGTCATCGGTGATCACCACCTGCTGTGCGTAACGCTCCGCTAATGCACCCATCCGTGGGCGTTTGCCGCGATCGCGCTGACCGCCGCAGCCGAACACACACCACAGCTGGCCACGACAGTGCTCACGCAACACCCGCAGCGACTGTGCCAGAGCATCGGGAGTATGGGCAAAATCGACCACCACCGTCGGTTGCTCACCACCGCCAAAGCGCTCCATGCGCCCCGCCACCGGCTCGCTGTGCGCCAATCTTTCGAGCGCAACATCGAGAGGCACCTCGGCAAGCAGCAGCACCGCTAACACTGCCAGCAGATTACTCACGTTAAAACGCCCCAGCAGCGGCGCGCGCAACACACCATCGCCCCACGGGGTATGAACATGGCACGTAAAACCATCGCGGCTCATCACTATCTGACTGGCGACGATCTCTTGCCCAGAAGGCCGTAAACCGTAGCGAATGAGGCGCACCGAAGGTAGGATTCGCTCGGCCAGCTGCTGACCAAATGGATCATCACTATTGACCACCGCAAAGCGCAGCCCCGGCGTCTCAAACAGGCGCTGCTTGGCGGCACCGTAAGCAGCCATCGTGCCGTGGTAGTCAAGGTGATCGTGGCTTAAATTCGTCAACACCGCGCAGTCAAAAGCGACGCCGGATACGCGGTACTGCTGCAAGCTGTGCGACGATACCTCCATCGCGACGCACTGCGCACCGCTATCGCGCAGTGCTGCCAGCTGGCCCTGTAGCGCGACTGCATCAGGCGTGGTGTGCGTTGTCGCGTGCAGTGCGCCGGGCATGCCATAGCCTAAAGTGCCGACCACCGCACAGGGCCGCGCGACGGCGCTCAAAGCACGACTGAGGTAGTGACTACAGGAGGTTTTGCCGTTGGTTCCAGTGATACCCACCACAAACAGATCCTGTGACGGCTCAGCGTAAAAACGCGCTGCTACGACACCACTGTGCTGCTCCAGCGACTCAACAGCAATAAAGGGAGTGGCTGGGTGTGCTGCCGCCAGGGCAGCCATCGCATCATCAGCAACACCGCTGCTGTACACCACCGCAGCCGCACCTGCTGATAGCACGACAGCAACGTAGTCGTGACCACGCACCGACGCTCCGCAACACGCCATGAACAGATCACCCGACTGCACGCTGCGGCTGTCAGTGCTGATCCCGCGGACGCGCACATCGCATGCATCTGGCAATACAGCAAGACCCTTGAGCAGCTGGCTCAGCGCAACATCTCTTTGCACTTGGGGTTGGACGCTCATCACATCGGGCTCCTGCGACTCGCCGCGCCACCATCAATAGAACTACCTGCCTGGGATGCAGCCGCCAGTGACGCCAGATCGTCTGGAGCCACGTCGAGCATGCGCAGCGCACCACCCATCACGTGAGAGAAGACCGGTGCCGCGACCACGCCACCAAAATAGCCCCCCGCACCCGGCTCATTGATAATCACCACCATGACCAGACGTGGGTCACTGGCTGGCGCCATACCTGCAAACAGGGAGACATACTGCTCAACATAACCACCCTGAACAGACTTGCGTGCTGTACCTGTTTTGCCAGCAACGCGATAGCCTGGCACCCGTGCACGTGTACCGGTACCTCCTGGCCCAACTACCTTTTCAAGCATGACACGCACCTGGCGTGCGGTCTGCTCGCTCAATACCTGTTCGCCGTGTGGCGGCTGCTCAAGGCGCAAAAAAGAGACCGGCTTGATACGGCCACCGTCGGCAAGTACTGCGTATGCGCGCGCCAACTGCAACGCCGTGACAGACAGGCCGTAGCCATACGCCAGCGTGGCACGCTCCACGTCGTGCCAACTCCACGCACCACTCAGCAGTCCCGGCGATTCACCGGGAAACCCAGTATCGGTGATCTCACCAAAACCGACCGCTGAAAACACCTGCCGCATCTGCTCCGGCTCAAGGGAGAGCGCGATTTTGCTCACACCAACATTGCTCGACTTACGGATCACTTCGCCAACATCAATGCGGCCGTAGTTTTTGATGTCGCTGATAACATGGCGTTTACGCCCAATGGTGTACCACCCCGGCGATGTATCGATTTCACTGCTGGGGGTGTATTTCCCACTCTCCAACGCGGCTGCCACGGTAAACGGTTTGATGGTAGAACCCGGCTCAATCGCATCTGTCACCGCGCGATTGCGAATGGAGTCCGCACGCAACGTCACCCGCTTGTTGGGGTTGCTGGCCGGCTCGTTAACCATGGCGAGAATCTCACCACTTTTGGCATCGAGTATCACCACTGAACCCGACTGCGCTCGGTGCTTGATCACCGCAGTTTTCAGCTCGCGGTAAGCCAAATACTGCAGGCGCTTATCGATACTGAGCGTCAGATTTTTGCCTGCCACCGGCTCGCGAATACGTTCAACGCTCTCAACGATGCGTCCGAGACGATCCTTGATCACCCGTTTGCGCCCTTTACTGCCACGTAACCACTCGTCGTAGGCGAGCTCAATCCCCTCCTGCCCGACATCATCGACATCAGTGAACCCAGAAACATGCACAGAGGTTTCGCCCTCCGGATAGTAGCGGCGGTACTCACGCTGGGCAGCAACACCGGGAATCTTCATGCGCTTCACCTGCTCGGCAACGGATGGCTCGATACGTCGTTTAATGTAGATAAACTCACGCGCGGCATTCTTATTGACCTGACTGAGCAGATCACCCGCATTGAGATCCAACACCTGAGCAAGCTCCGCAATACGCTCGGGAACCTTGACCAGCTCCTGCGGGTTGGCCCATATCGCGCTCACTGGCGTGCTGATAGCCAGCGGCTCACCATGACGATCGGTGATCATGCCGCGATGTGCTGCTATATCCACAACCCGCAAATAGCGTGCATTGCCCTGACCTTGATAGAACTCGTTATTGAGCAGCTGCAGATCTACCGCTCGCCACATTAACAGCGCAGCACCCAACGTAAAGCCAAACGCAATGAACAGGCAGCGGCTGGTTTTAATGGAGGGCTGTTTTTTTTTGTCGTCAGTCATGACTGTGCATCTGCTTGTCAATAGTTACCATCAGCCATTAACGTACAATGACGATCGCCGCTGCGGGCGGCATTACCATATCCAGTTTGGTGTGGGCGATACGCTCCACGCGGCCGTGCGTGGCCAGGGCGCTCTGCTCCAGGCGCAGCTGCCCCCACTCAACATTCAGTGCATCGCGGTTTTTTTGCAGTGACTGCAGATCTACGAACAGCTGGCGATTCAAGTGCTTGACATAAACCAGACCGATCGCCGAAACGAGCACGGCCGACATCAGGGCCAAATAGAGCCAGAAATATTTCACGCCACGCTTGTCCACCACAGATGCACTCATCACCTCATACTCGTTCAGCGACACGCAGCACTGCACTGCGCGCCCGGGGATTCGCCGCGACCTCTGCTTCGCTGGCTCTCACAGCGCGCCCCACCATGCGCATTTTTTGATTCAGTTGCGCCGCTGTCACCGGCAGATCCGGAGGATAGTCATCCCCTCTAACCTGCTGCCGAATGAAGCGTTTTACAATTCGGTCCTCAAGGGAGTGAAAGCTGATCACGGCCAAACGCCCGCCAGGTGCAAGCAGATCGAGCGCTTGCTGCAGGCAGACTTTCAGCTCATCCAACTCGCCATTAATAAATATGCGAATCGCCTGAAAGCTCCGCGTCGCCGGGTTTTTTCCCTTCTCCCACGCCGGATGCGCGGCAGAGACCACAGCGGCAAGCTGGGCGGTAGTAGCAATCGGTGCCTGCGCGCGCGCAGCCACAATGGCCCGTGCAATGCGCTTGGCAAAACGCTCCTCACCGTACTGGCGCAGCACCTGGGCCAGTTCCCGCTCGGCGACGCCCGCTAACCATTCGGCCGCACTCAAGCCTGCGTCGGGATCCATTCGCATATCCAAAGGTCCATCTCTTAGGAAACTAAAACCGCGCTGCGGGTCATCCAGCTGGGGAGAGGAGACACCCAGGTCGAGCAGCACGCCATCTACTGGCTCAGCGCCGCTTATGTTCCGCACCTTCTGTTCGAGCATGGCAAACGACCCCTGCTGAATAGAAAAACGGCGGTCACTCCCGTAACGCCGCTCACCAGCCGCCACCGCCTCAGGATCTTTATCCACAGCGATCAAACGACCCTGCACACCCAACTGCTTCAATATCTGCCCGCTATGTCCGCCGCGACCAAACGTGGCATCAACATAGATGCCGTCGCTCTTGACACTGAGAGCCTGCACGGCTTCGTCCAACAACACACTGCGGTGCTCATATTCTTCTAACATAGCGTCACCGCAGCTGGCTCCGCCCTGCGGCGGAGCAGGTCATCACAGGGAGATGGACTCGAGATGCGTCGAGAGCGTCTCGTCGGAACGCGACTCAAACAACTCGCGTTGGCGCACCTCCCAAACTTCATCGCTCCAGATCTCAAACTTGTTGCCCTGCCCCATCAGCACCACGCGCTTGCCCAACTTTGCAACATCACGCAGTAGCGCGGGCAGTAAAATGCGTCCGGCACCATCAAGTTCACACTCGGAGGCATACCCCATCAACAAACGCTTCAGCTTGCGCACCCCCTTGTCGAGCCCCGGCAGCGCGACCAACTGGCGCTCCACCGCTTGCCACTCTGACAACGGGTACAACAAAAGGCACGGATCCTGACTATCCATCGTGACGACCATCTGCCCATTGTCAGATTTGCCCAATAGTTCACGATATTTAGACGGAACAGCCATGCGCCCTTTAGTGTCCACGCTGAGTGTTGTGACGCCTCGTAACAAAATTTACTGCCCTTAACCTGAAACTCAACTTACCCACTTTCACCCACTACTCCCCACAATTCGACACTATATACCCCCTCCCCCTCATGTCAAGAAGAGAATCGAAAATATTTCTGTAGTGACAATAGGTTAGCGAAGAAATGTAGAAAAAGAGGGAGACTACAGAAGCAATATTTTTACTAATCAAAGTATTACAGCGGATAGATAAGAAATAGCCTTAGAACATTGTTCATAATTGAGCAATAAAACGGAGCAGCGCGAATGGATTAAAGAGGAGAAAAAGGGTCCGTACTCAGAAAGGGGGGGGCATCGATGCAGCAGGCCCGATTTAGCGTTTGCGTTGTCGAGCAGGCATAATCTGGCCGATCAAAGCTGTCGATCGATACCGTTGACGGCGCTAACGCTGCAGGAGCCCGTTAAAGTGATAGATAGACGATCAAGCGCGCACAGCGCCTCACGAACAGCCGCGATATTGCTGATCACTTTGCTCTGGCTTCCCGGCCAGGGCCAAGCAGTCGCAGCCGACACCTACATGGAGGGCATTCAGTACAGGGAGATTACCCCCCCCCAAGGTACGCCATCAGGCACGGGGGTCGAGGTAATCGAGATGTTCTGGTACGGCTGCCGCACCTGTTACTCGCTACAGCCCTTTTTTCAGCAGTGGAAAAAAAACAGACCCGCATCAGTTCAATACACCTATATGCCTGCGGCAAACTTCGACAACATGCGCTTCCTCGCTCAAGCCTTCTATACCGCACAGTCTCTACAAATTGAAGAGAAGGTACATATTCCACTGTTCACCGCTATCCACGGCCAGCGGCGAGACCTTGGTAACAAGGAGGCATTAGCTAAATTTTTTGCCGAATACGGCGTTTCGCGAGATCGTTTTGAGGGCCATTTCAACAGTCCATCCGTAGCACAAGCCGTGGAAGCCGCCGTGCGCTATAGCAAATTATACGGCATCGCTGGCGCACCAACCATCGTTATCAATGGCCGCTATCGGGTGGACCCAAGCATGATCAGAAGCACCGATGAACTGCTCGGCGTCATCAGCTTTTTGGTCAACAAAGAGCTGGCACGAATTGATGCGCCATAGAACAACCCATGCAGCAGAAGAAAATAATAAGAAGGGAAGAAGGACAAACAAAGATGGGCGGACCGCAACGCGCGCCAAAATTTACGCGCAGTCAGGCCTTTTGTGACGCGTCACTACCGACATGCTGCACCTGAGCCACACCACCATTATCACGATCCGCAGCCAACAGCGGCGCAAACTCTGCCAGCGCCCGCTGGTAAACTTTGCGCTTGAACCAGACGACGGTTTTGACGGGATACCAATAGCTCACCCAGCGCCAGCCATCAAACTCAGGCTTAACACTGCGATCTAACTGAAAATGACTCTCGTCAGCCACCATTCGCAACAGAAACCAAACCTGCTTCTGACCAATGCAGACCGGTTTGCGATCAGTACGAATAAAGCGCTGCGGCAACCGATAGTGTAACCAGCTGCGGGTCTGTCCCATCACATTGACGTGATCCGCCTCGAGACCAAGCTCCTCTTCCAGCTCACGGTACATTGCCTGCAACGGTGTCTCCCGCTCCATGATACCGCCCTGCGGAAACTGCCAGGCATTCTGACCAATACGGCGCGCCCACAACAGCTTACCCTCTTCATTACTGAGGATAATGCCAACGTTGTGCCTAAAACCGTGAGAATCGATCACTCTAATACCGCCACATGATGAACGAGTCGGAGATTGTTTCACATTCACTAACCAACTACAAACAGCAACGTTGGGCTCTTGGGAGAAGGCGTTTATACTCTGGCGTCGCAAATTTGATCACCACCTAAACAGATACACAACGCGGAGGAGAGCGCTCTTGACTCTGGCTATTTTTGACCTGGATAACACCCTGCTTAACGGTGACAGCGACTGGCTCTGGGGTCAGTTTCTGGTCGAACAGGGTATCGTAGACGGCGACCACTACGAAAGCGAAAACCTGCGCTATTACCACGCCTATCAGGCTGGCACGCTGGATATCTTCGAATTTCTTGCCTTTCAGCTAAAGCCTCTGGCGGACAACAATCTCAACACGCTGCATCAGCTGCGCGATGCGTTCATGCTGGAAAAAATCCAGCCGACGATAACAGTCGCGGCGCGCGAGCTGCTGGACCGACATCGCCAGCAAGGGGATACCCTGATGATTATCACCGCAACCAACAGCTTCATTACCGGCCCCATTGCCGACGAACTCGGCGTAGAGCACCTGCTCGCCACCGAGCCAGAGCTCACCAACAATTGCTACAGTGGAAAAGTCAGCGGCACGCCCTGCTTTCGCGATGGCAAGGTTGTGCGCTTGAAACAGTGGCTGCAAATCCACAGCTGCTCGCTGGATGGCAGCTATTTCTATTCCGATTCGCACAACGATCTGCCGCTGCTAAACGAAGTCAAGCACCCCATCGCGGTGGACCCCGATGAACGGCTCAAGGCACATGCCGTGACCATGAACTGGCCGATTATCTCTCTCAGAGGGGCTTTTTGAGTGATGAGTGAACGGAGGCTGGAGAGCCAAAATCAGGAGAACGAATCCCGGTGCGCCGCTGCGGCACGCGCATCCTGTTTGCTGATAATACCTTTGCCGAGCAGATCCATCAGGCATTGATCCAACGTCTGCATACCCAGCGCCTGCCCCGTCTGAATCGCTGAATACATCTGCGGCACTTTGGCTTCGCGAATCAGGTTACGGATCGCGGGCGTGCCAATCATAATCTCGTGGGCAGCGACACGCCCCCCACCGATCCGCTTTAACAACGTCTGTGTAATCACCGCGCGCAGCGACTCGGAGAGCATGGCACGCACCATCTCTTTTTCGGTCGCCGGAAACACATCGATGATACGGTCGATGGTCTTCGCGGCAGAGCTGGTATGCAGAGTGCCAAATACCAGATGCCCGGTCTCTGCTGCCGTCAGCGCCAAACGAATGGTTTCGGGATCGCGCATCTCACCAACCAGAATAATATCGGGATCTTCACGCAGTGCGGAGCGCAACGCCGCTTCGAAAGTTTTGGTGTCACGCTCCACCTCGCGCTGGTTAATCAGACACTTTTTGCTCTGGTGAACAAACTCGATCGGATCTTCAATGGTTAGAATATGGCCGAACTCCGTCTCGTTTTTGTAATCGATCATCGCCGCCAGCGTTGTCGATTTACCCGATCCAGTTGGCCCGGTCACCAGCACCAGCCCGCGCGGACTGTCGGTGATATCTTTGAAAATGGCCGGGCAGCCCAGGTCTTCAAAGCTGAGAATATTCGAAGGAATGGTACGAAACACACCAGCGGCACCACGATCCTGGTTGTATACGTTGACACGAAAACGGGCCAGACCAGGAACCTCAAACGAAAAATCGGTCTCCAGATTCTCCTCATAATGTTTGCGCTGCTTGTCATTCATGATGTCATACAGCAGCCCCTGTACCGTTTTATGGTCGATAGCAGGCACATTGATTTTGCGCATATCACCATCGACACGGATCACAGGTGGCACACCCGCCGACAGATGCAGATCCGACGCACCGTTCTTGACACCAAAGGCCAGCAATTCTGTTATATCCACGCGTTATCTCTCCTCGTTGGCATGTGGATGCCGCCACGCCCCTTCCTTTAACTTATTCTTAGTCAATGCACTGCTGCGCACATATTAACCCAAAGAAAACAGGGGCACCGCTTAAGCTGCTGAATTCGTTAGCGGCATGCCATCCGGCTTCTTAAACTTGCGACCACGGTTATAACAGAGCTGCTCTGGATACACTCGACAGGGCTATAATGGCACACCACATCCACAACGAATGAACCACAAAAACAACCACCACCATGACGAACACGATTAAGGGGCGATTGGAGGATATCCGCGAGCGCATTATTCAAGCGGAGCAGCATTACCGACGCACACCAGGCTCAGTAACCCTGATCGCCATCAGCAAAACTCGCCCGGCGACGGATGTCGCGCAGGCCGCACAAGCAAAACAGCAGCACTTCGGTGAAAACTACCTGCAAGACGCGCTGCCCAAAGTGACAGCTTTGGCAAATATGAACATTTGCTGGCATTTCACAGGCCCTGTCCAGTCTAACAAAACCACACAGATCGCCCAGCACTTTAGCTGGGTCCACACCATCGACCGTATAAAAACTGCTCAGCGGCTCAACAAGCAGCGCCCACCACAACTGCCGCCGCTGAATATCTGTCTGCAATACAACGTCAGTGGCGAAAGCAGTAAGTCGGGCTGTAGTCTCTCTCAGCTAGAGACACTCGCTGCCGCCATAAACGCCATGCCCAACTTAAAGTTACGCGGGTTAATGGCGCTACCAGCACAGAGCAGCGATGAAGCGCAACAACGTAGCGCATTTGCCGCAGTAGCGGCCGCGCAACAGCAACTCATCAACAGTGGTTACGCGCTGGATACATTGTCGATGGGCATGTCCGCTGATTTCGAAGCCGCCATCGCCGCAGGTAGCACTATGGTGCGGGTCGGTACAGCCATCTTCGGCACGCGCGCCATTCGCAACTGACGCGGCACCTCGGTTAAACTTCGAGACCTATGACCCCTCTTGGTGTAAATGGCCATAAATCAGGTACACCGACGCAACAAAATAGCAGACAGGTATATTGATGGAACGTGTAAAAATAACTTTTATCGGTGGCGGCAACATGGCTTGCAGCTTGGTCGGCGGACTGCTTAGCGGCGGCTTCAACGGCCATGGCATCGTGATATCCGATCCTGATTCGGAAAAAGCAGCCGCTCTGCGCCAGCGCTTCCCCAACATTGAGATCACTAACAATAACGTTACGGCGGCGAGCGGCGCCGATGTCATCGTCATGGCGGTTAAACCGCAGCGGCTTAAAATGGTTGCCCAAGAGCTGGCCCCTGCGCTCAACGGGAGTGATGCCTTTATCCTCTCTATTGCTGCCGGTATTCGCGAAGCCGATCTCAACCAGTGGCTCGGCGGTGACCGCGCAGTGGTACGCACGATGCCTAACACCCCTGCGCTCATCCAGAGTGGCGCCACCGCGCTGTACGCTAACCAGCAGGTCAGTGAATCGCAACGAGGGATCGCCGAATCGATTATGCGCGCTGTAGGGCTAACATTATGGCTGGATGATGAAGCGCAGATGGATGTCGTCACCGCGCTGTCCGGCAGTGGCCCTGCCTATTTTTTTCTGATCATGGAAGCTCTCGAAGATGCTGCTTGCCAACTCGGGCTCGATCGGGAGTCAGCTCGCCTGCTCACCTTGCAAACAGCCTTTGGCGCCACCAAAATGGCACTGGAGAGCGATGAAAGCTGCGCCACGCTGCGTGCCCAGGTCACCTCACCAGGAGGCACCACCGAACAGGCCATCAAAGCATTTGAGGACGGCGGATTACGCGCGCTATTTGATAACGCCGTCAGCGCTGCGCACCAGCGCTCCATTGAACTTGCCAACCAGTTAGGAAACAGCCGCAATGGATAACAGCTACTTCGCCGCATCAGCGGTATTGGTCATCAGCACCCTGTTTGATCTGTACATCATGGCGATCATGCTGCGCCTGCTGTTTCAGATGCTGCGCGCCGATTTTCACAACCCGATATCGCAATTTCTGGTGAAGATCACCAACCCGCCGCTAGTCCCGCTGCGCCGTATTATTCCCGGTCTCGGCGGTATCGACCTGGCATCAGTGCTGCTGATGCTGGCGCTGGGCATCATCGAACTGGCGCTCATCAACCTTGCCCAGGGGCACGCTTTCCAATTTTCAGGGCTCACGGTGATGACCCTCGCCAACCTGATTGCACTGCTGCTTAATGTGTTTCTCATTGCCATCATCATTCAGGTTATTCTGAGCTGGGTCGGCCCAGGCGCCCACAACCCGATGACCAGCCTGCTCTACACACTGACGACACCCGTACTGCGCCCGGCACAACGTATTATTCCGGCAATCGGTGGATTTGATCTATCACCGATTGTGGCGCTGCTCGCCATCCAGCTACTGAAAATTCTAGTCGTGGCCCCTATTGCCGACATCGCACGTAGTTTGGGGGCATGAACATGTCGCCGCCCTTCTACCAATGGCGCGGCACCACCTTAACTCTCAACGTTTATGTTCAACCGCGAGCCAGTCGCAATGAGGTCATCGGCCCCCACAACGGGGCACTTAAAATACGCATCACGGCCCCACCGATTGAAGGCAAAGCTAACCGTCACCTGATACAGTTTCTCGCCACACTGTTCGGCGTAAGCAAAAGCGGTGTGGCGCTACTCAAAGGCAATGGCAGCCGAGTTAAACGGTTCGAAGTAACAGGCCCGAAAACATTACCACCCGGCATCTCATCGCCCGAAACCAGCTAACTATTTATAGTAGTAATGTAGTAGTAGGCGCGGCATTGTAAGGGAAGAGCAGAAGGAGGAGAAACGTTGAAAAATTCACTCACTGCCATACTCACACTCTTCTGCTTTGCAATAGTTGCTGCCATCCAGCTTCTTTTCGACGGCAACAACGAATATCGCAATTTCAAGACCATACAATCACCAGACCTACGTTTTGTCGTGATGGCTGACATCCAGCTTGGCTACGCTGCGAACGATAAAAACCTGGTTTATGAAGCCCGCCGCTTCAAGCGCGCCATCAGAGCGGCCAATGCACTGCAACCCGCCTTCGTCATCGTCATTGGTGACATGATCAATATTCCGGCAGACGCTCATCAAACAGCTCACTTTAAGCGTATTGCGGCCCAACTCGACCCGGCTATACCGCTCTACATAGCGGCAGGCAATCATGAAGTCGGCGACGAACCCACACCCCGGCTATTACAGTGGTATCGCGACACCTTCGGTGATGATTGGTACGCCTTTAAAGCCGACTCGCTACACGCCATCGTACTCAACAGCAACATCATGCATCATCCAAACGCAGTGCCGAATGAGGCCGACAAACAGTTAGCATGGCTAACAAACGAGCTACTGCACACAACAGAAAAACGCTCCACCCAGCTCATCATTTTCCAACACCACCCGCTCTACACCAAAGAGCCTACTGAAGATGAAAGCTACTACAACTTACCCATGCCGATACGCCAACAGTACATGCGACTTTACGAAAAGTTTGCTGTGGATGCGGTCTTCGCGGGGCACTATCACCGCTACAGCGTCGGTCGGGAAAATCCCTATAAAATGGTCACGAGCGGAGCAGTGGGAAGACCTCAGGGGAAGGGCCAGTCGGGCTTCATGGTAGTTGATATTGTCAACGGTGAGATAACGCAGCGCTACGTGCCGCTATAAACCGCTGCGACGGACGATGCTTCGCTCAAATTAAGGTATCCACTTTACAGCGTACCGCCGCGTAATCCACTTTCCCGCTACCCAGAAGTGGTACCTCGTCACTCACCAAAACGCACTTTGGTACACTCAAGTCACTACCACCCGCCTGCCTAGCGCTGCGCTGCAACGCACGGCGCGTCGCCCCACACTGCTCGGTAAGCAGCACCAGCTGCTCACCCTTTTGCGCATCAGGCAGAGCGACCACCGCATGTGGCACGTCGGGCCAAAGCGCCACTGCCAGCTCTTCCGCCGCAGCCAGCGAAACCATTTCGCCACCAATTTTCGCGAAGCGCTTGGCGCGGCCACGAATCCACACAAAACCATCGTCATCAACCCTCACAATATCGCCGGTATCGTACCAACCATCGCCCGCTTCACAGGTCGGCGGCACCAACCGACCCTCTCCCCCGTGCAGCAGATAACCGAGCATGACGTTCGGCCCTTTGACCAGCAATCGACCGCCATCGTCGATACCTTCCACCGCTTGCAGACGGTGCTCAATGCCTGGGAAAAAACGCCCGACACTGCCCGCGCGATAATCCATGCGCGTATTAGCGGTCAACACCGGGCTGGTTTCAGTCGCGCCGTACCCTTCAAGAATACGCAGACCAAATTTTTCCGCCCACACACGACGCGTCCCCTCCTGCAGTTTTTCGGCCCCGGCAAAAACGTAGCGCAGACTATAAAAATCATAAGGGTGCGCATGACGTGCATAGCCGGCCAGAAAGGTATTGGTGCCAAACAGCACGGTCGCGTTAATTTCATAGGCAATCTCGGGAATGACCCGGTAGTGCAATGGTGACGGATAGAAGAAGACGCGCATCCCCAATACCAACGGCAACAAGGTTCCTGCGGAGAGCCCGAAAGAGTGAAACACTGGCAACACGTTGAGGACCGTGTCCTGCGCACTGAAGTCCAGACGTGTGGCCAGCTGAGCACCATTGGCTAACAGGTTTGCGTGCGAGAGCACCACTCCCTTAGGAGTACCCTCCGAGCCCGATGTAAACAGCACTACCGCCGCATCGTCGGCGCGCGGCTTGTCATGCTCGTTATAGAACAGCGAGGCACAGCGCCCCTTGATCACTCCGCGCAATTTGTCGGCAAACGAGATCGTCGCGCCCACATCCTCCAGATAGCGCAGCTTGACATGCTCATCGAGCTGCTCGGCAACCGCTTGCAGATTAGCCGTCTCGATAAAGCGGCGGGAGGTATAAACCGTCTCGATACCCGCAGTCTCGACGGCAGATAGCAAACTCTGAATGCCCGCACTGAAGTTGAGCATCGCCGGCACGCGGCCATGGATGTGTAACCCGAAAAAGAGACACACAGTGCTCACCGCACTGGGCATCATAATGCCAACATGCTCGCCACGTCGCGTCTCGGAGTAGACGGCTCTGCCAAGAATAAAGCAGCGGCTGATCAACTGATTGTAGCTCAGCGGCGTACGCGCCATATCTTCAACGATGAGATGGCCTCCACCATGCGCCCGACGCGCATCCAGTAACTCGTCGAACAGCGTGCACTGGCGGTTACTGGTCGCAAACACCATTTCACTCATGATGTCGGCCAGCATCTGACCAACGACATTGCGTCGATCACGCCCACTGCTACCGGCAGGCAACGCTATGCGTTGTGGCGGCAACAACGTCAGCGTAATGCGGGGAAACCAGCGCAAGCGCACGCGTCCGCGCAGATGAGAAAAGGGCGTGTATTGGGCACCGTCAATACGCACCGGCAACACCTGTGCACCCGAGCGGTCTGCCACCAATCCCGGCCCCTGATAGATCTTCATCAATGCGCCGGTCACGGTGATGCGCCCCTCAGGGAAGATCACCGCTTTGCGATCTTGTTGCAGATACTTGATGAGCGATTTGGTGGAGAGCGGATTAGCCGGGTCCATCGGAAACACATCAACCAGAGAGCTGACGGCGCGCATGTACCAGCTCTGGGCCACTTGCGTGTCGATGGCAAACGTCGGCCTGTCGGGGAGAAAGAGACCCAATAGCAGACCATCCAGGTAAGAGGTATGGTTAGCGATTATCAATACGCGCTTGCCCGCCGCCGTATAATGCTCAAGGCCCTTCACTTCGACACGATACAACACACGAAACAGCCACCGCAGCAACAGCTTTACTGATGCCATGGCACCTCCCTCCTGCCGCGACACTGAGCCATATTAATGCTTGTCAGAAATAGAGTTCAGCAACGCTCTTTCAACAAACCGCGCAGGTAATTCTCCACCAACAGGTCGACCATCACCCGCACCGAGTCGGCACCAGCGACATCCAGCTTGCCGGTCAGACCCAAGATACAGATACCGTGCACACCACACCACAGCGCATGTGTCGCCTTTCTACACGCCACCGGAGCTGCCTCCGGCATCATCACGGCAATTTCACGCCCCACCGGCTCAAACATCGACTCAATCCGCCGACGGTACCAATCAGGCAACGCCGTATTGTCCGGATGGATGTGCTCATAAATCATTCGCCAGCGATGAGTGCGATGAGTAGCGAAGTCGATATAGGCTCGACTCAGCGCTAAAACCCGCTCCTGCGCACCGTCGAGCCCGTCGATCGATGCTTTCATGGCTTCGTTCAATTCGGCTAGCGTTCTGTCATTCACCTGAATAATCAGATCATTGAGGTTTTCGAAGACCAGATACAGCGTACCCACTGTGTAGCCGATATCCGCAGCCACCTTGCGTGCGCTGAGGCCCTTATAACCCTCCCTGCCAACGATCGTTTCAGCAGCAATGATCGCCATCTCTTTGATCTCTTCCCGCGTATGATCACTCCGTCTGGCCATTTATTCCCTCGATATTTGCGCTTCTAGCACGAAAAGCTACACGAATGTGTAAAAAGTCCCTATACCCACAGAAGGAAAAATGATAGGTGAGGGCGCACACCCCGTCAATTTTAATTGCAACACCCGTCGTTGTGTTATTAATTTAGCCGCTAAAACACGCGGCCTGCCCAGGTAAAAATTTACTTGGCGACGCACTGCAACTAAACTGTCATTGATTATTCGATAGCTACATCCCTGAACTTCAGGTCGAAATGATCCTTGCCTTGCCCTCTCGAGGCATGACCTTGCACTTGCAGCACCGCAAGGCTAGACGCTTCACTTGAAATGTTCGTGAAACGCAAATTTGCTTTTGTAGGAATATCGGAAACCAAAGTTGTACTCAGATACCAGTTCTCTGATTTTTTGCTGCCGATAGCTATTGAGCTAACGCTGTATTCATTGCCGGCATTATCGAGCATTCGACTACCATTACTACCGGACAACCACACCGTCACAGATCTATCAAAGCTATTACTGGTGATCATAAATCCACAATTGAGTGTTTTTTCGACCTGACGACAGCTTTTCAGGTCGAAAGTCAAACCGCTCTTTTCCATCGTCTGCCTGGGTAACAAAACAGGCTCTATTTTAGGTGCTCTTTTGCGAGGTTCAGGTGCCACGACAGGCACTACCACGATCACCGACGCAGGCTTAACAGCCTCCTGTGGCGCTGCTCTTTTTGGTTCTGTGTTTGCGGAAACATCATCAGATTCTTCACCAAATTCAGCGTCAAAATCTTCAAACCCTTTTTGCGCTTGGCGCTGCTGACGTTCATAGCTACTCTCGCCAAAGGCGTTGTTCAAATCGGAAAAATCCGCTAACACACTGCCCGAAAAACCGAAAAGTAATACGCCTAAGAACAAAACTATCCGCAATCTACTGCCTGCTATCATCATTGACACTCCTTGCTTTAAGCCCTAAGTTTTTTTGAGAAAATAGCGCTGGTAGCGAAAGCCACCTGCAACTAAACGCTAATGCGAAGCGATAGGAATAATGCCAGGTTGCACTGACACATACTTCGGCATTACTGCGCCAAGATTGGCATTAATATAAGTTGGATCGGCAA